>NZ_CP046155.1:3600000-3900000 GCF_016403105.1 Leptolyngbya sp. BL0902
GCCATCTTGGCCCGCTTCGTCCCTAGGGGCTGGCACGCTGAGATTCGCAGCGATTGAAGTCAGCGGAGATTGGATGCTCAGGGCGATGGGCGATAGTGGCCTTTGCCAGATCGGCCCTTGGCCTTGGGCGGGGTGCGGTGGGCACCAAAGTATTTCTCGCTGCGATAGCGCAGCCACACCCGTAGGGTTTGGGGAATTTTGTCCTTTTGTTCCTTGGTGAGTTGGTTGTAGAGGGCTAGGGCCTTCTCCCGTTCTCCCCGGCAGGCGGCGTTGTTGTGGGCATCCCAATAGCTGCGGGCCACGCGGATGCGCCGACACACTTCCTTGACCAAAGCATCCCCACTGAGGGTATTACTATCGCGGGCGTCCCCATCGCGGGCGTTGCCATTACGGGCTTTAGGAGACTTTGCCATGGCTGTTAAACCTATCGTCGGGGGTGGGCGGAGGGGAAGTCATTTTTGGGGTGGTCAAGGGTGAGAACGTAAAAGATTGAAAGCGTTACGAATGGGAGCACAAAGGAACCATGAGGGTTGCCCAGACACCCACGGGAATGGTCAGTAATTTTGCTAGAGTTAGCAACGGCTATTTTAATCCCCCTATTCCCAAAGCCCCAACCTCTATGGCCCGACTGTCCGCCGAATTGAACCATTATTTTTTTGAAACGGTGACGACGCCCCAAGTGACCCTTAAGGAAATTTTGACCTTGGCTGGGGAGCGCACCTTTGGCTTTTTGTTCGTGCTGCTGGCCTTGCCCTCGGCCTTGCCCATTCCGGCTCCGGGGTATTCGGTACCCTTCGGAATTGTCATGCTGCTGCTGGCGGTGCAGCTCATGGTGGGCCGCACTCGCCCCTGGATGCCCGCTGCTTGGAACAACAAGCCCTTTGACCTAGCAACTGTGCAGAAAATCATCACCGCTGGCACCCCTTGGCTGCGGCGGTTAGAGGCGGTTTCTCGCCCCCGCCTCACCCCCGTATGCGCCAGCCCGCCAGGACGAGTGGTGATTGGGGTGGCCATTGCCCTGATGTCGATTTCGATGATGATTCCTATCCCCCTTACCAATACCCTGCCCGCCATCGGCATCTTCGTCACCGGGTTTGGACTGCTAGATGACGATGGGGCCATTAGTCTCGGCGGGCTGGTGCTGTGTGTGATGGGGGGCACCCTCACCACCCTGATTCTGCTGTTTGGCTATGAGGCCGTGAAGGCGGGCATTGGCCTAATTCGGGGTGGGTTATAGGTGCAGCAAACCCTGAGCGTTGTGGGGCACCCTAAGCCAGATAGCTCACGAGGGCTTGCAGCTTATCCCAGGCGGCTCCGCTGGCGAGGATGTCTTGGGCGAGGGCGATTCCTTGGGCGATCTCCTCGGAGAGGGATGCTCCCTTCACCACTTCGCCCACCTTGAGGGAAAGGGCCGCATTCAGGGCCACCACGTCTCGCTGGGCCGGGGTGCCCTTGCCTTGCAACACCGCGCTGAGGATGGCCACGTTCTCCTCCAGTTCGCCCCCTTGCAGGGCGCTGAGGGGAGCGGAAGTAAGGCCAAATTCTTGAGGATCCAGCACCGCCGAGGTGACTTGCCCACCCGCCACGATGGCCAGATCGGTCTTGTCGCCTAGTCCTGCTTCATCCAGCCGTTCCCGCCCGTGCAGCACCACCGCCTGGGGAATACCCAGTTGGTTGAGGGCGCTGGCCATGGTCGTCACCACTGCTGGATCGTACACGCCAATTACCTGGCCTGTAGGTTGGAGCGGGTTGACCAGCGGCCCCAGCAAATTAAACACCGTCCGCACCTTCAGGGTGCTGCGGAGGGGAGCCACCGCCTTCATGGCCGGATGCCAGCCCCGCGCAAACAGAAAAGTAATGCCCACCTCATCAAGGGCGGTTCTCACCCGTTCGGGATGGGCCTCTAGGTGAACGCCCAGGGCCTCCAGCACATCCGCCGAGCCCACTTTGCTGGAGGCCGAACGGTTGCCGTGCTTGGCCACCCGCAACCCCGCCGCCGCCGCCACAAAGGCCACCGCCGTGGAAATATTGAAGGTGTGGGCTCCATCGCCCCCGGTGCCGCAGGTGTCGATGCAAGGGCTGGGGTGGGTAATTTTGGCCTCACCGCCGAGGGATTGCCCCTGCAACACCCGCGCCATCCCCGCCAGTTCTTCAGCAGAGACGCCCTTGGCCTGCAACGCCGCCAGCAGCGCCCCCGACATCACCTCTGGAATGTGTTCACCCAGCCAGCCTCGCATCAGCCCCTCGGCCTCTGGTTCGCTGAGGGATTCTCGCTGAATTAAGCGCTGGAGCAGGGCAGACCAATCTTGGGTTTCGGCAGCTAGGGTCACAACAGGCACTCCAAACACAGCAGCCCGTCCCGATCTAAGGGCCACAGACGGGCTATAGACAATGTATCAGAGTCCCTGAAGCGCAGAGAGGGGCATCTCCCTCACCGAGGCAGCAGGTGCCCTCACCTAGCCCAAGGATCGGCGGGGATCAGGGCGGCATCTCAGCTTTCTGGGGGCATTGGCCTAGGGACGCCTGCCCCCAGCGCGGATCGTCCCTCATTTCTGAGGTGCCCTCTGCACGGCCTGAAAGTTAGGGCTACAGTACAGAGAGTCGTCAAGTCGTCTTCGGAGGTAATATCATGGATCCCAACGACAGGAACGATAGCCCTATGGGGGGAGATCCCCTCGGTCTGCCCCTAGATCGGTTGAGACAAAGCCTGGGCCTGGGGCCAGGGTTGGGGCTAGATAGCCGCAGTTTGGCCCAGTTCATCGAAGCGCGGGACGGCATCTCGAAACCCTGGCTGCTGGTGCTGCTGCGCCTGACGATGCTGCAAGAGCGCAAAGACAGCCTCTCCCCCGAAGCCTATATGCGCGAACTCTCCGAACTCCATCAGGAAATGATGGGTCTGGGAGAATGGTGGGTGGGCATCGAAGACGAGGTGTTTAATCCCTAAAAGCAACCTCGTGGATCAAACCCCGGCCCGTCGCCCTAGCCACACCCCTAACCAGAGGTATGAGCCCTTGGTGTCGTGCCCTGTGGTGTCGGCATCCCAGAAGTATCTGTGTCTGCATCACACAGCATGAGGTATGAGCCTCTGCTGTCGTGCCCTGTGGTGTCGTCTGCGTTCGCCCATCTAATCGCGGCACAGAGATAGGCTAAGGGCTTAAAATCAGGCGATACTTGAGCTAGGGGAACGCCCATACGCCCCGTGCTGAGGAGGAACCGATGGCGATTATTGCCCTCAAAGCCTGGTATCTAGAAGCCTACGAGCCCCTGCGCGACCTAGAAAAACGCCCCTACGATCTGAGGCTGAGCAAAAACAGCCTGCTGAAATCGGCGCTGCGGGCAGATTTTTTGGACGACAGCGCCACCGTGCGCCAAAGTGCCTGGTTTCAGCGCTACTTAGATGGCGAAGTGGTGGAGTTCTACATTGAGGGCAGCGGCGGCTATGCCATCGCCAACATTGATCTGATCAGCCACGAAATTTACTTCACCAAGCGGGAGGTGATGGCCCACCTCGACCCGATCATTTACTTCTGCTACCAAACCGACTACAGCCCCTCGGCGGAACTACTGCACCAGGCGCTCACCGACGCCATCGCCAAGCTCAATGCCAAATCCCGCGTACCGCTAACCCTCGAAGTCGGCCATCGCCTCAGTGAAGGCCCCGCCCGACTCAACAGCCGCCTCACCCGCAAAATGGCCAAGGCGCTGCTGTTTGTAGCCGATGGCACCCCTATTTTAGAATCCGCTGGCGACCCGATCATTGCCGTACCCAGCCCCCATGTCTGTGTAGAAATGGGCTATGCCCTGCAAGCCAAGCCGCCAGAGCAAATTCTGCTGGCCCAGATGGAACGACCCGATATTTCCGGCCAATATCCCTTTGACCTACCCGCCCAAAATCGCCTCACCTTCAAAACCGCCGAGGATTTGGCCCGCCAGTTGCCCGAACGGCTAAAGCAACACCTCGCGCGATTTAACCTATGGGCCTAGGCAGAGTCGGGGCTGCGGCCTGCCCAACAACAGGGGCCGTGTCGTCTGGCGCTGCCGAGCCATCAGCCGGGGTTGAACGCCGTGTAGTGGGCTTGCACCCAGGGCTGGATATGGCGGGGATAGAGCAGCCAAATGCGCTCGGCTGGCTGGCTGAGAACCTTCACCAGGGGCGAAAGGTGTTTGATATCCACAAAGGCGTTGTCGATGTGCATGTGAATGCCCTCTTGGTAGGTGGTGTAGCCTCGGCTCCAGGTGTGCTCTAGGGTGGCGTAGGTTTCCCCCGCCAAGCCTTGTTCGTTCAAATGGGTTTGCACCTGGGCCAGGAGGGACTGTTGCTGATCCTCCGACAGGCGCGTGATTTCCAAGGTCTTCAGCAAATCTCGATCCACGTAGCGACGGCAAAGATCCGCCAGGAGCGCATCCTGTCCGCGCTGCCAGCGCTGGAGGTGGTAGTTCAAAACGGCATCATCGGCGGCGAGGTAGGTGTCTAGGGCGAGGGGTGTCTGGGCCGATTGCAGCCAAGCCGCCACCGTGTCGTCGGCCTCCAGGGTTCCGGCTTGGTAAAGGACACGGGCGCGATTGAAGGCGCATTTCAGCAGCCATGTGGCGGCGATATTTTTGGGATGGTTGTACACCTGGGCATACATGAAATGGCGCACCACCAGGTAATGCTCGATGGCGGACAGCCCCTTGTGGGCCACCACCAGGCGCTGGCTCTCCGGCTCCAGTTCCAGCGCCATCAAAATTCGATCTAGGTCGAGCCGTCCATAGCTGGCCCCGGTAGAGTAGCTGTCGCGCAGGAGATAATCCAGCCGATCACAATCCAACTGGCTAGAGACTAACTGCCACACCAGCGGCACCGGGTGGGTGTGGTCATACACTTGCATCAGGGCAGGGATCAGGTCGGGGGAATACTGGTGCAGCGGGTCGCGCAGGGCGGGAATGTCTTGGATAATGCGCTGCGTCCAAACCTCGTGGTGCAGGCCGAAGATTTCTTCCGCCGTGTGGCTAAAGGGGCCATGGCCAATGTCGTGCAGTAGGGCGGCGCAGAGGACGGTGGCCCGATGGGGGCGCAGGCTGGGGTAGCGTTCCAACAGCCCATCAAAGGCTCGCCGCGCCAGGGCCATCACCCCCAAGGAATGGGTAAAGCGCGAACTTTCCGCCCCGTGGAAGGTGAGGTAGGCTGGCCCCATTTGTCGAATCCGCCGCAGCCGCTGAAAGGCTGGAGTGTCAATCAGCCGAATCAGCAGTGCTTCTTCGGGGTCGCTGGCGTGGAGGGTAATGGCCCCGTGCAGCGGATCGTGGTAGGTGCGAGAGGGCTTGGACATAGAAAACGTCACCCGAGAAAATTGCTTCAACAGCCGACGGGACGGGTGGGGGCCAACCACACACCATCCGCAGGCGATGGACTGATGACTCCCCATTATGGGCCGATACGATGTCGGGCTTGCCCACCCCCGGTCTCAGCGGGCGCAGAAACCTCTCCCCTAGCATGGATCGGGCTGGACATCGGAGCTTTCCGCTTCAGATTGGGTAGCCGCCGCCTAAACCACCCGCTCAATATCGTCCCACCGTTGTCCTATCGATAGAATATGCAACGATAGCGAAACAGAGCAGTCTTGCCCTGGGAGGCTGCATCTCTCGCTCGCTGATCGTCCTATTCCTCGCCATGTCTGGTTCTCCTGCTGATTTCCCCATCGAGTCATCCGCCATCGAGTCGTCCCCGCCCGAATCTTCACCCGCTGAGATGTCTGCCTCGGATCTGCCCCCCGCGCAGATTGACCTGCCGGAGCGGTTGGCCAAACATACGGTGCGCTACGCCGACCATCGCTCGGTGAACTGGGACGACCTCTCGCCGATGATGCGGCACTACGTGGAGATGAAGGAGCAGTATCCCCATGCGCTGGTGCTGTACCGGGTGGGGGATTTTTTTGAGACCTTTTTTCAGGATGCCATTACCATTGCCCGCGAGCTGGAGTTGGTGCTGACCAGCAAAGATGCCGGGAAGGCGATTGGGCGGGTGCCCCTGGCAGGGATGCCCCACCACGCGCTGGATCGGTATTGCAGCTTGCTGGTGGACAAGGGCTATGCCATCGCCATCTGCGACCAGGTGGAAGACCCTGCCCTGGCCCAGGGTTTGGTGAAGCGGGAAGTGACCCGCGTGATTACCCCCGGCACGGTGATCGAAGAGGGGATGCTGAGCGCCAGCCAGAATAACTTTTTGGCCTCGGTGGTGGTGGCGGGGCACCATTGGGGGCTGGCCTTTGCCGATGTCTCGACCGGGGAATTTTTGACGACCCAGGGCGAAGACACGGAAGCCCTCTCCCAGGAATTGCTGCGGCTGCAACCCGCCGAGGTGCTGTTTCCGGTGGATGCGCCCAACCTGGGGGCGATGCTGCGACCGGGGGACAAGTCGGATCAGTTGCCGGAGTATTTCCCTCGCCAGTTTTGCTACACCCTGCGGCCCCAAGGCCCCTTTAGCCAAAGCGAGGCAAGGCAGCGATTGATGCAGCGGTTTCGACTGCGGTCGCTGGAGGGCTTGGGCTGCGACCATTTGCCCCTGGCGGTACGGGCGGCGGGGGGCTTGCTGAACTATTTAGAGGACACCCAAAAGACGGTGCAGGCTCCGTTGCAACCCCTCAGCACCTACACCCTGTCGGCCTACCTGGTGATCGACCACCAAACCCGCCGCAATTTGGAAATTACCCAAACCCAGCGGGACGGCACCTACAACGGCTCGCTGCTGTGGGCGCTCGATCGCACGGTGACGGCCATGGGCGGACGCACTTTGCGGCGCTGGCTGCTGCAACCGTTGCTGGAGGTGAAGGGCATTCAAGCCCGACAGGACACGATTGCGGAACTGTTGCGGGACGGCAATCTGCGCCAGATGTTGCAACACAAACTGAAGCAAATCTACGATCTAGAGCGCTTGGCGGGTCGGGCCGGATCGGGGACGGCCAATGCGCGGGATTTGGTCGCCTTGGCAGAGTCTTTTCAGCGGTTGCCAGAACTGGCGGCCTTGGCAGAACGGGCGCAATCCCCCTACCTCAAAGCCTTGCAGTACGTACCGCCGGAACTGGAGCAGTTGGGTCAGACTTTACGGGCGCATCTGGTGGAAAATCCGCCCCTGTACCTGACCGAGGGCCACCTGATCCGCGATGGGGTGAACGCCCAGCTCGACCATCTGCGCCAGCAAGCGGTGGATGACCAAAAGTGGATCGCCGAACTGGAACCCGCCGAACGCCAGCGCACCGGAATTTCCACTCTCAAGGTGGGCTTCAACAAAGCCTTTGGCTACTACATCAGCATTTCCCGCGCCCGCGCCGACCAAGCCCCCGATGACTACATCCGCAAGCAAACTCTTACCAACGAAGAACGCTACATCACCCCGGAACTGAAGGAACGGGAGGCGCGAGTCTTCAACATTGAGGCGGAAATCAACGCCCTGGAGTACGAAATTTTCAACCAACTGCGCGAAAAAGTCGGTGCCCAGGCAGAACTGATCCGCAAAGTTGCCGCTGCCGTCGCCGCCGCCGATGTGCTGTGTGGCTTGGCAGAAGTAGCCGTTTTCCAAGGCTATTGCCGTCCCGAAATCGAGGACTCCCGCGCCATTGCCGTCCATGAAGGTCGCCATCCTGTCGTCGAACAACTGTTGCCAGCGGGATTTTTTGTCCCCAACGCCACCTATTTAGGCACCACTCCAGCGGATCGCGAGTCCGCCCATGAACAGGATTTGATTATCCTGACTGGGCCAAACGCCAGCGGCAAAAGCTGCTATCTACGCCAGGTGGGGCTGATTCAACTGATGGCCCAGGTGGGCAGTTTTGTCCCCGCCAAGTCCGCCAGGTTGGGCGTGTGCGACCGCATCTTCACCCGTGTTGGTGCCGTGGATGACCTCGCCAGCGGCCAATCGACCTTCATGGTGGAGATGAACGAAACGGCGAACATCCTTAACCACGCCACGCCAAAATCCCTGGTGCTGCTGGACGAAATCGGGCGCGGCACCGCCACCTTCGACGGCCTCTCCATCGCCTGGGCCGTGGCGGAATACCTGGCCCTCGACCTGCAAGCCCGCACCATTTTCGCCACCCACTACCACGAACTGAACGAACTCTCGGCCCTAGTGGTGAACGTGGCTAACTACCAAGTTACCGTCAAAGAAATGCCCGACCAGATTATCTTTCTGCACCAGGTGCAACCGGGCGGGGCCGACAAATCCTACGGCATCGAAGCGGGTCGCCTCGCCGGACTGCCGCCCTCGGTGATTCAACGCGCCCGCGACGTGATGCAGGAAATTGAACGCCACAGCACCATCGCCGTCGGTTTGCGAGGGGAAACACCCAGAACCCCCAAACCCCGCCGCCGCACGCGGGAAAGCGCCCCGGCCTACGATCCATCGGAGCAGTTGGACTTGTTTGGTAAGTCCTAGGCCGCGTTTTTCAGGCAGGGAGGAGGTCAGTCTCGTGGGCTTTGATCAGTGCGGCCAACTGTCGCCGCATGACAATTCCCGGCTGATCCGAGGGCATGTGCTGTTCCACCGTGACATCCACGGGGGTGTTGTAGTCGGTGGATTCCAGTACGAGCTTGTCCTCGTCTACCACCTGGCGGTCAAAGGCGATGATGGATGCGGCGCTGGCGTCGGCTTCGGTGTCGTTGCGAACGCAGAACTGCACAATTTGGGAGGTGCTATCGCTAACTGGGGTGGCGGCGGTAAAAATCAGGTGCATCAACCCGTTGGGGTAGGTAATCTTCAACGTGCGGCTGAAGGGCACATACCAGGTGGATTCCACCTCCCGCACGGTTAGGCTGTCGGGGATATTGAGGATTTGCTGCTGGATGGGCGGGTTTACCACGGGCACGGTGGCGTAGACCTTGAGGCCCAGTTCCAGGGGCACAATTTCGGATTTGGCGGGTTTGGGCTGCTCTGTGACCCCAAAGGAGGCGGCATGGACGATGCTGAAATGGGCATTGTCAAAGGAGTTTTCCATCACCCGCAGGCCGCTACAGTGCCAGGGTTCGTAGAACTGAGGGATTAGGCGGTTATTTGGATCCGCCGCTTCGGGGATTTCCGGCAGGGGCCGCAAGGGATCGGGAGACAAGCACACCCACACATAGCCGTAGCGCTCTTGGCACTGGAAGGACTCAACCCGGTAAGTTTTAGGAATGGCGGCACCGGGGTCTAGCTGGGGGACGTGGGTGCAGGTGCCCTCGCGGTCGTAGGCCCAGCCATGGTAGGGACAGCGCACGCCGCCGTTTTGGACGATTCCCATCGACAACTTGGCGGAACGGTGACAGCAGCGATCCTTCAGGGCGGCGGGCGTTCCGTCCTCTGTGAGCCACAGCACCAAGGGCTGGCCCAGCAGCGTAAACGACTGGGGGCCATCGGCTAAATCCGCCATGGGCAGAACGGGATACCAGAAGCGTTGAAACACCGGGTATTGTGTGACCAGCATGGAATTATCCCCAAAACGATGCGCGACTGCCCCGATTCTACGCCCCCTGCCTGCATCGTCGAGGTTCAGTCCACACGGTTTTGGGTTGGCCTACCCGCCAAAGCGTTGCAGGGCAAGTTTGAGGTGGTTGGGGGTGCCGATATCGAGGCAGTTGCCTCCGTCTAGCACCTCCGCCTCCACCCGCAGCCCCGCCTGGATAGCGCGATGGTTGATTAGTTGATTTCCGACAGACGAATGCGGGGATCGACCACACTCAGCACCAAATCCGCCAGCAGGTTGCCGATGATGAGCATGACGGCCCCCATCATTAGGCTGGCCATCACCAGGTAAAGATCCTGGGCGGTAACGGCCTCCAGGATGAGCTTACCCAGACCGGGCCAGTTGAAGTAGTTTTCGGTGATGAAGGCACCGCCGAGAAGGCTGGCGAACTCGAAGCCCAGCAGGGTAATCAGGGGGTTGACGGCATTCCGCAGGGCGTGGACGTAGATGACGCGATCCTCCGGCAATCCCTTGGCGCGGGCGGTTTGGATGTAGTTTTGGCGCATCACATCCAGCATTTGGCCCCGCATAATCCGTTGCAGGCCCGCAAATCCGGTGATGCTGAGGGCGACGGTGGGCAGAATCAGGTGCCAGCCCACATCCAACATTTGGCCAAACCAGTTGAGGTCATCGTGGATGATGCTGGTGCGGCCCCCAACCGGAAACAGCGGCGCGGTGAGCTGGGCGAAGAACAGCAGCAGCAGCCCCGTAATAATGCTGGGCATCCCCTGGCCGATGTAGCTCAGCACCCGCAGCCCCCGGTCTAGCCCCTGGTTTTGCTTCACCGCTCCCACAATGCCGAGGGGAATGGCGATGGCCCAGGTGACAATCAGCGACGCAAAGGAGAGCAGCAGGGTGTTGGGCACCCGCTCCCAGAGAATATCCACCACCGGGCGCTGATAGGCAAAGCTGAGGCCAAAGTTGCCGAAGACCACCACCTGATACAGCCAGTTAAAGTATTGCCGCCACAGGGGTTGATCTAGACCAAATTGGGCCTCTAGCAGCGCCAGGGTTTCCTCGGAGAACTGGGGGCTTTGGCGATACTGATCTAAAAAGTTGCCCGGTGCCAGTTGAATGATGAAAAAGCTGAGGGCCGAGGCCAGGAGGAGGGTGAGCAACGCCTGTAGAACCCGTTTGACCACGTAGAGGGTGGCATCGCTGGTGGCCCAGGAAACCAACTTTTCCCAGGGGGACACGGCGGGCTGGGTGGAGCGGAGGGGAGTGGTGGAGGGGGCCATGGGACGGTGGATGGACAGCGGGGGCAAGTTCAACGGAAGTTCAATGATTCTAAAACACCGGGGCGGGATGGTGCAGGGCAGCGCCCATCCAGCAATTGCAACATTAGATTGCTAGGTTGGCCTTTTTAAGGTCGGGATAACTTTAGATAGTTAAATTCCTGATTGAGAACTGGCCCGCCTACCTAGAATTGGCCCTCACCCTAAATCCCTCTCCCACAGGGAGAAGGACTTTGAATGTTCTTCCGGCTCCCCTCTCCTCCCTGGGAGAGGGGCTGGGGGTGAGGGCTAACCCAAATCGGCCCTCACCCTAAACTCTTCTCCCAAGGTGGAAGAGGGACTTTGAAAGACTTTCCGGCCCCCCTCTCCCTTGGGGAGAGGGGCTGGGGGTGAGGGCCAAGCCTGAGCAACCCACCAAAACTCCCTACCCAACCCCGCCATGACCACTGTGCAATCTTCCCCCGCCAAAACGAAAACCCTGGTTTTGGTGGCTCCTTTGTCGGGGCAGTTGGTGCCCATCGAAACGGTGCCCGACCCCGTGTTTGCCCAAAAGATGGTGGGCGACGGCATTTCCATCGACCCCACCAGTCAGGCGCTTTTGGCTCCCTGTGATGGGGAAATTGTGCAAATCCACAGCGCCAACCATGCCGCCACGGTGAAAACCGCCGAGGGCATTGAGATTCTGATGCACATTGGCCTGGATACGGTGGCCCTGAAGGGGGAGGGCTTTACCCCCAAGGTGAAGGTGGGCGACCAGGTGAAGGCGGGGGACATTCTGATTGAGTTTGACGCCGATGCCGTGGCCCAAAAGGCCCGCAGTTTGCTGACCCAAATTGTGGTGACGAACGGGGAGCGGGTGGCGGAATTTCGGCCCCATGTGGGGTTTGCCAATGCCGCCAGGGATACGGTGTTGACCCTGGTTTTGGCGGAGGGAGCCATCGCTGAAGACGAGGCCGCTGGCTTAACGATTCGGTCGAAGGGCATCATTATTCCGAATCCTTCGGGACTCCATGCCAGACCCTCAGCGGTATTGGCCCAGTTGGCGAAGAAGTATCAGTCCACCATCCGCATTCACCGGGGCAGCGACAGCGCCAATGTCCGCAGTGTGGTGGCGTTGATGGGGATGGAAATTGCGCGGGGGGATACCGTCACCCTAGAAGCGTCTGGGGCCGATGCCGAAGAAGCGATTGCCGAACTGGAGGAAGCCGTCCGCACCGGGCTGGGGGAAGAAGGCGCGACTCCGATTATGTCCGCCCCTGCCAGCATTGCCCAGTCCGAAGTGTCTGCCCCGGCCCCTCGGCCCAAGAGCGACGACCCGAATATCATTCTGGGGGTAGCAGCCTCATCGGGCTTGGCGGTGGGGAATACTCTCCGTGCCCGTCGCCAGGAATTGAACGTACCCGAAACCGGAGACAGCCCCAATGCCGAACGCCGCAAGCTGGAGAAGGCCATGGCCCAGGCGGAGCTAGAAATCGAAAACCTGCGGGCCAAAGTCCACGGCCAGGGGGATCCGGGCAAGGCGGCGATCTTCTCGGCCCACCAGGAATTGCTAGATGATCCCGAACTGGCGGACATCGCCACCAGCGCCATCGACAAGGGCAAAAGCGCCGCCTTTGCTTGGCAGCAAACCTACACCACCCAGGCCGACCAACTCGCCCAGCTAAAGAGCACCCTGCTGGCGGAACGAGCCAATGATTTGCGTGATGTGGGGGATCGCGTCCTCCGCATTCTGCTAGGCGTGGAAGAAAAAGCCCAGGTCTACCCCGAAAACACCATTCTGCTGGCGGAAGACCTTACCCCCTCGGACATGGCCACCATCGACCCCAGCCGGGTCAAAGGGTTCTGCACCGTCGCCGGAGGAGCCACCTCCCACGTCGCCATCCTGGCCCGATCCATGGGCATTCCCGCCATCGCTGGCATCGAGGCCCGCACCCTGGATTTGCCCGACGGCACCCCGGTGATTTTGGACGGCACCCGGGGCAAACTGCGCCTCAACGCCACCGCCACCGAAATTGAGGCCATCCAGCTACGCATCGCCCGCCAAAAGGCCAAGCAAGAAGAAGACCTGCGCCATGCCTTTGACCTAGCCCACACCCAGGACGGACGGCACATCGAAGTCGTCGCCAACATCGGCGGGTTGGAGGACGCCGAAGCCGCCCTCAAAGTCGGCACCGAAGGCGTGGGCCTGCTGCGGACGGAATTTGTCTTTATGGAGGCCAGCTCTGCCCCCAGCGAAGACGAACAGGAGGCCATCTACGCCAGCATCCTCAAAACCCTGGGGCCGGATAAGCCGATGATCATCCGCACCCTGGATGTGGGGGGCGACAAACCCCTGCCCTACCTGCCCATGGCCCACGAAGAAAACCCCTTCCTGGGCGAACGGGGCATCCGTCTGGGGTTCGACCGTCCCGAACTGCTGCGGACTCAGTTTCGCGCCATCCTCAAAGCCTCGACCTCCGGCCACGCACGGGTGATGTTCCCCATGATTGCCCGGTTGGAAGAACTGCACATGGCCAAGGCCGTCATGGAGGAAGAACGCCAAAAGCTGGGCGTGCCCCCCATCGAAATCGGCATCATGATCGAAGTGCCCTCGGCGGCGGTGATGGCGGAACGCTTTGCCGAACAGGTGGATTTCTTCTCCATCGGCACCAACGACCTCACCCAATACACCCTGGCCATGGATCGCGGCCACCCCAAACTGGCCCCCTTCGTGGATGCCCTCGACCCCAGCGTGCTGCGGATGATTGACCTCACCGTGCGCGGAGCTGACAAGCACGGCAAATGGGTCGGCGTCTGCGGCGGCGTGGCCGGAGATCCCCAGGCCGTGCCGCTGCTGGTGGGCCTAGGCGTGAAAGAACTCAGCGTCAGCATCCCGGTCATTCCCTCGGTGAAGGCGCAAGTCCGCACCCTCAGCTATGCCCAGTGCCAGGAACTCGCCCAAAAGGCTCTGAACTTAGATTCCGCCGCCCAAGTCCGCGACCTAGTGCCGCTGGATGACGTGTAACGGCCCGAATTCCCGGAGCCTCTCTCAGAATGTTCACCTTCCGGCCCCTCTCGCCCTTGGGGAGAGGGGCTGGGGGTGAGGGCCACCCACCTATCCAACTGCCAATAAAACCTATGGACATCAAACAAACCTGGAACAAAGCCTTTGGGCTGCTGCAAAAGATGGGCAAGTCGCTGATGCTGCCCGTGTCGGTGTTGCCTGTGGCGGGTTTGCTGCTGGGCCTGGGCAGCGCCCGATTGATTGAGCTTCAGCAAATTGAGCAAGGGCTGCTGACCGACTCCAAATTTTGGTGGTTGCCGGAGTGGCTGGCGGCGATTATGCGGAACTCTGGCGACGCGATTTTTGCCAGTATGCCGCTGATTTTTGCCATTGCGGTGGCCATTGGCTACACGGGCAACGATGGCGTTTCGGCCCTGGCGGCGACGGTGGGGCTGATGGTGTTTCTGGCCACCCTGGGCACCGTGGCTATCGGGATGGGCCTCGAAACCAAGGAGGTGCTAGGCATTTCCACCCTGGATACGGGGGTGTTTGGCGGCTTGATTATGGGCTGCATTGCGGCCTACATGTTCAACCGATTTTTCAGGATTACCCTGCCGCCCTACCTGGGTTTCTTTGCCGGGAAGCGGTCGGTGCCGATTATCACCGCCTTTGCCGCCATTTTGATGGGCCTGCTGATGAGCGTGATTTGGCCCCCCATCGGTGCCCTGATCGACAGCTTTGCCTCCACCGCCGCCGAGGGGGACAACGTGGGCATTACTGTGGCCATCTACGGCTTCATCGAGCGCCTGCTGCTGCCCTTTGGCCTGCACCACGTTTGGAACGTGCCCTTCTTCTTTGAAATCGGCTCCTTCACCGACCCGATTACTGGCCAACAGGTGACGGGCGACATTGCCCGCTTCTTTGCCGGAGACCCCACCGCTGGCATCATTGGCGGAGCCTACTGGTTCAAGATGTTTGGCCTGCCTGCCGCCGCCCTGGCCATTTGGCAAAGCGCCAAGCCCAAAAACCGCAAGCAGGTGGGGGGTCTGATGATTTCCGCCGCCCTCACCTCCTTTTTGACGGGCATCACCGAGCCGATTGAGTTCTCCTTTTTGTTTGTGGCCCCGCCGCTGTTTGCCGTCCATGCGGTGATTGCCGGGTTTGGCAACTGGCTATTTGTCACCCTGGGCGGACGCATGGGCTTCACCTTCTCCCACGGGCTGATCGACTTTGTGCTGTTCAACGGCCTAGGGACGCGGGTGTGGCTAATTCCGGCCCTGGCCCCCATTTTTGCGGCGGTGTACTACTTCACCTTCCGCTTCATGATCTACCACTTCGACCTCAAAACCCCCGGTCGTGAGCTTGATACGGGCACCGACGACGTGTCTGCCGCCATCACCGGAGACAAAGCCGAAATGGCCAAAGCCCTGGTACTGGCCTTTGGCGGACGCAGCAACATCAAAAACCTCGATGCCTGCATCACCCGCCTGCGGATTGAGGTAGAAGACATGGCCAAGGTCAACGTGCCCCGGCTGAAAGCCCTAGGAGCCTCCGGGGTGGTGCAGGTGGGCAACAACGCCCAGGCCATTTTTGGCCCCCGGTCGGATAACCTCAAAACCGACATGGGCGACTACCTGAAAGTGGCTGGCCCCGAAGCGGACATGGTGGAAGTCCCCGCCGAGGGCTTTGTGGACGAACCCGCCAACGACCTAGCCAAAATCCCCCCCGATCCCCAGGCCGGAGAAAAGGCCGAGGCCATGATCGCCGCTTTGGGTGGAGCCGACAATCTCCGTACCGTCGATCCCGTGGCCCTCACCCGTCTGCGAATTGAAATTACCAATCCGGTTACGGTAAATGAAACCGCGCTACAATCCGCCGGGGTGCAGGGGATGATGAGAGTGCAGGAAAACGTGCTGCATCTGGTGGTGGGCCTCAACGCCGAGCAATACGCGGGTGAAATTACCCAGCGCCTCGGCACCAAGGTTTAGCCCTAGGCCGAAGACCCGGTTTTTCAAGAATCTAGAATTCTGGACACCGGGGGGCTCCCAGCCACCGCATCTCCCTGGCACATGTCCCTCACACACATTCTCCTCACACACCTTTCTTCCAACACCCAATCACGAACAACGAACCAACCATGACTGCCCCCCTCTCCAAAACCGCCCTCAAAACCGCCCTTGCCCTCGGTGCTGGCCTGCTCAGCGTGGCTTCCCTGGCGGTGGCGCTGCCCTCCCGTGCGGTGAACACCGAATCCACCATGATGGCCCAGGTGGAACCCAACCAAGACAACCTGCAAATGCAGTGCCCCGGCTCCATTGGGGTGAACGACGTGAACTTCCGGGTGCTGTATACCCGCGAGGCTGGATTCTCCCGGATTATCTTCACCCGCCGCAGCACCGGGCAAACCATCGCCGAAACCACCCTCAGCTATGACCGCACCAACGCCCAGGGACAAGGCATTTGGCGCGGTTCCGTGCAGGGTATGGCCGATGTCACCCTAGTTCACCTCTCGAATCGCGCTCCCCAAGTGGGCGACCAAGTTTCCGTCGGCTACGACATGCAGTGGGGCCGAGGCACCTGCGCCCGTTCTGCTACGCCGTTGTAAGCGCGATTTTCCGTTGCCAGCCCGACGGATAATCTGACCGATAACCCACCTGCGGCCATCGTCTTCTCTCAAAAGACGGTGGCCGTTGGGTTTGGGGCTGGCCTCCAGCTCACTGGGTCTGTGCATTAAGATGCATCTGTAGCGACGGGCCAAGGGTGATGGATCAAACACCTGGGAACAACAGGCGAGATGACCTCCAGGAAACTGCCGAACGGCTGAATCTTGCCCTCAGTGCGGCCCAAATGGGGTCTTGGGATTGGAATTTGGATGAGCAAACTCAGTTTTGGTCGCCCCAAAGCAGACACATCCTGGGCCTCGATCCAGAGGCATCCATTCACCGCCTCGACCAGTGGCAGACCTTTGTTGATCCCGACGATTGGCCCACCACCGAGGCCACGGTGAACCAAGCCATCGCCACCCAGCAGGATTTCACCCATCAATTTCGGGTGCGGTGGCCCAATGGAGATTGTCGCTGGGTCAGCCTCTATGGACGGGTGGTGCCCCAGGGTCGCAGTCAGCGCTTGGTGGGGGTGCTGCAAGACATCACCGAACGCAAACGGGCAGAATTGTCGCTGCGGGCGAGTGAATCCCGGTTTCGGGCGGTGTTTGAACAGGCGGCGGTGGGCATGGCGCGGCTGTCGCCAGCGGGACGGTGGATTCAGGTGAATCAGCGCCTCTGCGACATCCTAGGACGCCCCGCCCACACCTTTTTGGGACGGCATTATTCTGAAATTACCGACGAGGCCGACCGGGGCCAAGATGAGGTGTACTATCGGCAACTGATCAGCGGCGAGCAGCGATCCTGCCAGTTTGAAAAGCGCTACATCCACGGCGATGGCCATGCGGTGTGGACACTGGTGACGGCCTCCGTGGAGAGCGATGGCGACCAGATCACCGCCTTCATCGCCATCATTGAAGACATCACAGAGCGCAAAGCTGCCCGCGAAGAACTGCTGCGCCGCGCCGACGAACTGGCCACCACCAACCTGATGCTGGCCCGCACCACCGCCCTGCTAGAACGGCGCAACAGCGAACTGGATCAGTTTGCCTACGTCACCTCCCACGACCTCAAGGCACCGCTGCGGGCCATCGCCAACCTGGCCGACTGGATCGGCGAAGACCTGGCAGGACAAATTCCGGCGGAAAATCAGCGGCAGCTCACCCTCCTCAAAAGCCGGGTGCAGCGCATGGAAGCCCTGATCAACGGCCTGCTGGAGTATGCCCGCATTGGTCGTCGCGAACGGCAAATTACCGAAGTCAACCTGGCCCAACTGCTCCATAGCGTGATCGATTCCCTCGCGCCGCCCCCCGGCTTCCAGGTGCAGATTGCCGAGGCCATGCCCACCCTCCACACCCACCGCACCGCCCTCGGCCAGGTATTCGCCAACCTAATTGGCAACGCCATCAAACACCACCATCAACCCCAGGGCACCATCACCATCACCTGTCGGCCCCAGGGCGATTTCCTCAAGTTCTGCGTTAGCGACGATGGCCCCGGCATTGATCCCCAATACCACGACAAAATTTTCACCATTTTCCAAACCCTCAAGGCCAGGGACGACTTTGAAAGCACAGGCGTGGGCCTCTCAGTGGTAAAGAAGATCGTAGAGTCTGAAAATGGCCGCGTGTGGCTAGACTCCGCCCCAGGGCAAGGCAGCCGCTTTTACTTTACCTGGCCGCTGTCCAGTGGGTGAGGGGCAGGTTCTCCTAGGGCCATGGACGGCGCTGGAGGCTGTTTTGTCGCCGCCGCTCCCACTAGGAGCAGAAGGCCTGGGTGATGGTGATGATCTCTGAATGGGTCTTGGAGGGCAAAGTAAGGTAGGCGGTCTTATGGACGGTCTCGACAGCAGCACGACACCACAGGCGGGCATATGGGACGTAACGAGGCAGACACCAGGGCTCAACTGATTGACCCCGCCCTACACAACCGGGGATGGACAGAGACCCTCCACATCAAGCGAGAGCAGACCCCCGGTGCGATTGACATTGTGCAGGGGCGGGGCAAGCGGCGCAGCCGGGGACGGGCGGATTATGTCTTGCGTCTGGTGGTGCAGGAGGGGATGCAGCCCGTGGCCGTGGCGTTGATCGAAGCCAAGGCCGAGGCCAAAGCCCCCACGGAAGGACTGGAACAGGCCAAAGCCTACGCCAGCGGCAAGCTGCACCATATTCAGTTTGTCTATGCCACCAATGGCCATTTGTTTGTAGAGTATGACCGCCACACGGGGCACACCTCGGCCCCTCGGCCCCTGGCGGAGTTTCCGACCCCCGCTGACCTCCGCAGACGCTACGAGGCCGAGCAGGGCTTTAGCTTAGACAGCGCCATGGCCAAGCCACTGCTCACCCCCTACCCCGTCGGCGAGGGCAAACGCCGCTATTACCAGGATGCGGCGATTCGGGCAGCGCTGGAAAAAATGGCCCGCTGCCACGCCCAGGGAGAACCGGGCCGGGTGCTGCTGTCGCTGGCGACGGGGGCGGGGAAGACGTTTATTGCCGTCAACCTGCTGAAGCGAATTTCCGATGCGGGGCTGTTGCGGCGGGCGCTGTTTGTGTGTGATCGCGACGAACTGCGTATTCAAGCCTCGGCGGCGTTCCAAAAGCTGTTTGGCTCCAATGCGGCCACGGTGACTTCAAGGGAACCACAGAAAAATGCCAAGGTGCTGATCGCCACCTATCAAACCCTGGATGTGGATCAGGAGGAGGCCGACGCCAACTTTTTCACCCAGTGCGACTCCGAAAACTACTTTAGCTTCCACTTCGACACACCCAGCCTGCAACCTAAAGGTATGACTTCAGCGCTTTTTTTGCTGATGATAGCTTGATAGCGACTTTTGTTGATTGCTCCACTGCATCGCCACCCTGAAATAGAGAGCCACTAAATTCAGCAATATATCTCTCCATGTCCTCTATTGTGCATGAGGTATGACAACCTCCCATCCATTGATGAAAATGCTTATGAGTATCAGACGCAATAGCGATCAAGTTAACTTCTAGATCCGCGAGCTTAGGATAGTGATTCTTATCAAAAAGATGATGTACTTCTAGGTTGAACTTATGAATACTTTGTCTTCTATTAGTAATTTGGCAATACCCTCTAGCATTGCTTTTCACGCGATCCATAGCTACCTTGATCCTTTTTTCTCTCTCTTGCTCGTGATCCTCTATTACACTAATAGCTTTTTGTGCATACTTATGAACAGCCTCCATCCAGGCTTTTCGGTGTTCTTGAGTTAGCTCGATCTCCAGAGATTTGCTAATAGAAGCCAGACCAGAACCACTAAAGAAGTAATCCTTAAGAACATAACTTTCTTGATTTTTGTCTTTGCTTCTTAGGGTGAATACAATCTTATCAATTATCTCTCTCTTGTTGAGGTTCTTACCTTTTTCATTCACATTTCTCCATTTAATACCTTCATTAGAACATAATTTGTGAAGATCATCTGTGTTCATTGACTCGATTTCCTCTATTCTCTTTGACTCAAGAAAGTCAGTTCCAGGTTTTGGAGGTTCTATCCCATCCTTTCTAAAAAGCAACTTTCTGAAGGTCTTTTGTAGCAGGTCTTGCCTTTTACCAATGCCCAAAACTTCGCGACAAGCCCTTGGCGAGAAGAAAGCTTTTGAATTTTGATAAATAATCTCCCCATCATCTCGAGAGCTAATTTCCTGTATGCGCTTTGCAACCATCAAACCCTTTAACTTTGCATCTCTCTGTAGAAGCCAGCGCTCCCACCTCTTAAACATCGGCCTTTCTTTTTTATTTATCTCCAGATAGTTGCATATTGCAACGGCCCCTTCTGGGCTAAAAAGTCTAGTTTTAAATACTCCCCACCTAAAATCAACGCCCTCGACGAGATTCCAGTCATCATCGGGATCAGAATCAAAGAAATCACAGATGTCAAAAAGCTTTTCGATAGTAATCTCTAAAGCCTCAGACAATTCCTCGCTTGTGATATTGAATGTTGTCATTTTCAATCTCCAATTAGTAGGCTGAAAGTAGGGTGTCTCTCATGATCTTTAGTTCCTCAAAGACTGCTGGGTCACCACCATGATCAGGGTGATGTTTCTTGGCAATTTTATTAAATGCAGCTTTAATGTCTTCTGCCGTGGCTTTTTCAGGATCTAAATCAAAGACATCCCAAGGTAGGAAGTTGCGTAGGACATTGATCCCATTGATAGATGACTTACCAATCGAGTTTCGTTCACTTTCAGGCAAGCCTACAAACTTTCGATAAACTTTGAGCCAAGCTTCTGTGTTAGTCATTCTGAGATTATGGTCTTTGACAAAAAGGCTAAAAGCCCCATCTTTGCTTAGTTCTGCATAAGAAGAGTAACCAAAAGCTTTAATGACTGCATTCTTGAGATCTTGCATTTTTGGCTCAATACTCTTAAATTCCCCACCGTTGATAAACTCAGCGAAGCTTAGGAGAATTTCTTCGTCATATTTATTAGTTTTTGCAATTTCACGAATTTTTGCTCGAATCTGATTAAAGTCAGGAATTCTACTTGAAGCTGACTTCTTGCTAGATCTCTTAGCTTTCTGATTCGTAGATCCTGAGCTTGATTGTCTAGTCATATAAGCCTCCTGTTTTTCTATTCTTGCAGGGCACTGGTTTCTAAAAGTATGATCCTTGATTTCTCGTTGCCCAGAACCCATGTATAACAAGCGCTCTAAACGGCATCCTGCTTTAGTAGTCCAGTGCCTCTTGCAGCGTGGTAAGTCTAAGATCATAAATAAAATGAACTCAGATTTTGATTATGGCTTGGGCAATTATCCTTAGAAAATTCTTGAAGGCCTACCCTAAGTCCATCATGAGTTACTTACCTGGTTGGCATCAGAGCACAATAAGTCCGTAAGGCGACTGAACCAAGCGAACCAAACTTACCTAAACGTTAGCCAAAGCTGAGCCATCCATACGGATGTTGTCCTTTTCAGTATTCCCAGGGCGTTGCGGAAACTAACACTAGGACTAAAAAAATTATTTCTTGACTCAGTGCTATGGCCATTGAAGGAGAATAGTAGTTCATGAAAACTATATTTATGCTGATTCAGAAACTCCCTAGCTATATTGCTTGGAGCATGTTAGTGCCAGACAGGTGGTGAAAGCAATGATTTTGAAGGCTCTGGGCTTTCTGAGTGCGCCGTTGTATCTATTTAGCAAGTTTTTTGAGAGTAAAGCGGTATCTTACTGACTAGTTGAGGGGGTAGTGCATTAATCTACGGGCCAGAAAAAATCAGCCAGAAATAGTAATCTACTGCCGTAAGGTCTTTAGGGTCGCCTGATGATTCTCGAGCCCGTACGAAATAGGACTATCCAGGACTACCCAGAACCAAACCGTCCTGGATCAGCGCAAACCGCCTACCGCCAAGCCTACCTTTCGCTGGATTATGCAGAAAGGCATCCACTGAGTCAGCCGAAATGGACAACGGCAGATTAGGAATCTCCATGACAAACGCCGATGGATGATTCGCCTTTTAGGGTCACCTGTTGGGCACTATTACCATGCCCCTGATTAATGGTTTGTCAACCTGCAGAATGTAGGATGCCCAGCTCCAAGCCACCAATATTCTCCCCATCACCCTGCTCCGTCAAGCCTTTAGCGGCGAACTATGAGCCATCCAAAAGCCCCGGTTTGCGGCCCATCTCCCTACAATAGGGCTAAGCCCCACCCCTTCCCCACCATGACCCAACTCGAAACCCAACTCCTCGAAAAACTCCGTACCCTGCCCACCGACAAACAACACGAAGTATTAGATTTCGTCGAGTTCTTGATTGCTAGAACGACAACTCCCCAGCCCCCCACAGAGCCCATAGCGGCAGAGCATCGCACTGCTGAAACTCAGCTTTAGCCCTGGGGTTCGGGTGCCGTCACCGGGTGCGCCTCTAACCAAGCGCCTAGCTCGGCCCCATCCGCCAAATCCAGCACCACATCTAGCAACGCCTCCAACTGCGGCAGCGGCAACCCCCGAATATGGGCCACCTGGGTCTCTGACAAAGGCCCCAAACGTCGCACCAGCATTCGGAGCACCGCCGTCGCCTCTCCCTGCTGTGTCCCAACTTCACGGCCCTCTTCACGACCCTCTTCACGACCCTCTTCACGGCCCTCTTCACGACCCTCTGCAAAGACCTCTTGGTAGAAGCGGGTTTGCCGAATATCGGCCATTTGTAGATCCAGCATGGCCAAAATCTCCTCGGTACTAAACTGGGGAAACCTGTTGAGACGACGGGTGCAACATATTCAAACTTACAATCGGCAGGCAGACCGGGGATTAACTCTGCCAGCAGGGCAGGCTGAGCCAGAAAAATTTGATAGTAGAGCTTATCCGTTTTCACTCAAACACCGCTGAGGCCGTCTCCAGGCAGGGTTGCAACCTTCGGCGTCTATGTTAGCGTCAGAGCAAGGATTTGAGCGTTTTCAACCATGGCCAAGACAAGCGACAGTAACGGAAAGACCAGTAACGGTCGCCTCTTCACCACCCAACAGAGCCTCGACAGCTACGTTAAGTCCATCTGCGACATCATGCGCCGCTCCAACTGTGCCGGGGCGCTCCAGTATGTTCCAGAACTCACCTGGATCCTCTTTCTACGCATCCTCGACGAGCTAGAAGCGGGCGAACAAGACGAACTCGAAGCCCTGGGGCAAGACTTTAAGCCCTCCATTGGCTTTCCCTACCGCTGGCGCGAATGGGCCGCCCCCCACGACGAAGACCCGCTCAAGCAAGTCGATGGCCTCCCCCAAGGCTGGAAACGCAAAGAACTTACCGACGGGGCAGAGGGCGAGTTCTTCAAATTCCTCCACACCGACCTGATTCCCCACCTCAAAGCCCTCAAAACCCTGCCCGATGCCACCCCCCGCCAAAAAGTCATCAGCGAAATTCTCTCCAGCGTCGAACGCACCCGCATCGACACCGAAAAGAACTTCCTCGACATTCTCGACAAAGTTCACAACATCCACCTAGAGGGCATTGACCCCACCCACATTTTTCCGCTGTCCCAGGTGTATGAAGGGCTGCTGCTGAAGATGGGCGAAAAGGGCAACGACGGCGGCCAATTCTTTACGCCCCGCGTGGTCATTCGCGCCATGGTCAAGGCCATTGATCCCAAAATTGGCGAAACCATCTACGATCCGGGCTGCGGCACGGGCGGATTCCTGGCCGAAGGCTTTAACCACATCCGCCAAGCCTTGGGCGACCACATCGACGCCGACCAGCAAGAAACCCTGAAATACAAAACCTTCTACGGCCGCGAAAAAGACAACGCCATCTACCCCATCGCCCTCGCCAACCTGGTGCTCCACGGCATCGACCTGCCCCACCTCTGGCACGGCAACACGTTGACAGGCGGCGTCACCTACGACGGGCTCTACGACGGTGCCCCGTCCCAATTCGATGTGTTGCTGATGAACCCACCCTTTGGCGGCAAAGAAGATAAAGCCGCCCAAACCGACTTTGCCTACAAAACCAGTTCCACCCAGGCGCTTTTTCTTCAGCACACCCTCGCCGCCATGAAAAACGGCGGACGCTGTGGCATTGTTTTGGATGAAGGCATCCTCTTTCGCACCAACGAAACCGCCTTCGTACAAACTAAACGCAAGCTGCTCGACGATTGCGACGTGTGGGCCATTGTTAGCCTGCCCCCTGGGGTGTTTACGGCAGCGGGGGCCGGGGTAAAAACCAACCTGGTCTTTTTCACCAAGGGCAAACCCACCGAATCCATCTGGTACTACGACCTCAGTGATCGCAAAGTCACCAAGAAAAAGCCCCTGCTCGATAAAGACTTCGACCCATTCTTTGAGCTACTGCCCAGCCGGGGCGACAGCGATTGCAGTTGGACAGTGACCCGTGCCGACATCGAGGCCAAAAACTTCGACCTCAAGGCTGTCAATCCCAATAAGGTCAACGAGGAAGATGACCGCACCCCCACGCAACTCCTCGACATCATCGAGGCTAAAGGTAAGGAAGTTGAGGCGGCCTTAGCCAAGCTGAGGGGCTGATGGGGAAGTTGGGCACGATCACTACTAGATAACTAGAGTTGTCTGTACAGCCAAACGTTCACTAACCGCATCATGGGTCTCGACCAGGGGCAAACTGCCTGAGCGTTTTCATGAGCTTGTTGCGATCTTGCCATTTCTTCACCTTGCCCAAGGGATACACCTTGGCAATAAACGGGGCAGGATGACTTTGGGCAAAGCGTTCCATTTTAGGAATCGCGTTCACGATATCGCGCATGAGTTCTGCCCTAGGTTAAGCAGTACAAGCGGGCCTGCGATCACAACGAGGTGCAGCCAGGGCAGATGTTCACCGTGGCCACGGGCAATCTGTTGAACCCACGCTACATCATTAACTTTCCCACCAAGCGCCACTGGAAGGGCAAGTCAAAGCTGGAAGACATCAAAGCTGGACTCAAAGCACTGGTAGCGGAGGTGCAGCGGCTAGAGCTAGGGTCTATTGCCGTGCCGCCCCTGGGCTGTAGCAATGGGGGGCTAGATTGGGCAGTGGTCAAGCCACTAATTGTCGAGGCCTTTGCTGATCTGCCCACGGTGCAGGTGCTGATCTTCGAGCCGGGGGGTGCTCCCGCTGCCGACCAGGTGCAGGTGAAGACCTCCAAACCTCCCATGACCCGATCACGGGCGCTGGTGGTGTCGCTGTTTGAACGCTACGGCATACCGGGCTACAAGCTGGGACGGCTGGAGGCCCAAAAGCTGGCCTATCTGCTCCAGGAGGCGGGCGAACCGGGCCTGAAGCTGGAGTTTAGGCCGCACCACTATGGCCCCTACGCCGACAAGCTAAACCACGCCCTTCAGCGTATTGATGGGCACTACATCCAGGGCTATGGCGATCGCGCCCAGAAGTCGCAGATTACTGTGTTGCCCCAGGGAAGCGAGGCGGCAGCGGCGTTTTTGGCCGATCATCCCGATGCCCACCAGCGTCTAGAGCAGGTGAGCCAGCTCATTGAGGGGTTTGAGACCCCCTACGGCATGGAGATGTTGGCGACGGTACACTGGGTGGCCAAGCACAACCCGGCGGCGGCGGTGGATGTGGAGGTGGCCGTTGCGGGGGTGCAGGCGTGGAGTGACCGCAAGCGCCAGATTTTTAAGCCCCAGCACCTCCAGGTGGCATGGAAACGGCTGAAATCGCAGGGCTGGCTTACGAGTCCTCCAGCGCCGCTTGAATAACGTCAATGAGGTCATCGTCGGCGGGGCGTTTGGCAAATTGCTCGTGGCTGTAGATCCAGAGCAGCTTGATCCGGAGGGTGGCGTCGTTGACCAGGTACATCAGCCGAATCTGGCCGGAAGCTCCTTTGCCGACCTGGAACCGCAGTTTGTAGAACGCCCACCCATCGGGGATGGCGGCACGGCGGGGTTGGGGTTCGCGTTCGGCTTTGGGATGTTCGGGGTTGAGGGTGATTTCTTTGAGGTATTGGGCCAGTTGGGCTTTGAGGGCGGGGGTTGCCAGCTTTTTGAAGGATCGCTGAAACTTCCTCGTTTCCTCAAGCGAGTAGGGATTCGAGCCAGTCATCGATGTTCTCTCGCTGAATCACGGGCTGGGGTTGGGCGGGGTCAAAGGCATCCCGCAGGGCATTCACCACCAAAAAATGGTAGGCGGGGTGGTCTCGCTCGATCTCCAGGAGCTTTTGTTCGCCAAGGAGGTGCATGTCCTCTAGGGCAATGGGTTCGGTGGAACTGGCGCGTTCGGGCAATCCTCGGCGGGCTTTTTTCCACGGAAATTCGAGGTGGGTCATGCTGCTGAGCACGTAGGCGTGGTGAAGGCCAAAGTAGTCCCACACTTCATCGAGAAGCTGCTGTTGGAGGGTGGGGATTGTGGCTAGTTCTGCCGAGTCGGGGATGGGGAGCTGGTTGGCTTCAAAGTCGCTATAGAACCGATAGGCCGGAGGGCAGACGGGGCCATAGCGCCACGCCTGCATCTCGTTCTCAAAGAGGGGTTCATCGTAGAGGGCCAGGTGTAGGCTCTGGGCATAGTAGAGCAGCTTTTGCACCTTCATGTTGGTCATGTCGGCTTCGCGGCCATCGTCATAGGCCCGAGCGATGAAATAACGCGCAATGTCTAGGCAATCCAGCATGGTTCCCTCCCGCAATCGCGGCCCCGCAGGCGTTGTGCCCACAGATAGCGGTGAACGTTGGTACAGATATTCTGATTGTAGAAGCTTTGTGGAATTGCCCTCAACCCCTACTATGGGTAGCGGTTGAGGGGTTTGCCTCACGCTAAATGTGGTGGGGTTTGCAGCTCATCGAGAGGGCTACGGCTCGGTGGCTACCTCCACCTCCAGCGACTCGGAGAGTAGGTCGGTGATTTTGACGCGGATGGTGCCAGCGTCGGCGGGGATGGGGTAGCGGCCTGTCACCAGGTCGTTTTTGCTGGGGATGTCTACCTGGAGAGGTTGGAACACCGCCCCGTCGTAGTTCCAGTCGATCATCACCGATTCCACCAGTTCGCGCCAGTCTTCGACGTTTTCCTGTTGCAGGCTGAGCTTGCCCAGCAGGTTCATAGGATAGAACGCCTCGATCACCAGTTCGCCGCCCTGGGCCACAATGCGGGCCTCCGAGTCGCGCTTGAACTGGATGTCTTGTTTGTCGCGGAGGATATCGACTACCTCCACATCTAGCTCGAAGGGTTTGACCTCTTTTTTGAGCTGGGCGGCCAGGTCTGGCTCGTGGCCCATGCAGACCAGGGTAATTTTCTCCACGGGGGCACGGGCGTTTTCTTGGTGCTTTTGCTCGAAGGTTTTGTAGTCGAACCCGGCGATCAGTTCATTCAGGTCGGCGCGGGTGGCAATGCGGTTGACAGGCATGATTTTGACCCTGCGCCCATCTTTTACCCCATCGAACAAGTTACCCTGCTCTAGCCGGTCTACCTCCAGCGCCTCTAGCAGCAAGTCCTTGGCCTCTAGGGGGTTGCGGAACACGTCGTAGTGGTTGACGTTGTAGACCTCAAAACCCGTGTAAAACGTCGTCGGCTCCGGTGGGGCGGTGGGCGCGGTTTCGTCTTCGTCCTCGGTATCTGCACCAGCGCCATAGGAACCGCCACTATCCGCCGCCAGTGGGGTGCCCCCAACCTTGCCCCCAGCAATCACCCGCAGCCCCGGAGCCACAGGCAACTCACCCTGGGCTGGCTGGGCCTGGGTCTGGGCAAGGTCTGCCGCCACTTTTAGCAACCGCTTGGTGGTAATTTGCACCGCCCCTAGGTTAATATCGGCCCCAATAAACCGCCGCCCCAATTTCATGGCTACGGCTTGGGTGGTGCCACTGCCCATAAAGCAATCGAAGATAATATCATCAGGACTAGAAGCTATTTGCAAGATTCTCTCAAGAAGAGTTTCAGGCTTCTGTGTTGGATAATCTTGGCGCTCTTTAGCTTGAGAATTAACAGGAAATATATCATCCCAAATGGTTGTCATTGGTCGGCCTTCAAGCTCATCCAAATATCTCTTTTGTCTTGCCACACCATTGGACGTATATTCAATCTTCCCCTGCTTCTCGTATTCCTCCATTTTCTCTCTACCAACCCTCCAAACTCTACGCACACCTCGCCATTCATAATCTAAGTTTGGCCTATCAGGATTAGGGTTAATTAAACTGTCAGTTGTATAAAATCTTCCATCGGAATCAACTTTCGTGAATCTATTCTTATACTCGTCCGAGTATGCTAAAAGTGGCGGATGCCACTCTAACTTTTGGCTTCTGCCATAAACTAAGATTGTGTCATGAGCTACACTCAAGCCAACTTTTACATTTCCTCTAGGAGTAGCTCTATTCCAGACAATTTCATTAACGAAATTTGATTCGGCGAAGATTTCATCACAAATACACTTTAAATAATGCGATTTGTGATAATCACAATGCAGCCAGATCGTTCCTTCTTCATTAAGAATCTCTTTGATTAAGACTAAGCGTTCATACATGAATTGAAGATATTCGTCATTTGTCCAGATGTCTGTATATTGTTTTTCCTCAAAAGCTGTAAATTCGCTTGTTACTCTTCTTCCTCTCAATAAGACTCTTTTCTTGTAATCTGATCGAGAATCAAACGGCGGGTCAATATAGACCAAATTCACCTTGCCCCTAAACTCCTTCAGCAAGTGGCTCATCACCTGGAGGTTGTCGCCCCAAAAGATTTTGCTGCGCCAGTTGTCCACCTCCTCGCCATGTACCTCCTTCAGTTGGGCCGGGTAATACTGCGTGCTGGTAAACGGGCGCTTGCCCTTCCAGTGCAGCATCGGGTAGCCCTTAATGGGTTCAAAGCGGTAGCCCTCCACCGTCTGCATCGGCTCGGTGTTGGGCACATTCAGGTCTAGCTGGGGCTGGTCGGTCATGGTTTGGGCAAACTTAACGGTTGAGCAGTTATCCCCAGCATACCCAGTAGACTATCCTAGGTCTTAGAACTGCCACCGAAGATTTAAGGTGGCACGGCACACCTCACAGGAGGCTAGGCAAGCGATGTTAGCAGGTCAACGTCAGACGGGCGACCAGGGGACGCTGTCCATGGCTAGGGCCGCTTTGGCTCAGGGGCTGGTGGCTGCTCCGGTGGCGGTTGGTCTCGATATCAACAAACTGCGGCAGACCATCGCCTATCTCGCTCGCCTATACGCCGAGGGAGAAATCAGTGAGCATACCTTTGAAGTTTCCGTGAACTATGCTTGCTCACTCTTTATTGATCAAGAAGTAGAACGCCGGATTCAAACCTTGATTTCAGAAAAACTGCTGGGGCAATAGTTGTAAAAACAATGCCAGAAGAAAATCTACCTGAAAAGGCCAAATCTCAAGCTAATCCAGAGATGCTGGATGACTCGGATGACACGGCAGAAGTCTTAGAAAGTTTGCCCCCTGAAGCCCAGCGCATTATGCGATCGCTCTCGATTCAGGGTTCTTTTCCCGTGTTTTCACCTGTCCAGAAGAAAATCACGGAGGAACATATCACCCAGGTTCTGAACTTGGCTGACAAGGACAGCCAGCGGAAGCTAGACGAAATTAAAAGCACCGAAACCACTAAGCGACTGGCGATTGGTGCAGTTTTAATTTTAGTAATTTCTGTGCTGATTTACTCTGGAATCACCAAAGAAACTCTGCTCTCGCAACAAATTATTGGTGTAGTAATGGGTGCTTTGGGTGGTGCCGGAGTCGTCACCGTTTTTAGAAAGACACCCTGATATGAGGTTGCCAACGGTGAAGTGGGATCACGATATCTACAACACTCCGGCCTATCCAGTCACGGATGCGGCCCGATACCTGCATATCCCCGTTCGCACCCTCCGCTCCTGGCTAGAAGGGCGCTCCTACCCCACCAAGGACGGACAACAAGCCTTTGAGCCGCTCATCCAACGGCCCGACCCAGCCCATCCCCAACTCTCCTTCACCAACCTGGTAGAGGCCCACGTCCTCCGCATCATCCGCGAAACCCACCAGGTCAAGCTCGACAAAGTGCGCAAAGCCCTCGACTACATGGGCCAGCAGTTCAACACCCCCCACCCCCTGGTAATGAGACGGTTCCAGACCGACGGCGTAGACCTGTTTGTAGACCAGGTAGACCAGTTGGTGAACGTCTCACGCTCTGGGCAGTTGGCCATGCGCGAAACCCTCAAGCATCTGCTAACCCGCGTAGAGTGGAACGACGACGGCATTGCTAGCCGCTTTTTCCCCGTCTTTGAGCTAGTGCCCGATCCGGCCCAAGATAAGCTCATCTTCCTTGACCCCGCTATTCAGTTTGGTCGGCCCGTCATTGCGGGCCGGGGCGTACCCACCAAAGCTATCGTCAGCCTGATCGACGCGGGCGACTCCATAGAAGACGTGGCCGATGAGTTTGACTGTGCCCCCGCTCAGGTCAAAGCCGCCATCCAGTTTGAAGCCCAAAACCGTGCCGCGTGACCCCCAGCAACCGCCCTACCTTTGTCATTGACCGCTGTCTGGGAAAGACCGTCACCCACGCCCTGGCCGAAACTGCTGCTCAGGTTGAGCATCTAGACGATCACTTTGGTCAAGATACCCAGGATCAGGAGTGGCTCCCGGTGGTGAGTGATCGCGGCTGGGTGGTGCTTACCAAAGACGGCGCAATCGGAACCAATACGCTAGAGCTGAGGGCGATTGCCCGTGCAGGCGCGAGGGTCTTCATCTTGGTATCGGGCAACCTCACCCGTCAGCAGATGGCTGACCTATTCGTTAGGGTGCTGCCCAAACTGGAAAAGTTCACCCAGGGCAACCAGGCACCCTTTATCGCCAAAATCTATAAAGATAGCCGGGTAGAGCTTTGGCGCAACCGTACTTGGCTCCTCAAACTGCTGTCCTGATCTTGCAGGGATAAGGGAGTGTCAAGGCCAGAGGCATCCAGAATAACTGACACAAGACAGACAGAACACCGGATTGATACAGTAGAGAATGGAGGAAATCACACCATCTTGTAAGGAGTTGCGCTGTTCCCCACCCCTACGATCAGAACCCAAGCAGATGCTCCTGGTGAGGGTAAGCCCATGACCCAGACGCTATCGATGGATAAGCTCTACCAAAAGCTCTCAGCCCTAGGGCTGAGTAAACCCTATGTCCGTAAGGCAGGGTTGCCCACCTGGTGGAGTGATGAACTAGACAACAAACCCGCCGCCGTTCTAGAGGGGGCGGGGCACATCTCCAAGCGCCTCCACCTAGACCTAGAGAGCTTGATCAAAGACGACCAGGAGATTCGGTTTAAGCCACTGCCCGTCACCAAGTTCAAATACCACGCCCAAGGTCAGGCCGATACTCCTAGCACCTCCCACCAGCTCGCCTCGCGGGTGGCAGATCTGGTCGCCTACGGCGTTGAGCAGCCCTTTAGCCCTATACCCAGCAGCGTCGATCAGGTTCGCTCAGAAATCCTTCAGCATCATCCCCAGATCACCCTAGAAGCGATTTTGGACTACTGCTGGCAGCATGGCATTGCCGTGGTCTACTTCAATGACTACCCAGAGAACACTCGCAAAATCACGGGCATGATTCAGTGGCAGGGCACTCGCCCGGTGATTGTGCTCAGCCACAAACGGACTCATCCCGCCTGGTTAGCGTTTCACCTCGCCCACGAGTTGGCCCACCTCGCCCTAGGCCATGTTCAAGACGGCATTTTGATCGACGATGAGATTGACCAAGGTTCTTCCGATACTGAGGAGGCTGAGGCTAATCAGTTTGCTGTCCGCCTCTTGGTCAATCAGTTCGATAACTGCTTCAGAAACAAGCGGCTATATAACAGCAACCAGCTCAAGAAACAGATCCTTGAAATGCTGAAGTCAGATTCTACCGTTGATCCTTGTATTTTGGCCTTTAACTACGCGTGGCACACCAAAAACTATGGCTTTGCTGAAAACGTAGTTCAAAGCTTCCATTGTTCTGAAGACGGCAATATCATCACCAACCAATTTCTAGAACAACATCTCGATTGGGACAGCCTAGGCGACGACAACGCCGACCATCTAGAGCGCATCCTAGGAGCATAGGTTTGGCTGGCCGCATCTACTGTATCGATAACGATATCCTCAAAAAACTCGCCACCTTTGATCTATTCGATGAAACCGTGAGCCTTTTTGAGGCCAGTGCTGAACAGGTCAATGTTCTAGCGACAGCAAAGTATAAGAGGGCGTTTGAAAAGGGGGTAGGGTGTAGCGAATTACGCTAGACGCCGCACCATGATCCGGATCATGGCGATTTTGAGCATGGCCTCGGCATTTTCGGGAAGTTGCTCGTAGTCCTGCACCAGTCGTCGTGACCAGCGCAACCAGCCAAAGGTGCGCTCCACAATCCAACGTTTTTTGACGAGAACAAACCCCTTAGCCTCCTTGGGCCGTAACACGACCTCGACAATCCAGCCCAAGGTGTCCATCGTCCACTGGAGAAACTTAAACCCGCTGTAGCCCCCATCCACCCACACCAAATAAATGCGGGCCATGGCCGCTCCCATCTGATGAAGTTTGTGCAATGCTAGTTTCCCACCGTCTCGTTCGCCGACACTCGCTGCTGTAATCACCACCGCCATCACCAAGCCCAAGGTATCGACTACGCAATGCCGCTTCCGTCCCTTCGTCTTTTTGGCCGCATCAAAGCCCACGGCTCGATGCACCATGGGCGCAGTGGCGACGCTTTGACTGTCCAAAATCACCTCTGATGGGCTTTCCGGTCGTCCTTCCGACACCCGTATCCAGGCCCGTAATCGGTCGTGAATTACATCCCAGGTGCCGTCGTTCACCCACCTCCGATAGTACGTGTAGACGGTTTGCCACGCCGGAAAGTCGCTCGGTAGATCTCGCCAACTGCACCCTTGCTTGACAAGGTAGAAGATGGCGTTCAGCACCGCCCATAAGCACACCGTTCGGGGCCGACCTCCGAGCTTAGCCGGGGGCAATAGGGGAGCAATCAACTCAAACTGGTCGCGGGTCAAGTTGCTGGTGTAGGCTTTACTCATGGCTCTCACGGGGTTGAACGTTTGTATGTACAGCCTATACCGTGTGAGCTTTTTTACTGACTATGCGGCTTTTCAAACGCCCTCTAAATTTCAGAGGGATTGGGAGAAGTTTAAAGCGGGCAAAGCTCGGCAAGCTGAGTCGCAGGTTGTTAACTACGAGAAAACTATCGAGTTAGCGACAACTCTTCCTCAGATTGCCCAGACGGAGGTCAACCCAGACCTCTTTATTCAAATCTCCAAATTTATAGATCAGGGAGAAGCGATCCTGACCGTCCACATCACTGAAATTCTGCAAAAGGATGAGGAGTTCCAGGCTTTTATCTTTACGGGCGACAAAAACTACCTCCGTGCCTTATACCAATCCAGTATGAGGTTGAGCATAATAGAGGGTAGTGATAGATGCTGTAGCTACGATGGCACGCCCCTTTGTCATTGAGATTTCAGAACCCGAGTCTTTTCTAGAGAAAAGCGTAAAGCAGGCGAAAACCTGACTGCCTGACACATCTTTATGCGGCCTCCCAAGGGGGTAGCTGACAGCGCATGGACTGGATCCTAGAGAACCAGATGCGGTCATAATATCGGGCTTCTGCCTTTTTAGATGCAAAACAGGGATCTGGGTCAACGGTCAATAGGGGGATGGGGTTGAGCAACGGACGCCCTTTGTTGACCACCCCTCTAAGCCAGCGGAGGCCGATTTTGAGATAGCTGATGCCCCGTGTCCAATGAGGGTCAACCTGAGAGCGGAGACCGTCGAGTTGAGCGGCCATGCCCTGGGTGGTGCCATAGAGGATGGCGACTGCCGCGACGAGGTAGAGACGTTCGAGGGCTTGGGCGGAGCGGATGCCGGAAGATTCGAGGGCAAAGGCCCCGGATTTTGAATCGAGGAACAGTTCCTCAACTCGGAACCTGAGGGCATATTGCCACAGGGTATTGAGGGTCGGCGGCTCATCGGTGATGACCGCCCAGGGCTCCTTAACGCCTTTGACGTTAGCCAGAACCAGGTTGCAGCGCCAGCGCCCATCGGCCCACAGGCCAATGCCCTCATAGAAACGAACTTCGCCCTTGGGGGGCCACAGAACACCTACCTCAATCGGCTGACGGCGGGGGCCATGCACCACCACATCACTGGGCAAGCGTAAAGCATAGTGCCATCGACTGTCGCTGAGCCACGCCAGCAGGTCATGGTTGGCAAACCCTCGGTCGGCTAACAGCATCACATCGGGATAAGCCTGCAACAGTCGATGGGCTAAGCGCAGCATCGGCAAATACCGTTGGGCACTGACCGTGGCACTAGGATGCTCTAACACCCGCCACAGCAGGGGCACCGCCCGCCCACAACAGGTCACGGACAGGTGAATCATGCAATACCGATTCCACAGCACCGTCGTATCGAGGGCTAGGTAGAGTCGCCGTCCTTTCCACCGATGAATCGCCGCTAACGCCAAGGGCACGTACAGACTTTTAATCCGCACCCGGTGATTGCTCATAAACCGTTGCCATCGTCGTTCGGTGCTTTGCGCTTGGCGGGCGCGACTGGGAACATAGGCCTCCCACTCCGGCAGGCTCAACCGACCACTGCACACCAGCGCCGTCACCATCCACGCCAGCGCTTTGAGGTGCCGTAAATCCCGACGATGGCTATATTGACGCAGCAAGGACAGCACTTGATCATAGAGACAGGTGGTGGATGACATGGCAAAGACCCTGAAATACGCAAATTCCAGCGTCTCATGTCACCTCACCTTTTCCCCTCCCACCACGAGGTTTCAAGCCTTTCACCCACTTCTGTCAGGCAGTCAGGGGGCAAACTGCCTGAGCGTTTTCATGAGCTTGTTGCGATCTTGCCATTTCTTCACCTTGCCCAATGGATACACCTTGGCAATAAACGGGGCGGGATGACTTTGGGCAAAGCGTTCCATTTTAGGAATCGCATTCACGATATCGCGCATGAGTTCTGCCCTAGGGGCATTCCCCATCACCAACGCAAACATCTTGACATTGCCTTGAGCCACCTGAATCGCTTCCGGAATGTTGATGCCAACCGAGGTGTCTCTGCTCAACACTAACCAACCCCGCCGACCCACCTCGGCTAACCACTCTACATCCGGCGTTTGTTTGGGGAAATGGTCAGACAGCATCTCTACCCTCACCCCAGACGCTTTGAGGCTTTCCGCAATCTGCTTACCCAGCAAGTTTTCATCCAAAAAGAATACCGTGGTCTCTTCCTGGCTCACGCGGCGATCCCTTCATACTCAAGCGCTATTTGGATCAGATTGCGACCGCACCGATAATCTTCCGCCAATAGTTCAAGCGACTCGCCCGCCTGGTGGCGCTCGGCCAAAACCTGGGTGGGAATTCGGGTGCCTGCAATCACCGGGCGACCAAAGGCAATATTGGGATCAATCACAATGACTTTAGGTTCATCCTTGGCGCGATCAGGATGTACAAATGGGAACAACCGAGAGGCAATGCCCTGCTCATCCACCTCTATCCGAGTCAAATAGATATCTAACGTTTCTCGAATCGCAATCTGTCCACCCTTAGAAGCATCCAGCAACCGTTCCAAATGCTCGACATAGATAGACTGGCCATCCGTTTTTAAGAAATCCTCTCTAACCAGCGGGTGAGGATACCCCAGTTCCTCACTGATGAAACTCAGCGCAATGCGAATTTGATCTAACCTAACTTCATGCTCAACTCGAATCGCCCGGAGCACATGGGCTTCAACCAAGTTGGTAAACGACAAGGCTTTGGCGTCAGGCTTCGGTAACTCGATCAACGGTTCTGAAAAGCGCTTGCCCTGTTTCGTCTCATAGGTACGACCCTTTACCCAAGACCGAATCGTGTCCTTGGGGATATGCAAATATTTTTCAGCCTCTTTGTAGGAATAGGCTGGAAGATTGCGGGTATCCAGGCTTTTGACTGTGGCCATACCGTGGAATGGTCATCAGAGCAGTTATGGCTAGATTACAGCATATCTAACCCGCAAACCCCAGAGAGATGTAATGGCGCTTGCCCTGGTAGAGAACATGGATGTAAGCGCCATCGTGCTAATTGCTGCACCCAAACTACCTCAAAAGGCCCCAAACTTCATCCGCTTTTTAGAACCGGGGAACTAAATCACAGGCACTCTCAGATAAGCCAGAACCTTGAAAAGCCTTGCTCTCAGGGGTTTCTATTAAGTAAGCGGGTGGGGGGAATCGAACCCCCATCATTAGCTTGGAAGGCTAAGGTTTTACCACTAAACTACACCCGCAGGGATGTTGACCTTGATACTGGCGTATGAAGGCTATGCGTTAGTGTATCACAGCTTAGGCTACAGACAGCATCAAGGATTGAGGGTTGGTTTCCCCAGTTCCTTTTTCGGTCGCTACAATGGAAAGATTGAGAATTTCTCGCGTTTGGATAGAGCACCCGCTGGGGCCGTTTATCCTGATGTCTGAGAGGATTCATCGCTTGAGCCCAAGATTGAAGATTTAACGCTATGCCACTGCCTGTTGTTGCGGTTGTCGGTCGCCCGAATGTGGGCAAGTCTACCCTGGTAAACCGCCTAGCTGGGGGAAAGGATGCCATTGTCCACGACGAACCGGGGGTGACGCGAGACCGCACCTACCAGATGGCCTTCTGGCGGGATCGCGATTATCAAGTGGTAGATACGGGCGGCTTGGTGTTTGACGACGACACGGAATTTTTGCCCTTCATCCGCGAACAGGCCCAGTTGGCCCTAGCGGAGGCCAGCGCGGCCATTTTTGTAGTGGATGGTCAGGCTGGCCCCACGGAGGCAGATCGGGAGATTGCCACTTGGCTGCGGCAACAATCCGTCCCCGTGCTGCTGGCGGTGAACAAGTGTGAGTCGATTGACCAAGGCGTGGTGCAGGCCGCGCAGTTTTGGGAGTTGGGCCTGGGTGAGCCCTATCCGGTGTCGGGCATTCACGGCAGCGGCACCGGGGAGTTGTTGGATGCCCTGGTGGAATTTTTGCCGGAAACCGTCGAGGAGGAAGCCACCGAGGAAATTAAGGTGGCCATTGTGGGACGGCCCAATGTGGGCAAATCCAGCCTGCTGAACGCCTTTGTGGGCGAGTCTCGCGCCATTGTTAGCTCCATTTCGGGCACCACCCGCGACGCCATCGATACCCAGGTGCAGCACGGCGATCAGCTCTACCGCATCATTGACACGGCGGGCATTCGCAAAAAGAAAAGCGTGGAGTATGGGCCGGAATTTTTTGGCATCAACCGGGCTTTTAAGGCCATTCGCCGTGCCGATGTGGTGCTGCTGGTAATCGATGCCCTAGACGGCGTCACCGAGCAGGATCAAAAACTGGCGGGCCGCATTGAGGAGGACGGTCGGGCCTGCGTGATTGTCGTCAACAAGTGGGATGCGGTTGAAAAAGACAGCTACACCATCTACGACTTTGATCACCAAATCTCGGCCCGATTAAATTTCCTAGACTGGGCCAAGCGCATCTACGTTAGCGCCAAAACTGGGCAACGGGTGCCCAAAATTTTGGACCTCGTCAACCAGGCCGTGGAACAACATCGCCGCCGGGTTAGCACTTCGGTAGTGAATGAAGTGCTAGAAGATGCGGTGCAGTGGCACAGCCCACCCACTACCCGCCAAGGTCGCCAGGGCCGAATTTACTACGGCACCCAAGTCACCGTGCGGCCTCCGTCCTTCACGCTGTTTGTGAACGATCCCAAACTTTTGAAAGACAACTATCGCCGCTACGTAGAACGACAGTTCCGCGAAAACCTGGGCTTTGAAGGCACACCCATCCGCATTTTCTGGCGGGGCAAAGCCATGCGCGATTTAGAACGCAACAACCCCAACCGGGCCACCAGGGTATAGGAAAAAACGCCAGAGTAGCCTAAGTGAATTATCACCGCCCACAATTAGACGAGGTAGGTCGTCCAGCAAAGCGGTCTACCACCCAGCCAAGAATGTGGATCGCCGTATCCTCACGGGCATCATGGGATGAACCGGGATAACGGGCAAACTGCACATTTTCACCTGCCTGACAACGGCGCAGGGCTTCGGCTTCACTTAACTCGATGGGAATCAACGGATCGGCGGTGCCATGGGCAATGAGAATCGGCACCTCGATAGGTTCGCTCGGTGTATTTTCCTCAAATAACGTACTCCAGGGTTCGGCACTGAGAATATCAACACTCAGGTATTGCTCTGGTGTTCGCAACGTTTTGAGAACCGGAAGAAACCCGGCTGGAGCCGTAAAACAGGGTTCAACCATGCGATCAAAATTAGCTCGTTCCTCAGCTTTGAGGATGGCATCAAGATCGGCATCGGGATAAATTGAATCCCACGCTGCAAAAACATAGCCGAGGAAAATTCCTCCCCCAGGTTTATCTAAATTAAACTCTGCAATACCCCGCAAGTTAATCGCCGGAGCTGATGCCGCAGCACCCAACAAATTCAGCTCCGGCGCATAGGTTTTCGCCCTTTGAGCCGTCCAAAGGGCGCTATTGCCACCCTGAGATGCGCCCCAAACCACGAACTTATCCCCAGCATTTACCTCAGGAATTTGGCGGGCGGCCCGCACCGAATCGAGCACACTTTGCGCGGCCACTGGCCCCACCATATAGGGATGGGTGCCGGGAGTGCCAAGCCCTGGATAATCGGTAATGGCAACCACAAAACCCTCCGCCAGCATTTGCTCAATGGCCGGAGTTTGTTGGTAGGGATCTGAGGTATGGCTAACACCGCAGGCGGGGCGAATCCCCGTTGTGCCGTGGGCCCAGGCGATGATATTTCGCGGTTCGGCACTGGTGCCCTGGGGCGCAACAATGGTTCCCGTTACCGCAATGGGTTGCCCCGCCAGATCCGTTGATAGGTACATGACCCGCCAGGCTTGTGCCCCTTCAGGCAAGCTACTAGGCAGGGGTTCTTTGCGAATCAGGCTGCCCAATTCGCCGGGGGGAAGCGGCTGGGGAGGGATATAAAACGGCGACGGTGTTTGCGGTGTGGCGGCTTGATAATAGCGAATGAAGACGGCAACAGCAGCACCAACTGTACCCAGCAAAATGGTTGCGGCTAGGAGAATTACCCATCGGTTTGGGCTCTGCCAAATTCCCATCAGGCGTGTGTCCATAGAGCGCTCTAGCAGACTGGGCCATGTAGCCGTCAACTAAGTATGAAGCATTAGATTCACTAGATGACCAAGGCTACGGCAAGTATTATCCAGCGGGTTCACAGGATAAGAGTCAGATCTTAAGGAATTAAACATGATCGCTGCCAGATGAGGCCATGGCTTCGCAGTGTTATCTGTTTGACTGGGTTGGGTAGTGGTTACGGTCTAATTTGCTGACTTAAATTTTTAGGTTTCTTTAGCAGTAGTCATAGTCTCTAGTAGAGAGATTAAATCAGGAAAGGTAGTATGAATGGTGTTCCAAAGGGTCTCAAAATCTACCGAATCATATTCATAGATGAAAGGGCCTTTGAAAAGGGGGAAGGGTGCAGCAGATTACGCAAGACGCTGCCCCATAATCAGGAACTTAAACTGCTGTAGCTTCCATCAACCCGCGCTAGATAGACCTGCGCTAGACAAATGTGGGCCGTGACTGCTCTCCTCTGAGGCCGTTTGTGCAGTGCCAGTTGCCCACCGTCTTGTTCGCCGACCTTCGCTGCTGTGACGACCCTGACTGCCTGACAGAAGTGGGTGAAAGGCTTGAAACCTCGTGGTGGGAGGGGAAAAGGTGAGGTGACATGAGACGCTGGAATTTGCGTATTTCAGGGTCTTTGCCATGTCATCCACCACCTGTCTCTATGATCAAGTGCTGTCCTTGCTGCGTCAATATAGCCATCGTCGGGATTTACGGCACCTCAAAGCGCTGGCGTGGATGGTGACGGCGCTGGTGTGCAGTGGTCGGTTGAGCCTGCCGGAGTGGGAGGCCTATGTTCCCAGTCGCGCCCGCCAAGCGCAAAGCACCGAACGACGATGGCAACGGTTTATGAGCAATCACCGGGTGCGGATTAAAAGTCTGTACGTGCCCTTGGCGTTAGCGGCGATTCATCGGTGGAAAGGACGGCGACTCTACCTAGCCCTCGATACGACGGTGCTGTGGAATCGGTATTGCATGATTCACCTGTCCGTGACCTGTTGTGGGCGGGCGGTGCCCCTGCTGTGGCGGGTGTTAGAGCATCCTAGTGCCACGGTCAGTGCCCAACGGTATTTGCCGATGCTGCGCTTAGCCCATCGACTGTTGCAGGCTTATCCCGATGTGATGCTGTTAGCCGACCGAGGGTTTGCCAACCATGACCTGCTGGCGTGGCTCAGCGACAGTCGATGGCACTATGCTTTACGCTTGCCCAGTGATGTGGTGGTGCATGGCCCCCGCCGTCAGCCGATTGAGGTAGGTGTTCTGTGGCCCCCCAAGGGCGAAGTTCGTTTCTATGAGGGCATTGGCCTGTGGGCCGATGGGCGCTGGCGCTGCAACCTGGTTCTGGCTAACGTCAAAGGCGTTAAGGAGCCCTGGGCGGTCATCACCGATGAGCCGCCGACCCTCAATACCCTGTGGCAATATGCCCTCAGGTTCCGAGTTGAGGAACTGTTCCTCGATTCAAAATCCGGGGCCTTTGCCCTCGAATCTTCCGGCATCCGCTCCGCCCAAGCCCTCGAACGTCTCTACCTCGTCGCGGCAGTCGCCATCCTCTATGGCACCACCCAGGGCATGGCCGCTCAACTCGACGGTCTCCGCTCTCAGGTTGACCCTCATTGGACACGGGGCATCAGCTATCTCAAAATCGGCCTCCGCTGGCTTAGAGGGGTGGTCAACAAAGGGCGTCCGTTGCTCAACCCCATCCCCCTATTGACCGTTGACCCAGATCCCTGTTTTGCATCTAAAAAGGCAGAAGCCCGATATTATGACCGCATCTGGTTCTCTAGGATCCAGTCCATGCGCTGTCAGCTACCCCCTTGGGAGGCCGCATAAAGATGTGTCAGGCAGTCAGGTGACGACCACTGCCATCACCAAGCCCAAGCTCTCGACTACGCCATGCCGCTTCCGTCCCTGCGCCTGTTTGGCCCCAGCAAAGCCCATGGCTCGATGCATCATGGGGGCAGTGCTGACAGACAGGCCCGCTCCAGCGATACAATGAAACCAGTTCTGACGAGAGGATTTCCCCTGGCTGCTACGCCCTCTTTCCCAGTTGATAGTGCTGCTCTAGGTCAAGATTGGCGAGGGCAGGTGTTGCCTTGGCTCGAAGACCAACTGCCCAAGCCCCGACTGGCCCATAGTCTGCGGGTAGAGGCTATGGCTGTTGATCTGGCGCAGCACCACGGCCTCGATCCGGTCAAAGCAGCTCAGGCGGGGTTGATGCATGACCTAGCCAAGTATTACCCGGCGGAAAAGCTCCTGGCGATGGCGCAGCAAGCGGGCCTAGAGATTGACCCGGTGGATGAGGCTAACCCTCACCTACTCCATGCGGATGTGAGCGCGTTGGTAGCCCAGCAAACCCTGGGCATCACCGACCCGGAGGTATTAGCCGCCATTGCCAACCACACCCTAGGGCGTCCGGCCATGTCGCCCCTCAGTTGTGTGGTCTTCTTGGCCGATACCCTAGAACCAGGGCGCGGCAAAAGCGATGACCTCAAACGCCTGCGACGGCTAAGCTATCGTCACCTGCCCCAGGCCGTTTACCAAACCTGCGACTACACCTTCGCCCACCTAATCAACAAGGCCAAACCCATCCACCCCCGCGCCCTGAACACTCGCAACTGGTTCCTTAGCCAGCACCGCACCAAATCCTAACCCTCTCCCATCTCCCGACCCCCAACTTTTCCGATTCCGAACCTTTCTAAGTCTGCTCCTTCCCAAGTCCGCCCCTTTCCGATTCCAAACCTTTCCAAGTCCCTATTCCCGACTCCCTATTTCCCAATGACCAATCCCCAAAACACCGACACCACCACCCTGACCGCCTCCGCCGGATTTCCCCCTGTAGAGGAAGATTCTGCCCTGCAACTGGCCTATGCCATTGCCGCCGCCGCCGATGAGCGCAAGGGGGGCAACATTACCCTAGTGCAGGTGGGGGATGTGTCCTATTTGGCGGATTACTTTGTGATCGTGACGGGATTTTCCACAGTGCAGGTACGGGCCATCACCCGATCCATCGAAGCAGCCCTAGAGGAGGATTTTAACCGCCGTCCCTTGCGGGTAGAGGGCCAAATGGAGGGCAACTGGATTTTGATGGACTATGGCGAAGTGATGGTGCATGTGTTTATGCCAGAGGCCCGCGAATTCTATGATTTAGAAGCCTTTTGGGGCCATGCTAACCAAATGCTGTACTATCCTCCTACCCCTCCAGCGAGCCGTTAGGGGGTCGGAATACGGCCTGGTTTTGCCCAACCTGCCTAACCGGAGGATGGGGAAAATTGCGCTAAATATCGTGCTAAATAGAGGTATGGATTGCCCCTGGGGAGATGGCCTAACCGGATCTAGCCCAGGGGTGTGTTGTGTGAATGGTTTCAATGACAGCCTTGCAAGTTCAGGAGTTTATCACCGCCTATGAAGCGAAGCCTAGGGCTGTTTTCTGGGTCAACGCTGGCCCAGGTTAGACGTTGGGTGGGGTTGAGTGCTTGGCTATTGCTGGCCCCCATGGCGGGCTATATCCTCTGGCTCAACCAGGGGCACAGTCTGATTTTGGTGCAGTTGGCCCTCCTTGTGGTGGCGATTATTGGCCTGGTGGTCATCAATAGCGAAACCGCCGTGGTGGCCCTTCAGCAGTGGTGTGTGCCGATCCATCAGCCCCGTGGCTGGCTTCAGCGCTGGCTCTATCCCCAAAGGCGGCAGCAGCTTCGTCGGGCTGAGGCTGGCCTGAACCGCCCGTGCGATGGCTCCACGGGCCATGCCCTAGGTCATACCCTAGATCCCCTCGGTGTGCGGTCGGCTGAACTCCCCTTTGTCTCGGTAGTGGTGGCGGCCTACTTGCCCAACGAGCAGGACATCATCGAAGAAACCCTGCGCCACTGGCTCACCCAGGTCAAAGTTCCGGCGGCGGGTTGGGAGGTGATTTTGGCCTACAACACCCCTACCGCGCTTCCGGTGGAGGATCGGCTCCGACGCCTAGCCCGTCGCTATCCGGCCCTGGTGCTACTGCCCGTGGCCGGAAGCCGATCCAAGGCCGAAAACCTGAATGCCGCCCTCGCCCAAGTTCAGGGCGCAATGACCTGCATTTTTGACGCCGATCACCATCCTGCCCCCGATTGCCTGGGCCGAGCCTGGGCCTGGTTGGCCACGGGGCAATACGATGGCGTCCAGGGGCGCAACATCATTCGTAACGCCCAAGATAACTGGCTCACCCACCTGGTGGCGGTGGAGTTTGAATGCACCTACGGCATCAGCCACTATGGCCGCTCCCTACTGGCGGATACAGCCCTATTTGGCGGATCAAACGGCTATTGGCGCACAGCGGCTCTGCGAGAACTGGGCTTTTCTTCAGCCCGCCTCACCGAAGATATTGACGCTACCGTGCGGGGGCTGCTGCGGGGCTGTCGCCTCGTCCATGACCCTGCCATCATCACCACTGAACTAGCCCCCACCCAACTGCGGGGGCTGTGGCTGCAACGGCAGCGCTGGAGCCAGGGCTGGCTGGAGGTGGCCAGTCTGTACCTCAGCCGCGTGGCCCGCACCCCCCACCTCGACCCGGTGCAAAAAGGCTACTGGCTGCTGATGCTGCTGTTTAGCCAGGGGTTTTACCTGCTGGTGTGGCAGGTGGTGCCGATGATGCTCAGCATCCACTTCAGCACCTCAGATCGAGACCTGGTGTTTGAAAACGTCAACCTCGCCATGATGGGGTTGCTGGCCCTCAGCACCCTGCTTCAGGTGGCCCTGGCCATGGGCTATCGGCCTGCCTATTCCACCTACAGCCGCCGTCACGGGTTCTTTTACTGCCTGCTTTCCCCGGTGTATTTCTGGTTTAAGGTGGCCATCGGCATGGTAGCCCTCTATAACCATCTCTGCGGTAGCCGGGTGTGGCACGTCACCGCCCGCACCGCCCACCGTTCTGTGAAGTGGTCGCCCAACCGAGCCCCTGCCCCCGCCAAAACCCGGTAAGAGAATCAAGAGAATCGGTCTTGAGACTAGCTTGACAGGAATAGTCGCGGAATTATTCGCTGCCCCCGCCAAAACCCGGTAGGAGAATTGGTCTTGAGACTGCACGAATTATATTAAATCCCAGCCGTTAACCCCCGATGGGCAAACCAATCCTGCTCAGGCTGAGCTTGCCGTTGGTGTAGCGTCCTCAAGGAGGAAAGCCTTGATTGCCTCGATTTCCTCAATTATTTCCCAAATTAATAGAGGAGGTTTTCTATGCAGATTATGGTTGCTTCAACTCAGAATGAGACTAACTAGCCACCGAAAGGCCAGGGGTCGCAGGCTTTCAGGGTTCTCACTCTACCCTTGAGTCACTCTGGTATGGAGCGGCACCAATCAGCATACAGCGCTTTTGAATCACGGGAGGTACAGTGCAAGACTCAAACTCCTAGCCATATTTGGATCCTATGGCTCAAAGTGCACCTTACTAGGTTGATTACCGCTGTAGGCTAGATTGGGCGAGGCCAGACGCTGCCCAGGGCAGGATCTGGGCTAAAGCCTAGGCCAAGGGTTGGGACTGATCCATACCGTTAATTTCTTGGGCGGAGCGCTCCAGCATAGAGGCGCGGCGCTGTTGCTGCTGTTGGCGGGTGCGGGCGACGAGACGACGGGCGGAGTCTTGGGTGTGACTCATAGGATCCTCATTAAAACCGTATTCAAAGTTACAGAATGCCACCATTGTAACCATAACTTTTGGGTGGTGGGTTAAGAAGGGTTAAAGCTCGGCGGTCTCCCTGGGCTAAGCTGTGGGGCAGATTGGTGGGGCCAACCTTAAAACCCAGGGAAAAAGAGGGTGCGGTAGGCGTTAATCAGCGCCTGTCCCCAGAACAGAGTGACGGTGGCTCCTAGGGCCAGAAAGGGGCCAAAGGGGAGGGGTTGGCGGCGACTCATCCAGCCCAGGGCCATGGCCCCACCGCCGAGGATTGCCCCCAGCAGGCAGGCCAAAAAGCCGCTCAGCAGCACCCCTGGCCAGCCCAGCCAAGCGCCCAGCATGGCCGCAAGTTTGGCGTCGCCGCCGCCCATGGCGGTTTGCCCCATGGCTAGGGAGGCCACCAGGGTGATGATGTCAAAGAGCCAAATCCCCACCACGGCCCCCAGGACGCCGTTCATCAGCCCCACAATGCCCGCCTGCCATGCCCCTGTACCCAGGATCGGGATGACGGCCTGGGCGATGAGGCCCAGGATCAGACCGCTTTGGGTGAGGGGGTTGGGCAGGGTGAGGGTATCGAGATCGATAAAGGTAAGGGCCACCAGCCAGCTCAGCAGCACCCAGTGGGCCAGGGTGAGCCAGGAAACGCCCCACTGCAAAAAGGCGGTCAGAAACAGCGCCGCTGTGAAGGCTTCAATCAGCGGGTATCGGGGGGCGATGGGGGTTCGGCAGTAGCGGCATTTTCCGCGCAGCCACAGCCAACCGAGAACGGGCACATTATCGTAGGGCTTGAGCGGGGTGTGGCACTGGGGGCAGCGCGAAGGGGGATACAACAGCGACAGTCCCGCTGGTAAACGATAGATGACCACATTGAGGAAGCTGCCCACCGCCGCCCCAAACAGTCCTACCAAACCCCACATCACCAAGGTCTCCATCGTGCTTTGCTCCACAGCGCTCCGGGCTGCTTCACTATACCGCCCCGGCCTGGCTCCGGTGGAATGCCCCAGCCGTAAATCCAGGGCAGTCATGGGGTGAATTCGCTACCATGGGCATGATTTAGAGGAAGAATCCTATGAAGGTCAAGCCTGTCTTAATCGTGGGAACGGTGGTGCTGGTAGGGCTAGCCGCAGGGGCTGGGGCTGGAGCCGCCTACTACTGGATGCAGGCCACGGCTCTGCCTCCGGCAATACAGGTGGCCAACGCAACTTCTCCAGAGCTGGTGGTGAATCAGCCCAACACCAGTGCCGAAGCAGTTTTGGCCCAAAAATTGGCCACTGGGGAAGGGGTGCGCTACGAGGGCAATAACCGCATCGCCATCACCCTCACTGAAGCCGAGATGAGCCAGGTGATCCTTGATGGGTTGGCCCAGGTGCCCGAAGCTCAGCCGCTCCTACAGTCGGCCCAGGGCATCCAAACCACCATCGAAGGCCAGCGGGTACGCACGGGCCTTACCCTCAACCCGGCGGATTTGCCCACCGAAAACCTGCCGCCCCAGGCCCAGCGTGCCCTCGGCATGGCGACTCTGCTGGGCAACCAGTCCCTCTATGTGGGCATTGAGGGCAGTCCTAGGGTAGAAAATGGGCGGCTGGTGCTAGATCCCAATACCCAAATTCAGGTGGGCCGGATCAATCTCACCCTATCCGACTTGGAGCGGGCCACGGGGCTGAATGCCGACCAGCTCAGCCGTGCCGCCAGCGTTACCCTGCCCCAAACGGGCCTCACCCTAGACGGGCTAGAATTTTCTGAGGGCACCGCCATTCTGCGCGGAGCCATGCCCTAGGGTTGCCCCAATGCCGTAAGGTAAACACGGGCCTATAGGATTGAGTTAGCCGTTCCAATGAATTACCTGGTTGCCGTACTAGAAAATCGCCTCAAGGCGGAGGAAGCCTACGCCGCCCTAGAGGAGGCTAAGGTGCCGAAGGAGAGCTTAGACATTTTAGGCCGGGGCTTCAAGTCTGCCGATGAGTATGGCCTGATTGACCCTGCCGACCAAGCCTGGAAGCAAATTCGGCTGATGATGCTGTGGCTGGTGCCCTTTGGCTTTGGGGCGGGGCTGGTGTTCAACCTCATCACCGGGCTGGATACCTTCGTCTGGACAGGACGCCTCGGCAACCAACTGATCGGCGGCCTATTGGGGGCCGGGTCTGGGGCTATGGGAGCGTTTTTTATTGGCGGCGGCGTGGGCTTGGCCGTGGGCGGTGGCGATGCCCTCTCCTACCGCAACAGCCTATCCGCTGGCAAGTTCTTGGTGGTGGTGCGCGGTTCCGAGGCGCTAATTCGCCAAGCCACTCCCATCCTGCGCCGCTTCCGCCCAGAGACCATCCAGGGCTATAGCGCCCGCGACTAGGATCCTCATCCCTCGGTTGGGTGCCTGCGCCTGATCGATCAACGCCCTGAATCTGAGATCGGGGTAACAACCTGACTAAGCTGACCTCCCTAGGCTTGACGAATTTAGCCGTTGAGGCCATGCTGACATCCAGGGTGATCAGCACCCCCAGGCTACGGATGCCCCCGCGTCGGTCATCCCCCATGCCATCGGGTTCATCATTGAGCGGCATCCCCTGCCGCTGGCTTCGTCCGTAGGATCATGCCCCCTTCCTAGGAGACGCTGATGCTGGCCAGTGTGTTACTTCAGCTCACGCCGCTGCGGGCCAACCTCACCGCCGAGCGGGCCGATTTGAGGCGGGCCGTGGCGCAACAGTTACGCGCCTACCGGGAGGGGTTATCGGTACTGCCCCGCCCCCAGACGATTCCCCTCACCTACCAGGTGTGGCGGTTGCAGTACGGCCAGTCTGCCGCCCAGGTACTCTCCTCGGAGGAGGCGATTACAGACTTTTTTCAGCGGGATGGGATCGACGGGCGGCTGCTGATTTTGGGCGACCCCGGTATGGGCAAAACCCACACCCTGCTAGCCATGGGAGAACACCTACTGCGCCGCAACGCCGCCGAAGGCCCTGTGCCTGTGCTGGTGGATCTATCTGCCTGGGACGGCGAAAACCTGGACGCATGGCTTGTGGCCTACCTCTGGGAGGTGTATCGCCTCTGCCAGCCCGTGGCCACCCTATGGCTGCAATCGGCCCAGCTAACCCTGCTGCTAGACGGGTTTGACCATTTGCCCCCCGCCCAACAGCGGGCCTGCGCCAAGGAAATTAACACCCTCCTCCGCAGCAATGCCGAGCAAACGGCCCTGCTTTGCTGCCGTCGCCAGGTGATCGAAACCAGCGGCATCAGCTTTGATGATTACTTCAATGGGGGCCTATATCTCCGGCCCTTGCCCGCCCAGCAGGTGAAGGACTATCTCCTCAGCCAGGGCTGCGATGACCTTTGGCCCCAGGTCAAGGCCACCAAAGCGCTCCAACCCCTGGGCCGATTCCCGCTCTATCTAACGCTCATGGTAGCCCTGGCCCCCGTCTTGGGCACCGATGCCTCCGCCATCACCGGAAAAGAGGCCCTGGTGCAGACCTTCCTGAATGACCGCCTTGACCATAGCCCCCAACCCGCCTCCGCTGAGGAACGATCTACCCTGCGCTGGCTAGCTACGCAGATGGCAGGTCGGCCCCGGTCGCTGCGGATCGATCACCTGCGGCCAACCTGGCTACCGGAACCTCAACGGCTGATGTATCGAGGGCTATTGGCGCTGGCGTTTGTGCTGATTTTTACCCTGGTGGGGGGCAATCCGGGGGTGGGGCTAGCCTGGGGGTTAGTTTTCTCCCAGCTTGACCTAGAGGCATTTCCCTACACCCATCTCAGCTTGGCCCTGGCCTCCTGGCGCAGCCTAACGGGGCTGGCGTTGGTCTCCACCCTGCCCGCCTTAGGGCTGGGGGTGGGAGTGGGTGGCTTTGGGGCGCTGCTATTGGGGCGGTTTAACCTGGGTTTGCCCGCCTTTGGCTGGGGCGGACTGGTGGGGGCCGTGCTGGGCTGGAGTTTGGGGCTGGGCATTGGGTTGTGGGGCGGATTGCCTAGGGGCATTCAAATTCGGCACCATCCCAACCAAGACCTGCGGATGGCGCTGCGGAATGGGGCTATTCTCTTTGGCCTGTTGGCGCTGGTGCTGGCTCTGGTATTGGTGGTGCCTGCGGTGGTTAGGGGACAGCCCCCGTTTACCCTGCTGACCCTACCGCGCCTGCGGGTGGTCATCGCCGCTTTACTCAGCGCTTACCTGTGGCTTTCCTTTGCCCTGCAACAGATGACCGTGCGGGCTATGTTGTCCCGCGCCCCCTCCCGCCTGCCCTGGGCGGTTGATGCATGGCTGCAACGGTGGGCACAACGGCAAGTGCTGGTCAAAGGCAGCGGCGACTATGGCTTTGCCCACGACCTAGTGCGGGATGCCCTGGCCAAGGACTAGACCCGACGGCCCTGCCCCTTAGCTCGTTCAGCTTCAGCTGTGACTTGCTGCTGCCGCTGGCGGGCTTGGCGCAGAAAGTCAATCATCCGCTGATCTTCGGCCTTGATGTGGTGGATCAACCACTCGGTTAAAAACCGCGACACCCGCAGGGCTAGCCGCCGATCTGGGGCCGTGGCCTCCTCGGCAATAAAGGCTTCTACCCTGTGGCGCAGGGCACGATGTTTGGCCGCATGGTCGTCATAGTCGGGATATTGCAACTCCGCCATGAAGTGCTCTTCGGTCTCGAAGTGGATGGTGGTGTAGCTTTCCAGAATTTTTAGAGTGCGCTCCAGCAGTTCCTCGCCCCGGCCTACCAAAATCGCCCCGTGGAGGGCGTTGATGGCGTGGAACAGGCTACGGTGTTGGTCATCAATGAGGGTATAGCCCGTTTCATACTCGGGTCGCCACTGGGCAATTTCAGCAATGGCTAGGGGCACGGTAGACGGCCCCGCATCCGCCATGATCGGTTGGGCTGCCTGCCGACAGGCGGCAATCATGGCTTGATCATCGGTTTGAATGTGGTGGATCAGCCAAGTGGTGAGGAAGTGCGACACCATGATGGTGTGCTGCTGAATATCCGGGTAAGACTGGGTTTCAAAGGCGGCAAACTTGGCCCGTAGGGCATCATGCCTACGTTTGTGGGCCTCATACCCCCCATAGCCTTGATCCCGCATATATTGCTCTTCGGTGTCAAAGTGGACGGTGGTATAGTCCCGCACGCTTTGGATGGTTTGTTCCAGCATGGTTGCCCCTTGTCCGGCCTCTACGGCCGAATGAAGGGCATTGATGATACTGAAAATACTCTGGTGCTGCTGATCAACCAGGGTGTTTCCGGTTTCGTATTCAGGTTTCCAGCGGGCAATGGGGGTATTCATAGTTGGGTTTGGGAGGGAGACGACACCTTATTCTTAGTTGTGCCCACTTTAGGCCCGAAACTATCGCTCATCGTGACAGGCTCCTGACCCTCACGCTTTGCGGAGAGGGCGGGCCTCTCCAGTCTTTCGATCTCCGCGTTTTATACGACATCCCGGTTGCTTACCCCCGATTTAAAACCTGATTCCGCTCAGGCTGAGCCCCTCGAAGCCTTCGTTTGAAGCCTTAATTTATAGACGAGGTTTTCTCTTCGGACTTAGTATTACAGGCCGTAGAGCAGACCAACACTCAAGATGCCCAAGCTGAGCCACAGCAAAAAAGCCCAGCGGGTCAGAGCCATGCCCCGCCGAATGCACTCTGGGGTGATGGGTTGTTCAGCCTCCCCTAGCAGCGGCTTTTCCTTGGGTTGGCCACGATAGCTATTCACTCCCCCCAGTTGCACCCCGAGGGCAGCGGCATAGGCGCATTCACTCCATCCCGCGTTGGGGCTGGGGTCGGCGGGGGCATCGCGACGGCACAGGGCCAACACCCGCCGGGGTCGCCCCGACACCAGAGCAATGGTCAGCACCGTCAGGCGGCAGGGCACCCAGGTTAGCCGATCCTCCAGTTGGGCGCTAAACCAACCCAAGTGGGTGTAGGGCGGCTCTCGATAGCCCACCATAGAATCGAGGGTGCTGGCGGCTTTGTAGGCCAAGGCCAAGGGCACCGGGCCAAGGGGCGTTAGGGATCCGACCAAGGCATAGAACAGGGGTGCCATCACCCCATCGGTGGCGTTTTCGCTGATGGTTTCCATCACCGCTCGCAGGATGTCTGCCTCGGATAGATTCTCCGTATCTCGTCCCACATAAAGTCCAAGGCGACTACGGGCCATGGCCAAATCCCCCGATTCTAGGGGAGCCAGCACTTCCTCTGCCGCTCGTCGCAGGCTGTGCCCTGCCAAGCAACTGGCCACCAGCACGATTTGACCGATCAGCCCCAGGACAGGATGAATGCGGTACGTCAAGCTCACCCAGGCCCAGCCCACGAAGCCGCTGCCGCCAATCACGGCCAGCCCCAGCCCCACACCGCTGACCCGTTCCCCGAAAGCAGTCAGCTTCAGGGCCAAAATGGCTTGCTTGCCTTGGGTAATGGCCCAGCCCATCGCCTGCACCGGGTGGGGCCAGCCCCAGGGGTCGCCCAGGATAAAATCTAGGCCCGCCGCCAGCAGCAACACCCCTATCCGCTCAAACCACAAAGCTAACATCATCCCCCTGGGCCGCCTGCCAACTGCGGGCATCAAAATATAAGTCTTCCAGGGAAATACTATAGAGGGCGGCCTTGAGCTTTTGGGAAAGACGATTCCATACCGCAAACGTTACCCAGTCTTCGGCTTGGCCCGTCTGGGGCTGGTGGCGGGGTAGCGGCGTCATCGGTTCTCCCACCGCTTCCAGAATTTGGCCGAGGGAAATTTGGGCCGGGGGCTTCGCTAGCCGATAGCCCCCCTGGGATCCTCGCACCGACTCCACCAGACCCGCCCGCCTCAGGTCAATCAACAGTTTTTCTAAGTAGGGCGGCGGCAACCCCTGGCGCTGGGCAATGGTTTGCACGGAAATGGGCTGCCGGGAGGGCTGAAGTGCCAAATCCAACAGCGCCTTAACGCTATAGTGGCCACGGGTGGTCAGCTTCATTGCCGCTGCGCCCCATCACATCTTCCTCGACCGTTAAGATTCATCCCAGTTTCGAGGTAGGCTACCATGATTTGCCTCTCTCCTTGGGGACAAGAAAGGCTAGCAAAACCAAACAAATTCTAGTTAAAAAAGAATGCATAAAAAGTTTTGCTGTAGTATTATTCTGCTTGCGTTCATTAGGGTAGTACCGTGCCAATAAATAGCTACCTGAGGAGCGAAGCATCCAATCAACCCATCGCTAACGAGAATAAGGTTAATGGCTAAGGATACCCCAGTTAAACCGCTCACCGGGCAAGCCCTAGTTGAGAAAGTTAAAGAGCTTGGCAGCTATGGCCCAGAAGAAAAGGCTAAAGCCTGTGGCTACTATAGCTTAACGAAATCGGGAGCTCCCCGAGTTAACATGATGAAGTTTAGGAATGCCCTGCTCGAAGCCCAAGGCATTCAGTTTGACGGCCCCCAAGGTAGTAGTGGGCGGGGTGGTCGTAGTGCCAGCTATCGCATTAGCGTTCAGGCTAACGGCAATCTCCTGATTGGGGCAGCCTACACCAAGCAAATGAGTCTCCAGCCCGGTGATGAGTTTGAAATTACCTTGGGCCGCAAGCATATCAAGCTCAAGCAAGTGGGGGCTGAGGACGAAGAATCCTAGGGGAGGCTCGTTAGCCGCAAAGCCAAATTTAGGGCAGTGAGAACGGCTTCATCCTTAAATAATTAGGCGTTTAGGTTTAGGCCAGAGGTGGCTAAAATTGGCCTCCTAGCCGTTCTCAATACTTCCTACCTACCCCAGGAGTTATATGCTACTCCTGGGGACAGTCCTCCTGAAAAACAGTGGTGACTGTAAGATTTACAGGGGCAACCTATGAACTTTCCGATCATATTAGATATTGCGCTGGGCCTCGTCTTCGTGTTTTTTGCGCTCAGCCTATTGGCCAGTGAGCTTCAGGAGATCATTGGCACGCTGTTACAGTGGCGGGCAGAGCATTTAAAACAGTCCATTGAGATTCTGCTGTCGGGCAATGATCGAGAAAAAGACGCGACCGCCCAAGCCCTCGCCGATGCCCTTTACGAGAGCCCCTGGATTCGCAGCCTGAACCAGGAAGCTAAGGGGCGCATTGCCCGTTCCTTTCGAGGGCTGCTTCACCTGATTGGTCGCATTTACCGTGTCCTAACGGGAACCCGTAATGTCTTTGGGGTGGGTAAAACCAGCGGCCCCTCCTACATTCCCTCCGAAGCTTTTGCCAACAGCTTGCTGGAGCGAATGCAGTTGAGTCAGCTTTGGCAGGTCTTGGCAGAGGAACGGCTGGCTACCTTTGCGGCAGAGAAGGTGATTTTGCCCGTTAGTAATATTTTGAGCGACCTCAAAGCTAGCACCGGAAATGAGTTTTTGCTGAACGCTGAACTAAAGCAGTTTGAGCAATCGGTTCAGGTCATTTTGGCCGACTTTCGCAGTGGGGATGTCTCCCTATCAGAAAGCGTTGATCGCATCGTGCGGCGGCTGGAGGACTTTGCCCTGATGGCGCGGGATATTCTGCCCGACAACCATCCTCTCACCGAAACCTTTATGCGGCGTCTAGAGTACATCAGGCGCGGCTTTGCTAGCACCTCTGCCGAACGCGCCGCCCTGCTGGGCAAACTGCGCCCCAGCGTGGCTAACCTGCTGGATGTGTTTGATACGGGCAGCACCACCTACCGCGAACTGCGCCGTCTGGCGGAGGGCAACCATTCCAGCGCCCAAGCCCTGGTGGATCGCCTGGAAGCTGCCGCTATCACCCCCGCCCTGCGAGCCAGCCTCGCCACCCTGGCCCGCAAGGCCGAACTGGTGACGGATACGGCCCAAGGCCAGGTAGCTCAGTTCAGCCGTGAGATTGAAACCTGGTACAACCGAGGTATGGATCGGGCGACGGGGGTCTACCGCCGCAATGCTAAGGCCGTAGCCCTGATGATTGGCATCGCCACGGCGGTGGCCATCAATGCCGACTCCTTCCACATTGCCAGCCGTCTCGCCACCGACCCTGTGCTGCGAAATTCGGTGGTGCAGGCTGCCGATCAGCTGGTGGTTGAATCCTCTGGCGACTTGAACCAAGACCTTACCCAAGTGCGAGAGTCCGTAGACCAAGCCCTTGAGAGCATTCCCTTCCCCCTGGGCTATAACGAGGTGGTGCTAGAGCAGCAACGACAGGCTGAGGCCGATTGGCCTATTCCCCTGGTGCAGCGCCGTTTTTTGGGCTGGTTGGTGACGGGATTTGCCATTTCCATGGGGTCTACCTTTTGGTTCAACGTGCTGAAAAAAATCGTTAACGTCCGCAACACGGGCGATAAAGGAGCCTAGCCCCTTGCCGCAGTCCCCCCTGTCACAGTCCCCTGGGCCGCAGTCCCCAGATTCCCTGCTCACGGCGGCAGAATACCGCTGTCGTCGCACCCTTAATCTTTACAAAACCCCCGATTTAGACGGGCTTGTCACCCAGGCGGCGGCGGGGCGGCACCTGCGAATTCAGGTCTCTCCCCCGTCGGAGGCTAGCGCTAGGGCGCTTTCGGTACAGCTTTGCGAAGACGGCTATCCGGGCTGGATTGGCCTGCGGCAAATGAGTGCCCTCGCCCCCGCCCCGGAACCCTATCGCCCAGTTGCCTTAGATCGCTCGGCTATTGTGGAGCGGCTACCCCAGGTCATCGCCTTTGCCCAGGCTGCCATGGCTCAGGCCAATGTCTACCTGTGGGGGGGTACCGTGGGGCCAAACTTCGATTGCTCTGGGCTGATGCAAACCGCCTTTGCCTCGGCGGGCATTCGGCTTCCCCGCGATTCTTACCAGCAGGAAGCCTTCACCCAACCCATCGGCTGGGATGAGCTAGAGCCGGGGGATTTGGTCTTTTTTGGCACCCCCGAACGCACCACCCACGTAGGACTGTACCTGGGGCATGGCACCTATCTCCACAGCTCCGGCAAAGAGCAGGGGCGCAACGGTATCGGCCTCGACTCCCTTACGGATTTATCGGATCCGGTGAGCCAAGCCTACTACCAGCAGCGTCGCCGCCCCGGACGGGTGATGGCCAGCTACCATCCAGCCGTGGCCTAGACCTGGGCCAGCCACGCCATGAAACAGACCCCCGGCCCTTGTTCGGACGAGGCTGGATCCATGAGATCCGCCAAGGCCCGTTGATACTCCTGGGGCACAGGGCTAATCAGATCCAGACGGCCCCCCATCGCCGCCATGAGTTCTTGGGCAATGGCCAACCCCAGCCCAGTGCCGGGGATATCGCCCTGGGCCTGAACGCCGCGAAAATGACGCTCAAAAATCCGGCTCTGATCCGCCAGCGGAATCCCCGCGCCCGTATCCCCCACGGCCAGCCCTTGGAAGGTTTGGCCCTCCACCACTTGGCTCAGCCCTGCCACTACCCACACCGTAGCGCCACCGGGGGCATACTTCAGAGCATTGTCGATCAGGTTGCTGAGAACCTCTGTAAGGGCTTTAGGATCCATCCATACCGCTGGCAAGTCCGGGGGCAATTGTTCCAGCAGATACAGCCCCCGCTCCTGGGCAATGGCCATGGCCGATGGCAGTAGCGGCCTGACCTGATCCACCCAAGATCCGGCTACCCGTTGCAGCGGTCGCCCCCACCGTGGGCCTTCAGGAGGCTCAACCCCAGTCTTGGAATCCGTCCCCCCCGATTCTGGTAACAGCAGCCCCCCTCCAACCGGGGGAAACTGCCCCTGGGGCCGCTGGTTGGGCGAGTTATCCGCCCGCAGGTCGTCATCTCCCTGGGCTAGGGCGTCGTCAAAGGTTTGGGCCAAGTCCTGCAACCGCCGACTTTCCCGCACAATGCCCTCGGCGATGGGCTGATTGGGATCGTCCTCCGGGATACGCTTGACCAGCAACCGCCCAAAGGTTTGCAGCGCCGTCAGAGGGTTACGAAACTGGTGCAGCAAATCGTGGAAGGTCTCCGACTGAGACGCCTGGGCCAGGTGACGCTGCTGTACCTGCTGCTGAAACCACTGCCCCCGCTGATCCAAAATCCAGGCCAGCGCGAGGGTGTTGGCCACCTGATCCGCCTGCCGTTGTTCCTCCCGGCTCCAGATAGGGGTCGGGCGATGGCTCACCAGCATTCCTAGCGCCACACCCTCATGGATTAGAGGCCGCACCAAGGGCGGCACATCCGTTGCCCCTGGGGGAGGCTCCGTCAAGGGCGCAGGGTGGACAGACGGAGGGCCAGGGGTGGCCGCGTCAGCCCTCGGATGGCCGTAGGGTGGGCTTTCATCGGTCAGCGCAACGTAGGCCGTGCTCGCATCAGGGCGACTTGAAGACTCCGACGGGTCTAGGGTTGTCAAGGACTCTAGCCGATTTGCCCAGGGATGTTCAGTTTCGGGGTAGGCCACCAAGGGCACTAGGGAGATCCCCGCCCCCCCATCCCCTTGCTCCGCTAGGTAGACCACCGTTGAGCTGGCTCCCAGAAACTGGGCCAGCAGCGTAATCTGCGACTGGCACAGGGCAAGAAATTCGGGGCTGGCAAAGGCCATAATTTTGACCCAACGAAAGAGTATGACGAGAGAAAAATTAAAGTTTTGTCAAATTTTTAACAGTTCTGTTCAAGGCTGATCGGGGCGTTTATGCCTCAATGCCTTACCACATGAGGGCTACAGCAGCACAACTCTAACTTTTAAGAGAAGTTGAAATTCTCATATCAAGCCTATATACTTGGCCTGGTTCAACAATTTGTAATCAAAACTACATCCAAATATCTACAGAGAGGGAGGTAGGTAACTTGGCTAGGAGACGCAAGCGCAAGAGCCGTCGTCGATTGGAAGGTCGCCGGATTTTAGAGGCTGTTCCTCAGTATAGTATTGAGAGCGGCAACGAAAAACCGGTCACTGCTGCTCGGAACTTCATCCACTCCGAAGGTATCGCCCCCCCGGCGCTCCTCCTTGTAAAACGGAATGAGCACACTACGGATCGGTACTTCTGGGCTGAAAAAGGTCTCTTCGGGGCTCAGTACGTTGAGGAAAATCACTTCTTGTTCCCCAGCCTACGGGCTTTGCTAGGCGAAGAAGAGGATATTCCAGTGGGTACCGCCGCTCGCTAGAAAGATTCTTAGCACTATGGGGGATTCCCCCAGAGCAGGTCTTCGGGCCTGCTTTTTTGTCTCTGTTGTCGTCTATCCGTTATCGTCTATCTGTTGGCCATGGATCGGTGAGGTGCCTGGGCTCAGGCCAACTCACGGGAAAGCCTTGCTGGATGGGTGAGCACAGCGTAACCCATGCTAGTCAAGGGGTTGATACATTGTGACCACATCGAACCATTCGCCGTAATGCTCTACCCTAGCCCAGAGTGCTCCGGCCATCCCAAACCATTCCCCAAACTCCATCGGTTCGCTATGATGGAAACAGGGTCTACTACGGCGTTGGTGACTACCAACAATGTTTTACGATCTATATTTCTTCTCAACGGGAGCTGAGCTGTGTCGGCGGCAGTAGACCGAGCCTGTACTCGGAAACTTCAAGCCTGACGCCAAGGCACCCACCTGGTTTTTCCAGGTCGAAGGCTGAGGTAAGACGGCGTTGCGGTAGATCCTTTCAAAATTCCTCCGTTGATTTCGGTCGGCGGGGGAATTTTTGTAGGCGGCGTTCTCGGTCTTTATGATGGGAACTCTGTGATGAGTTAGAACGCTGTGATTAGAGCGTTGTACCGTTGAAACCGTTCTCCCCTCGGCCCCCTATGCCCCAGTTCCTCGGATCACCGCCGCTACCCATGACGGCCAAAGCTCCCCCCCACCGCTGGCCCTGGGGGAACCTGGGCTGGGTAGGGCTGAGCGGCCTGTTGATGGCCATGGCCCTGCCGCCCCTAAGTGGGTGGCCCTTGGCCTGGGTGGCGTTGGTACCCCTATGGTGGGTGGTGGTGGGCAGCGGGGGATGGCGGGCCGCTGCGGGCTATGGGCTGCTGTGGGGCATTGTCTATTACGGTCTTTCCCTCGTCTGGATTACTCACCTCCATCCCCTGATGTGGATGGGTATTCCCTGGGCGGGCAGCATCGCCATTGCCCTGGCTGCTTGGGGCATCATCACCCTGTGGGGGTCGGTGTGTATTGCCCTGTGGGGGGCGGGGCTGTGGTGGATGGCGCGTCGGTGGCCCGATGCGGTGCTGTGGCGCGTGTTGGCAGCAACGGCCCTGTGGTGTTTGGTCGAAACCCTGCGGAACTACAGCCCCCTGGATTGGTCGCCCCTGGGCCTGACCCAAAGCCCCAATAACCTGTGGATTCTGCACTGGGCAAGGCTCTCTGGGCCAACCACCCTGACGGCCCTGCTGGTGGCGGTCAATGGTCTATGGGCAGAGGCGGTCTCTTCCCAGGGCTTCCGGCTAGGACGATTAGGACTGCCCCAGAACGTCCGGGGGGGACGGCGGCATGTGATCGGGCTGGGGGTGGGGCTGCTGATTCTGAGTCACGGACTGGGCTGGGTGATCTATCAACGCGCCACCCCTGCTAACCCTGACCAAGCCTTGACCCTGGGCCTGGTGCAGGGCAACGTGCCCACCCGCGAAAAACTCACCCCCGCCGGAATTCGGCAGGCGATGACCACCTACACCGAAGGCTACCAAGCCCTCGCCGCCCAAGGGGTGGATGCGGTGATCACGCCGGAGGGGGCTCTACCCGTGATCTGGCGAGCGGGGGATCCGCTGGTCGCTGCCCTGAAGCAGACTGTGGCCCAAACGGGGGTGCCCCTGTGGCTAGGCACCTTTGCCCCGGTGGAGGGCGAACCCCGCCACTATACCCAAAGCCTGCTGGAACTTCGCCCCGATGACTCCGGCCTGGATGAGCCTCGGTTCAGTGACCGCTACCACGCCCGCTACAACAAAGTACAACTGGTGCCCCTAGGGGAATACATCCCCTTCGAGCCCGTGCTGGGGCGCATCATTCAGCGCCTATCGCCCCTGGGCAACTCCCTGGTGCCGGGGCAACGGGGGCAGCGGTTCGAGACCAGCCTCGGCCTCGTTACCGTCGGCATTTGCTACGAATCCGCCTACAGCCGTCTGTTTCGCCAGCAAACCCGCCAGGGGGCCAGCTTCATCGTCACCGCCTCCAACAACGACCCCTATCCCCCCGGCATGATGGCCCAACACCACGCCTTTGACGTGCTGCGAGCGGTGGAAAGTGACCGCTGGGCCGTGCGCGTCACCAATACGGGCCTCTCTGGCCTGGTGGACAACCACGGACGCACCCAGTGGATTGGCCCACCCCAAATCGCCCTGTCCCATGCCGTCACCCTTGACCGTCTTCAAACCCAAACCCCCTACATCCGCTGGGGCGACTGGCTCTTACCCTTACTGGTGGGCGGTAGTGTGCTGCTGGGGTGGCCTCTTCTCAAAAAACGCTAGTCGTTGGTTCAGGTCTCTGCTACACTTGTTCAAGGTTAATCCTTGGAAGCGTGGCTGAGTGGTCGAAAGCGCCTCCCTGCTAAGGAGGTAGGGGAGTAAACCTTCCCTCGTGGGTTCAAATCCCACCGCTTCCGTTTTTACAATTAAGACTCTTCCCCCACGGCAACCCGAGGGTGGGTTGTTGAGATTTCTAATTGAGGGCTTGATTCGTCCAAGGTCTAGCTTGGGTGTTTCTGAGTTAGGTCGCTTGATCCAGGCCATCCGTTACAATGGCCGTGGACAGCTTCAACATCGACCTTGGCCATGCCTGATTCTCAGCCATCCACCCATCCTCCTCGAATTTTGTTCTTGTATGGTTCGCTGAGAGATCGATCCTATAGTCGGCTCCTAGCCGAAGAAGCGGCCCGCATTATCGAAGGCTTGGGGGCCGAGGTGAAATTCTTTGACCCACGGGGATTGCCCCTCCATGGCGCAGAACCCGACACCCATCCCAAGGTTCAGGAGTTGCGGGAACTTTCCCAGTGGTCGGAGGGGCAGGTGTGGTCTAGCCCGGAGCTGCACGGCAACATCTCTGGGCTGATGAAAACCCAGATCGACTGGATTCCCCTGTCCATTGGGGCGATTCGTCCTACCCAGGGCCGCACCTTGGCGGTGATGCAGGTGTCGGGCGGTTCTCAGTCCTTCAATGCCGTCAACACCATGAGAATCCTGGGCCGCTGGATGCGGATGTTCACGATTCCGAACCAATCCTCGGTGGCCAAGGCCTATCAAGAATTTCACGAAGATGGCACCATGAAAGACTCGCCCTACCGCGACCGGGTGGTGGATGTGATGGAGGAACTGTATCGCTTTACCCTGTTGCTAAGGGATCGGGTGGATGAACTCACCGACCGCTACAGCGAACGCAAGGCCGCCGCCGCCAAGGAAGTGGAACAGACGGCCCAAAAAGCGCTTCAGTAGTCAGGGGTGATCCCTAGTTTAGGGTGGCTGTTTTGAGGATTAACCCCACACCGCCCCGTAGACAATCCCCGATAGCGTTGCCATCATTACCACCAGCGCCACAAAGACCGCTGTTTTTTTCGTGCCCATAATACTGCGAATCACCAACATATTCGGCAGCGACAGGGCGGGGCCAGCCAGCAACAGCGCTAGGGCAGGGCCTTGGCCCATACCATTGCCAATCAATCCTTGCAGAATCGGCACTTCGGTGAGGGTTGCAAAGTACATGAAGGCTCCGGCCAAGGCGGCAAAGAAGTTGGCAAGCAAGGAATTGCCGCCCACCGCCCAGATAATCCACTGAGCAGGAATCAGTGCTTCTTGTCCAGGGCGACCGAGGAGTGCCCCCGCCACCAGCACCCCGAAAAACAGCAGCGGCAGAATTTGCTTGGCGTAGTCCCAGGAGGACTGGAACCACTCCCCCGCCTCGTCCTTATCCGTACTGGTGAGCCAGGAAAGACCGATTACCGCTGCCCCAAAGGCCACCATGGGCTGGGCCGCAAACTGGAAGGCCAACACTGTCGTTACCCCGGCCACTAGGGCCACTTTGCCGGGGTTCAGATTTAGCCAGCGGATCAGCATCACCGCCAAGGCCACCCCCAGGGCTCCGGTGAGCCACCATTTCGCGCCGTAGATCGCTGCCCAAAGGCCCACGGTTTCAGCGGGTTTAGCCCAGTTGGCAAAGACCAAAGTCCCCACCATCACGCCAAAAAATAGGGCATTTTGCCACAGGGGACGGGCCACCTCTGGCTCTGGCCATCCGGCCTGGGCTTCGATTTTCTCCAGTTCTTCCTTGCGGAAAATGAACGCCATCAACAGACCAATCACCACACTGAAGACAATCGCCCCTACCGCCCGCGCCATGCCAAGCTTCAGCCCCAGCACCCGCGCCGTCATAATAATTGCCAGCACGTTAATGGCAGGGCCAGAATAGAGAAACGCCGTCGCAGGGCCGAGGCCAGCCCCCATGCGGTAAATGCCCGCAAATAGCGGCAGCACCGTACAAGAACACACCGCCAAGATGGTGCCCGACACCGACGCCACCCCATAGGCCAGAACTTTGTTGGCGTTGGCCCCCAGGTATTTCATCACCGAGTCTTGGGAGATGAACACGGCAATCGCCCCGGCAATGAAGAAGGCCGGAATCAAGCACAGCAGCACGTGCTCTTGGGCATACCAGCGCACTAAGTAAAGCGACTCAAACACCGCATTCCGCAAGCGTTCTGAGTTCTGGATGGCCTCCACGGGTAGGTAAAAACAGGCGAGGAACCCCGCCACAATCCACAGCAGCGGCTTCCATTCCGATTTCCAAATAGGCATAACAACCCTCCTCCCCAAGCTGGCTGGGGATCCTGTGGTGTAAACGGTTTAAAGACGAGTGATGTCAAACCCGGCGAGCGTCCCCCAATACCCAACCCGTCAAACCGTAGGGGCAAGGTCTCCTGGTCTATCTGGGCCGGGGACGTCTATCAGGGGGATGATGGGTAATGCCCACCCTACGGGGTGGTGGTTGCTTAGCTGGGCAGTAGGGCTTCGATGTCGGCGGGTTCTAGCAGCTTGCCCTGGCTGAGGACTTTGCCGTTGATGACGAGGGCCGGGGTTTTCATCACGCCGCGTTTGACGATTTCCATGGTGTCGGTGATGTGAGACACCTCGGCTTCTAGCTGTCGATGCTCGATGGCGGCCTTAGCGTTGGCCTCTAGCTGGTGGCACTTCTTGCAGCCCGTGCCTAAAATTTCAACCTTCAGGGTGGTCATAGCCTTTGTCTTCCTTGCATAACGTGTTTACATTGCCTGATTTAGTCCGGCGAGACCGAAGCCATCAGCGAATGGGCCTGAAACACCACGCATTGCTTCCCCTCGTCAGGTTGGGCCACTCCTCGCTGACACTGTTCTAACAACGGGCTAAGCTGCGCCTTGAGCAATTGGAGCTTGTGGATGGTCTCATCCAACTGCTGCATTTTTCGCAGCAGCCGATCCTGCACCTCTCGGCAAGACAGCCGTTGGCCATCCTGCAACGCCAGCAGTTCCTTGATGTCGTCCAGGCTTAGCCCTAGGGTTTTAGCCTGGGTGATAAAGGTGAGGCGATCCAAATCTACCTGGTCGTAAAGGCGATAGCCCGCCGCCGTGCGCTGGGGGCTGGGCATAAGGCCAATCCGCTCATAAAAGTAGAGGGTCTGAGGATTGAGGCCCAATCGCCGGGAAACCTCACCAACCTGAAACATGGAGCTGCCTCGCCTGGGACGTTACCCTCCAGCCTACTGCTTATACCTACGTATAAGGTCAAGGGTTTAGGGCAAATATCGCAGAATCTGACCTATCATTTGCCCCAGTCCCGCAGGTTACGTTAAATTAAGTAAAGATTTCGTCTCATACTTTTTAATTTAGACGGTAGTTCGGCGAGTCCCTTGGCAACGATTCCCTGCTTTCCAGGCATGATGGACATATCTGTTAACCCAGTGAGTTAGGAATTTGGGGCCGTGGCTCGGTAGATCCCCACCGCTGCTTTAGTCAACGCCGATAAATCTGTGCAAGTCGTGAATAGAGGCCATTGGTTATGAAATTTTCTTGGAGAGTAGTCCTACTCTGGACCCTGCCGCTCCTGGTTGTGGGGTTCTTCCTGTGGCAGGGGGCCTTTTCGGGCGCTCCCGCCGATATGGGGCGCAACGCAGCCAGCACCCGCATGACCTATGGCCGCTTTCTAGACTATCTGGATGCCGGACGGGTGACAGCGGTGGATCTCTACGACGGGGGCCGCACCGCCATCGTAGAAGCGGTGGATCCTGAGCTGGACAATCGGGTGCAGCGCTGGCGGGTGGATCTCCCCGGCAACTCCCCCGATCTGGTCAGCCGTCTGCGCGACTCTAACATCAGCCTAGATTCTCACCCCCCCCGCAACGATGGGGCGCTGGTGGGTGCCCTGGGCAACCTGTTGTTCCCCCTGCTGTTGATTGGTGGATTGTTCTTTTTGTTCCGCCGCTCTGGCGGTGGGGCGGGTGGCCCTGGTCAAGCCATGAACTTTGGCAAATCCAAAGCCCGCTTCATGATGGAAGCCAAAACCGGGGTGATGTTCGACGATGTGGCTGGCATTGATGAAGCCAAGGAAGAACTGCAAGAAGTTGTCACCTTCCTGAAGAAGCCCGAACGCTTCACCGCCATCGGTGCCCGCATTCCTAAAGGTGTGCTGCTGGTTGGCCCTCCGGGAACCGGGAAAACCCTGCTGGCCAAGGCCATCGCTGGGGAAGCCGGGGTGCCCTTCTTCTCCATCTCCGGTTCTGAGTTCGTGGAAATGTTCGTCGGTGTGGGTGCCTCCCGCGTCCGCGACCTGTTCAAAAAAGCCAAGGACAATGCCCCCTGCATCATCTTTATTGATGAAATTGACGCCGTGGGTCGTCAGCGGGGCGCAGGCATCGGCGGCGGCAACGACGAACGCGAACAAACCCTCAACCAACTGCTGACCGAAATGGACGGCTTTGAGGGCAACACCGGGATCATCATCATTGCCGCCACCAACCGCGTGGATGTGCTGGATTCCGCCCTGCTGCGTCCCGGTCGCTTCGACCGTCAGGTGACGGTGGATCCCCCCGATATCAAGGGTCGCGTGGAAGTACTGGAAGTCCACGCCCGCAACAAAAAGCTGGCCGAGGACATTTCCCTAGAGACCATCGCCCGCCGTACTCCGGGCTTCACCGGGGCCGACCTGGCCAACCTGCTGAACGAGGCCGCCATTCTCACCGCCCGCCGCCGCAAGGACGCCATCACCATGGCCGAAATTGACGACGCCGTGGATCGCGTCATCGCCGGGATGGAGGGCACGCCCCTGGTAGACAGCAAGAGCAAGCGCCTGATTGCTTACCACGAAATCGGCCACGCCATTGTGGGCACCCTGGTGAAAGATCACGACCCGGTGCAAAAGGTGACGCTGATTCCTCGCGGACAGGCCCAAGGTCTGACCTGGTTCACCCCCAGCGAAGAGCAAATGCTGATCTCCCGCGCCCAAATCCTGGCCCGCATCACCGGAGCCCTGGGTGGCCGCGCCGCTGAGGACGTGATCTTTGGCGATGCCGAAGTCACCACCGGGGCCGGAAACGACCTGCAACAGGTGTCGAACATGGCCCGCCAAATGGTGACGCGCTTCGGTATGTCTGACCTGGGGCCGCTGTCCCTGGAAAGCTCTCAGGGCGAAGTATTCCTCGGTCGCGACTGGCTCTCCCGCTCGGAGTATTCCGAGGAAGTGTCCTCCCGCATTGACGCCCAGGTTCGCGTTATCGTAGACCAGTGCTACGAAGATGCCAAACGCATCATGCGCGACAACCGCGCCCTGATCGACCGCCTGGTGGATCTGCTGGTGGAACGGGAAACCATCGACGGCGACGAGCTGCGCCAAATCGTCTCGGAATACACTGTGGTTCCTGATAAGCAGCAGTTTGTGCCCCAACTGTAGGTCATAAACTGGCTAGATAACTGAAAGGCTCGTCTATCTAGGCGGGCCTTTTCTATTTTGAGAGCTGTCTAGATTCAGGGCGAAAATAGCACCTCCGCCACCGACCCCACCCAATTCCCCCGTCACTGGCCCGATGGCAGCAATGATCGCCCCCGTTCGGTCACGGTGATCATCACCCGCAACGACAGCTGCACCATCGCGGTGTAGGGTCGTCGGCCATCTGATCATGGCGATGTCTGGGGTCTTAGCACCCAGCTCAGCGCTATCGGGTAACGCCTAACCTAGTCGAGAAACCCATAGGCGGATAAAGACCAAGGCATTCGTGTGGGTTAGACATTGCTCACACACCAAGCGGGAAGAAGGTCAGGGGTGGGTGCAGTTGATGGGGCAATCATGTCATGGCCATAGGTCTATAAATCCGCAGACCCATAGGCTATCTGCCCACAAAAAGCCTGCCGAACGGGAGAGCGTCCCATCCCGGCAGGCTGTGAACTTCAGCCAAGATCCCTCCTTCAACAGGAGTGGCCTAGGCTCACCCTACGCGCAGAGTTGCTTAGGTCAAGGTAATGGCAAAGGAACTGACGTTATTGGTCTCATCGCGTTCTATGACTCCGTTGCTAGAGTCAGCCACGACAACCAGGAATTTCTGCCCTGGGCTCCAGACAGGATTAGGACTTTGTCCTGGTTCCAGGGTCAAAAGTGCGCTGATTACACCACCATTTTCTAGAACGTCGCCCTCAACCGTACTTGTTCCCAGGAACACCGCACTACTCAGGCCACTCAAGCTGGTAATCGGAGTATTAGACAGATAGAATGCCGTCGTTACCGATCCGCTGGTGGTAGGTCTGGGGCCTTGGTTTTGGACGAAGTATCGCACCGTAATTCCATCCACCGAGGAGGTCATCCCAAATTCGGTACCCGAAACTATCAGGTCAGGGCGGTTCAAGTTAGGCAAGACCGAGAGTGAAATAGCCTGGACATTGTTGTTTTCGTTAGACTCTGTCACCAAACGGTTATCGTCCGCCACCACCAGAATGAACTTGTTGCCCAGGCCGTAGGCATCCAAATAGGTAAAGGTAAATTCTTGGAGGCCGCTGGTTTCAAAGGAGGTCAGATTGCCAATCTCTCGGCTGCCAAGGAATTGATCCGTCGCTGGGTTAAAGACTGCGTCGTCTGAGATATAGAAGCCCAGGCGGCTAATCCCAGAGGCATCTTCCCCTTGGTTTTGAACGGTGGCGCGTACGGTTAGTTGTTCATCCACCGTGACGGTGCTGAGGGAGGATGTGGCGCTAGCAACCAGCAGGTCAATCCCCGGTTGCACATCCAGAGCCGTGAACTGAAGGAAGCTGACGTTGTCCTCATTGGTTTCAAAGACGTTGTTGTCAGCATCGGCGACAAAGAGGACATAGTAGGTTCCCGCCGGCCCAGTGTGGGTGTAGGAGCCAAAGTTGAGGACTGCTGTGGCGCTGTTGCCGCCCAGGGGCAGAATGAAGGCCCCACCAATTTCGATATCGTTATCGTCTAGAACCGTATCGGTTGAGATGTAGGCCCGCAACCAGGTGCTGGTTCCCGAAGATGTCCCTCCCAGGTTTTGAACCTGAGCCGATAGATTAATGGTATCCCCTGGCAGCACGGTGGTGCGAGACAGGCTGGGATTCAGCACCGCGAGGTCAATGTCCTGAGGCTGTTCCACCTCAATCTCTTCCCTCCAAACGTTGTTGTTCTCGTTGGCCTCTTCAATCGCGTCTTCCACATCCAAGACAAAGAAGAGATTCTGGGTGCCTTCCCCAAAGTCTGACGTGTAGGTGAAGGTTAGACGAATGCTGGTCTCTTCCCCGGTATCGAGGCGGCCAACGGGCGCAGAGGTGACAGGCCGAGCCGTTGCAATATCAAACTGGTTGCCATTCACCCCAAAGTCTGACGTGTAGACCGTCAGGGTGGTGGGGGCCGCCACCGTAGTGCCCTGGTTCTTCACGAGCACCGTCACCGTGATCGGTTGGCCCACCGTAATATTGGGGAAGGGGCTACCGACGGGAGGTGTCACGCTCGTAATGGTGAAGTCTACGTTGATGGCCGGAGCCACATTAATATCAAACTGGGTGATATTGTTGGTTTCGCCGTCGCCCGTCTCACTCACCTCATTGGCACTATCCACCACAACGAACAGATACTTCTGGCCATCCCCGAAGGACTCTAGGTAGGTAAAGGTAAAGGTGTCGGTAAAGCTTTCTTGACCGGGCAGCGATGCAATCCGACTCTCCACCACGATCCTGCCGTTGGGGTTGAAGGTGGGAGTATCCGACAGGAAGACCCGCAGGAGGCTGGCCCCCGCCTCTTCGCTCCCTTGATTCGCCACCGTTAGGGTTAGGCTTACGGGCAGGCCCGCCACCCAGGTCTCCGGCAAGACCGGATTTTGCAGCACCAAGTCAACGTCCGTCGGCGCGTTGGAGACCACCTCAAAGGATTGGCTCAGGAGGTTGTTGTCTTCCCGACTTTCTGTCACTGCGCCAGCTGCGTCCGCTACCAAGAGAAGATTTTTCGTGCCGCTGTCGCCCAGCCTGTTAACAACATCCGCGTTGTAGGCGAAGGTGCGGGTAAAGGTGGCCGATTGCCCTGCCCGTAGGGCTCCAACACTAATGCTGCCGAGCAGTTGATCATTACTGCTGACCGTGGTGTCGTTGGAGAGGTAGTACCTAAAGGTGCTGGGGACAGCGGTTCTGGTGCCCTGGTTCGTCACGCTGAAGCGGATGGTTGCTGACTCTCCAACAGTCAGGCTAGCTGGCAGTCCGGTCAGGTTTTCCACGGTGAGATCGGGCAATCCACCCCGCGCCTGGGCCATAGGCAGCCAAGCCGTACCGCGATTGGCCAAAATGCTTCCCGTCACGCGGCGAGTTCCATTCATCGTCCACAGCGACGTCCGCCCGGTCGGTGCGTGCCAGAGGAGGAGGTCATTGTTGCCGTCATTATTAAAGTCACCTGTGCCGCTGAGTCGCCAACCAGAGGCCGTAGCCACAGCCTGGGGCGATCCCACCTGATTTGTGCCATTCATGGCCCAAATCTCAACCCTCCCAGTGGATTGGTTCATCCAGACCAAATCATCTCTGCCGTCACGGTTAAAGTCAGCCACTGCGCCAACTTGCCACTCGGCTGGGCGAGTTGTGATCAAGGCACCACTCTGGCGAACGGTGTTGTTCATGAACCACACACGCAACTCTTGATTGGTCGTGTTGTTCCAGAGAATATCGGTTTTTCCGTCGCCATTAAAGTCACCTACCCCTACGGGTCGCCAGTTGAGCGACGCCGTTTGGATGGCAATCCCGCGAACGCGATTCCCTAGGGTATTCAATTCCCAGGTTGTCAGATCACCTGTCCTTGAGTTGTGCCACAACAAGTCGGTGACGCCGTCACCTGTAAAGTCAGCAGCTCCTACCAGATTCCAAGGGGAGGCCACCGTCGTTGGCAACTGTCGCTCAGCGATCTGAGTCTGATTCTCCATGGTCCACAGCGAGATTTGGCCCCCTGTAGTGTTCCGCCAGAAAATATCAACAAAGCCATCTGCATTAACGTCGCTGCCGGGGAAGGTGGGGCCAGAGGGTGTCGTGGTCATGATCAGGGTACTCCCAAGGGTAGGTGCCACTTACTGGGCTAAGGGTACCCTCAATGTAGCCAAAAACTATCACTGCCCTTTACCGTAGGACTGTGGATCTTCACAAGTGCTAAATCAATCGTTTCAGCACAACTACGGTGAAAAAACGATCTTTGTAAAAACATCATAAAGGTATTGGCCCACAGGCGAAGCTTGCTAAGGCCATGAACGCCTTGCTGGCTAGTCGTTTTCAAGTCTATGTCTAGACACGCCCTCCCCTAGACGCTGGCAGCAGTCCGTCCAACCTTGCTCCCCAAGATGGCTCTAGACGCAATTTTTCCTCCGCGTAATTGCGGAGAGCGTAACTACCGGACGCTGAGGGACTGGGGCGCAAGGCCATACTCTGGAGTGGTCTCCTCCATCAGTACGGTGCGGATGAATCGGGCTAGGGCACGCTGGGCAAGGCCAGAGACGACCTGTTGGCCCATTGTTTGGGTTTCGGGCTTGAACAAAACGGCGGGAATGCGGGTAGCGACCTTAGCGGCATCAAACCCCTGGGTATCTTTCACGATCTCCAGAATCCGCAGCAGGTGGCTGAGGTCACTGTTGGGATTGGGCGCGACCGCAACCGGGGTCTCCTTGGGTTTGAGGCCGAGGCGGCGCTGTACCGAATTGGTGACGGTTTGCAGGGTGTTTTGACCCAGCAGATCCAGGCTGTTCACCAGTTCCGATACGATGCGATCCCGCAGGAAGGAACCCCGGTCGGAAAACAGGAATTCTAGGGTTTGGTCGAGGACTTGATCGAGATCGTAGTCGTCGTTGCCCCGGGCGTTGCGGAGCAGGTTTTCGAGGCGGTTCCAGCGGAAGCTGCCGTCTTTAAATAAAAGATCTTGCAAGGATGACCGCAGTTCGGGGGAGGGATCCGTCAGCAGGCGCTTGGCCACGTAGGGATAGGCTTTGCTGAGCACTTTGAATTCAGGATCCACGTTGATGGCGATGCCCTCCAGCGTCACCAGGGAGCGGATGATTAGGGCGTAGTAGGCAGGAACCCGGAAGGGATATTCGTACATCAGGGCAGAAAATTCGTCGGTGATGCTCTTAAAGTTCAGCTCCGCCACGCTGGCCCCCAGGGCGTTACTAAACACCTCCGACAGGGCGGGGATGATCGGCGTGAGGTCGGTGTCGGGGGTGAGGAATTCCAGTTTTACGTAGTCTCCCGCCAGCCCCTCAAAGTCGCGGTTCACCATGTGCACCACCGCTTCGATCAGGCCATAGCGCTGCTGGGGTTTAACTTCGCTCATCATGCCGAAGTCGAGGTAGGCGAGTTTGCCATCGGCCATGGCCAGCAGGTTGCCGGGGTGGGGATCGGCGTGGAAAAAACCGTGCTCTAGCAACTGCCGTAGGGAGCACTGAACCCCCACGTCGATCATGTGGGTGGCGCTGATGCCGAGGCGATCCAACTCGTCGATGCGGGTGAGCTTGATGCCGTCGATCCACTCCATCGTCAGCACCCGCCGCCCGGTGTATTGGGGGTAGATGTGGGGCACGTAGATGTCGGGCAGATGGCCGTAGAGTTGGCCGAAGCGCTGGGCGTTTTCCCCTTCGTGGGTGTAGTCCATTTCCTCGAAGATGCGCTCGCCAAATTCGTCCATGATGGCGACCAGGTCACTCCGCACGCGGGATACCCGACGGGTGACAAACTGGGCCAATCGGCGCAGGATGAAGAGATCCAGCGTGATCCGGCCCGCCAAACCAGGGCGCTGAACCTTCACAGCCACGGCTTCCCCGGTTTTCAGGCGACCTTTATACACCTGTCCCAAGGAAGCGGCGGCGACGGGATCGGGCGACAGTTCGGCATAGATTTCGTTGGCGGGGGCACCCAGTTCCACCTCAATAAAATGGAGGGCGAGGTCGTTGGAGAAGGGCGGCAGTTGGTCTTGCAGGCGGGTGAGTTCCTCTAAAAACAGGGGCGGCACTAGGTCGGGCCGGGTCGAAAGGGCTTGGCCAATTTTGATGTAGGCGGGGCCAAGGCGGGTCAACATTTCCCGCAGTTGAGTGGCCCGCTGCTGTTGGCGTTCTTCACTGCGTCCGCCACGCCGATCTAGCCAAAGCTGAGCAAAAAAAGTGATTAACGGCAAGAAAATCGCCACAAACCGCGAGATCACCTGAAACGGACGCTTGCGGTAGTAGGCGGCGATGGTATCGGGGTCGTAGCCCACCCCCTCGAAGGGATCCTGGCGGTTGGGCCGTCCGGCGTTGGCATAGCTGGCATTCTGGGATCGCTGGGCCAAGGACAGCACCTCAACCACGGGTTCGCTGTCTACGGTAATGGTGGCTACCGCATCTTCACGGCCACGAATCTTCCCGATGGAAGAGGTTTCTGCTGCCACGGTCTCTGCTGCCACGTTAGAAGTCATAGTTAACCCAGTGCTAGAGCCAGGAGATGCGGAGCTAGGGCAAATCAACTCCGAAGTCTTCCCGTAAACTATTGTAACGGTGTCTTGGCAGGCGGACAGTGTAGAGTACCCAACCATGGGTCGGGCATATCCGCCCTAATGTTCTGAATAATTGAGCCCAAAGTCCCTGATGGCCCTCTCCATAGTCCCTGCTGGCCCTCTCCCTAAATCCCTCTCCCAATTTGGGAGAGGGACTTTGAAAGGCTTCTGGCTCCCCTCTCCTCCCTGGGAGAGGGGCTGGGGGTGAGGGCCAATCCCAGCCAAATCGCCTGTTTATGACCTGCACGATCCCCATCCAAAGTACATTCGCACTAAGTATTCGTACTAAAATCAAGGCTTAGCCTCTCCGTGGCCCTATGCTGACCGCCCTTCGTATTGAAAACTTTGCCCTCATCGACGCCCTGGAAATTCCGCTCCAGGCGGGGCTAACGGTGCTGACGGGGGAAACTGGGGCGGGCAAGTCAATTATTTTGGACGCCATCGACGCAGTGCTGGGGGGCAAGGTGAATGCCCGATTAGTGCGCTCCGGCAGTGATAAAGCTGTCCTAGAAGCCCGCTTTGCCCTGTCGGTGGGGTTAAAGGATTGGTTTACGCAGCAGGAGTTACCGATTCCTGAACAGGCCGTCACCTGTCGGCGGGAAATTACCCTGGGCAAGGCGTCCGTCCGCAGTCGTTCGTTTTTGAATGACCAAGCGGTGACAAAGGCCCAGTTGGAATCCCTGCGGCAGCGCTTGGTGGAAATTACGGCCCAGGGCCAGACGGTACAGATTGGGTCGAGCGACCGTCAGCGGGAATGGCTGGATGGTTTTGGCGGAGAAGCCATCGCCCAACAGCGTCAGCGGGTGATTCAGTCCCACGAAGCCGCAATCCAGGCCAAACGTCGCCTAGAGGCCCGTCGCAAGGCGGATCAAGATCGGCAAGATCGTCTGGAACTGCTGCAACTGCATCAGCAAGAACTCACCCAGGCCGCCCTGGACGACCCCGCCGAACTGGAGCACCTCCACCAAGAGCAGCAGCGCCTCACCCACAGCGTTGACCTGCAACAGAACAGCTACCAGACCTACCAAATCCTCTACGACAGCGACGCCGGGGCCGGAGCCTGTGCCGACCTGCTGGGCAAGGCCGAGGGCATTCTCATCGATATGGAGCGCTACGATCCGGCCATTACCCAAATCCTGACCCTAGTCAGCGAAGCCCTCACCCAGGTGGAGGAGGCCGGACGCGCCATCAACGCCTACGGAGCCAGCCTAGAGGCCGATCCCCAGCGGTTGGAGGAGGTGGAGGAGCGCATTCGCACCCTGAAGGGGCTGTGTCGCCGCTTTCACCGCACTCTGCCGGAGCTGATCGCCTACCGAGATGAGGTGAATCAAGCGCTGGGGGAACTGTCTGGCGAAGGACAATCTATCGAGGCATTGGAGGCGGACTATCAAAAACGTCAGGAAACCCTGATAAAAGCCTGCGCCAAGCTGACCGACCTCCGCCAGAAAACCGCTCAAGCCTTGGAAGCCCAACTGATCGCCGAACTGAAGCCCCTGGCCATGGAGCGGGTGCAGTTTCGGGTGGATCTCCAGCCCGCCGCCCCTGGCCCCACCGGAGCCGATGCCATTCAGTTTTTGTTTAGCCCCAATCCGGGCGAACCGCTGCAACCCCTGGCAGAAACCGCCTCTGGGGGGGAGATGAGCCGTTTTCTGCTGGCCCTAAAAGCCTGCTTTTCTCAGGTGGATGCGGTGGATACGCTGATTTTTGACGAAATTGATGTGGGGGTTTCCGGTCGGGTGGCCCAGGCCATTGCCGAAAAACTGCTGCAACTGGGCCAGCGTCATCAAGTGCTGTGCGTAACCCACCAACCCATGGTCGCCGCCCTGGCCGATGATCACTGGCACGTCAACAAACAGGTGATTGGCGAAGAGGCCACCGCCCCAGATCCCAAAACCGCCAAGTCCCGAAAATCTCGTCAACCCAAGGGCAAAACCAAGGAGAGTGCGGCAACGAAGGATCATGTTCAGGACGCCCTCAACGATCCGAATCCACAGAATCTTGACACCAAAACGAAGGCTGACTCCAAGGCTATCGATCCAGCAAGCGCCAGCGACGAAACCGCGATTCGTACCGTGGTGAGAATTGCGCCCCTCAGCCTCGACCAACGGCGGGAAGAACTGGCCCAACTGGCGGGCGGTGCCACCCATCAAGACGCCCTTTCCTTTGCTGAGGCGCTGCTCTCCCAGGCGTCGCAAATTCGCGCCAAAGTCTCCAGAAACCCGATTCAAGACAAGGTGTGAACTGGGCTACTGCCATTTCAAAGGTGATGGGCTATTATGTCAGCAAATGTTTTGCAAGGATTGTGGAAGGGGTGCATCCTACCCCGGAAGCCGTGCAACATTCACCAACCTGCGACGTTTTGGTTCGGAGAGACTCGTGACTATTTACATTGGGAACTTGTCCTTTCAGGCTTCTGAGGACGATATCAAGGACGTATTTGCCGAATACGGCGAAGTCACCCGCATCAGCCTGCCCATCGACCGGGAAACCGGACGCAAGCGCGGCTTTGCCTTTGTAGACATGGCCGACGAAGCAAATGAAGACAAGGCTATCTCTGAACTTGACGGGGCAGAGTGGCTGGGTCGGGAACTGCGGGTGAACAAAGCTCGCCCCCGCACCGATGACGGTGGCAGCGGTGGTGATCGGCCTAACCGCAGCAACCGATTCTCCCACAATCCGCTCTAGTCTCTGGCCCTAGGGCCATCCTCACACAAGGTCGGGAGTTTTTGGGAAAAGCAGAGGCGTGGTGGATGCGTCTCTGTTTTGTAGTACCAATATGAAACGATGGCGATGGTTGGCGGCGGGGGGCGTGCTGCTGGGGCTGCTGCTGGCGGCGCTGGTGTTGCTCGATTCCCTCTCCCGCATTTATGTGACCCTAGGGGCGGTATCACCTGTGTTGGCCCAGGTTGCCCTTTGGGTCTTTGTTTTGGTGGTGATTGCCTTGGTAGGGCTGGGGATCTACTCCCTTTGGCCCTTTTTGCGTCCCCGGCGGCGGCGGGTGGCCCCTCCCCAACCCCGCAGCGCCACCGAAGCTGCCAGCCTTAACCTAGAGGCGGTGCAGCGACAGGTTGAGCAGCTTCAGGATCAGGTGGCACGGCAAGCAATTTTAGAGCAAACCCAAGCCCTCCAGGACTCCCTCTACCAGGGCGACTTGACCCTAGCGGTGTTTGGGGTGGGTTCAACGGGCAAAACGTCGCTGATCAATGCCTTGGTGGGCGAAACCGTCGGCAAAGTTGGCGCAACCCTCGGCACCACCCAAACGGAACAAACCTACGACTGGCAACTGCCCCAGGTGCCCCGTCCTCTGCGGTTGATTGATACCCCCGGTCTTTCGGAAGCCGGAGTGGCCGGAACCGAGCGGGAACAGGCCGCCCGTGCCACCGCCGCCCGTGCGGATTTGATCCTCTTCGTCGTCGATGACGACCTGCGCCAAAGCGAATACGCCATCCTGCAAGGCTTGCTGAGCCTGGGCAAACGGACTTTAGTTGTTCTCAACAAGGCGGATCGCTACCCTCGCCAGGATTTAGAGGCGTTGCTAGACCGATTGCGCTCTCGCCTAGTGCCGCCCCTCAGCGAAGACGACGTGGTGGCCATTGCCGCCCAGCCCCAACCCTTGCCCCAGGTGGGCGGTGGAGTCGTGCAAATGCGGCCCAACTTTTTCCCCTTAATGGCCCGTTTAGCGGACGTGCTACGCCAGGAGGGGGATAGTCTCATTGCCGATAATCTGCTGCTGCAAAGCCAACAACTGAGCGACCAAGCCCGTCGCCTGCTGGAACAACAGCGCCAAGCCCAGGCCGACGCCATCATCGACCGCTACCAATGGCTTGGGGCCGGAGCCATTGCCCTGACGCCCCTGCCGGGATTCGACTTTTTGGCCACCGCCGCCATCAACGCCCAAATGGTGGTAGATCTCAGCCGCGTCTATGGCTGTGAGGTGAGCCTAGAGGAAGGCAAAGCCCTGGCTCTTTCTCTAGCTAAGACGCTGACCGGATTGGGCTTGGTGAAAGGCACAGTGGACTTGCTGTCGTTGGGGTTGCAACTGAACTTGGCCACCGCTGTCGCCGGACGGGCTTTGAAGGGAGCCAGCGGCGCATACCTCACCCGCATTGCCGGAAAAAGTTTTGTGGAATACTTTCGCCAAAACCAAACCTGGGGCGATGGCGGCATGGGGGCGGTGATCGAAGAGCAGTTTCGGCTGAATCAGCGGGATGCGTTGCTGAAAGCCTTTGTGCAGGAAGCGACCAGCCGACTGGTGCCGCTGATTCAGCAGATGCCGATGGGGAGAGGGGGGGAGTAGGGAGTAGAGGGAGTCGGGCGTAATCGCGCTGGGTATTATTCGTCGCTCGATGGCTCGATTTGGGAGCGGTGGCGTTCGGCCAGTTGCAGCAGGATTTCTTCGTGCTTTTGGCGGGTGATCGGGTAGAAATAGGCCAGCACCAAAGCCAGCACCAGCAGCACCATGGGCACGGGGCCGATGAATACCCGAATGGCGAGCAGGGCCGAATCGGGTTGGATCACGTCTCCGGCCACCTGAGTCACATCCGGGGAAACAAAGCCCGATAGCTCTAGGGCATAGCCCACTAGCAGCAAGCCCCCGGCAAGACCCACCTTTTGCAGCAGAGTCATAAAGGCGTAGAACACCCCCTCGCGCCGTTGCCCAGTTTGCAGTTCGTCCAGTTCAATCACATCGGGCAGCATGGCCCAGGGCACCACGTAGGCCGCTGCGACGCCAAAGCTAATCACCACGCAGAGCAGGTAAAGGGCCGCCACCTGACCGGGCTGTACCAAGAAAATCGCAATCTGAGCAATGATCCACGTACCGATGCCCGCATAGAACGCCTCCTGTTTGCCGTAGCGACGGCTGAGCCAGTTGATCGCTACCATCATGGCGATGGCCGTTCCTTGCACCAGCAGCGCCGCCAAAAAGTAGGACTCCATACCCATCCAAAACGTGGTGTAAAAGGGGATAACGCTGGCAGTCATTTGCAGGGCCAGCCACGCGAACAGATAGATCCCCACCACGTACAAAAAAGCTCGGTTGCTGAGGACGATTTTGATCTGCTGAAGGAAGGGCAGGTTTTCGGCGGCGTTGGGGTCGGCGGCGGGCTGCAAGGCACCCCGATCTGCGGCGTAGGGATAGGTGCCGATCACACACCACAGCAGCGGCAGCACCGACAACACGCTGCACACCGCCGCCAAAACGAGGTACTGCTGGCGAGAATCCTGAATTAGATTGGAGATCACCAACCCCAAGGCTAGGGCCGAAATCGCCCCGGTGAGGGAGGATCCCAATCGAAAGGCGGTGAGTTCCGTGCGTTCATCGTAGTCCTTGGTGAGTTCAGCGGTGAGGGTGGTGTAGGGCAGATTCACCACGGTATAGAACACCTGGAACAGTAGGGACATAATCACGTAGTACCAAAATCGTGCGGCCTCGCTCTGGAAACCGGGGACAATCCACGTCAGGAAAAACGTGAGGCCAAAGGGCAAAGCCCCCAGGGCAATCCAGGGATAGCGGCGTCCCCAACGGCTGCGGGTGTTGTCACTGAGGTAGCCGATCAGCGGATCATTGATGGCATCCCACACGCGGCCAATGGCCAACACCGACCCCGCCGCCACCGGGCTAAGCCCCGCCGTGGTAGTCAGAAAAATTAGAAATGAGAAGGCCAATAAATTTGCGGTCATCCCAGGGCCAATATCCCCAGCCCCAAAGGCCAGCTTCCCCGCCAGGGAAAAGGGCCGAGGCGGTGAGGGTAAATCCGTTGGGTTAGAAAGGTCAGAAGCCATAGCCGCAGGTACCACGCTAAAGAACAGATCCAGAGCGGATCAAGACACCGATCACGATGCAGATTAAGACAGCGACCTCAGTGTATTATTTCCCCATTGCCCGTGGTCGCTGCGCCTGCCAGATTCAAAACCGTCGTCTGGCCAAGGATAGCCAAGTCCGGCGGGAATGACGACCTCATTTTGCTCAACGACTGTCTCGGCAATTAGCTTGACTGACCTGCGCGCAGATCGCCGATCTAGCCCTGATTGTCTTCTTTCTCTGACGTTTTTCTCCGTATCTTCCTAAGCAACGGCCATGGCAGACTTTTACGTAAGTTGGGACGATTATCACCGCGACATTGAAAAACTAGCGATTCAGATCTACGAATCTGGCTGGGACTTTAATCAGATCGTCTGCTTGGCCAAGGGCGGGCTGCGGGTGGGCGATACCCTTTGCCGCCTGTTTGATGTCCCCCTGGCGATTCTCTCCACCGCCTCCTATGGCGGCAGCGATGGCCGCACCCGAGGCCACATCACATTCTCCCGCGACCTCAGCATGACCACCGCTGGCCTGGGCAACCGAGTGCTCGTGGTGGATGATCTGGTGGATTCGGGCCATAGCCTAGATCGCTCCCTGGCTTGGCTAAATGCGAAGTACGGCTTTTGCATCGAAGAAATGCGCACGGCGGTGCTGTGGTACAAAGCGGTCTCCTTCGTCAAGCCCGACTACTACGTGGAGTATTTGGCCGACAATCCCTGGATTCATCAGCCCTTTGAACGCTACGAAATGATGACTCCAGAAGACCTAGTCGCCAGCTACGCCAACCCCGCCGAGCCCACCTAGATCCGCCTCCTACTGCGGACTAAACCACCCCCAGATCTCCCTGCGGAGAAGAGAGAAGAGAGGTCTAGGGGGTACGCTTGGTGCCTGGGTTTAACGCTGCCCTAAGAAAAATCTGGTTCTGAAGGGCCTTAATCTGGAGCGTGCTGCAATACTACTAAATCCGGCTCATGTGCCCCCGATATTATTAGCGAGCCAGGAGACCTTGTCCCTACCGTTGGCGGGGTTAGGAATCGGGGTTCCTAACTCGGATTTGGTAGGACGCCCCAGGTTAAGGCCATGCGTAGATTGAATGCATGACTGTGAAATCCTGGCAATAGGGAAACTTAGGATATTGCCTGAACAAAGCTAAATTCTTTCTGTGGAAGAGCTGCCAGCTTTATGAACGTCTGTTACAATGTGTAACATAAAGCTTCCATAGATAATCCTTTACGCAAACAGCTTAACCTTGCTCTCCATGCTTCTCCTCATCCTGGCTATTGTGATCGCCCTTGTGGCCTGGGCCCTCCGCCTGATGGAGCAAGCCGTTAAAGGTCAGGAATTTTCTTTGATGCTGGCAGGGTTTCTGGTCGCCTCCTCAGCCGCCGCCATGATGGCCGTCTACTTTCTCATGGGCAACTACATGGTCTACCTCCACCAAAGCCCCCTCTCTGCCGCCCATCTAGACTATATCTCCACCGCCTTCGTGGATGGGGACGGCACCATGGCTCCCCTGTGGCTGGTCGAGGCAGATTAGTATCTGTAAGTTAGCCCAGAACGGCCATCCCACCAGGCAATTCTCCCCACCAAGGTAGCCAGCGGCCCCAGGTAGACCCCTGGGCTGGCAAGAGCCCTGTGGGCGGTGTAGGATGCCCACAGGGTGATGCCGTTTATCCAACTTCCCCATGCCCATTGCCGCTACCGTTAAACCCGCCACGATTAAATTTTTGGTAGAACCCACCCGCATGGAATGGGTAGATCAAGCCCTGGCAAACTTTGACACCATCCTGCTAGATCATGCCCAGTGCGAGCGCAAGGCGGCGGGGGTGGCCCTGAGTTTGATTAACCGCTATCCCTCGGATCGAGAACTGATCACCGCCCTGACGGAGATTGCCCAGGAGGAACTGGCCCACTTTGCCCAGGTGCATCAATGGCTGGAGCGGCGTGGCGTGCCTCTGCGGCCCCTGCATCCGCCGCCCTATGGGGCCAAACTGCGGGAACAGGTGCGCCCTGGGGAACCCCACCGTCAGTTAGATATTCTGCTGGTGTCGGCCCTGATCGAAGCCCGCAGCCACGAGCGTTTGGGGCTGTTGGCCCAGCACTGCCCCGATCCGGCCCTGGCGGGGTTCTATCGTAGTCTCATGGCTTCCGAGGCGCGGCACTACGGAGCCTACTGGGTGCTGGCCACCGGGCGCTTCCCTAGGGCTGAGGTGGACGCCCGTTTGGTGGAACTCGCCGAGGCCGAAAGCGCCATCCTCGCCACCCTGCACCCCGAACCCCGTATCCACAGCTAAGCCCAATGTCCCACGATTCCTTAATCCCTGATCCGTCCCTAGTGCCCAGTCATTCCGAACGTTCCAGCGGCTCCGAGGCGTCCGACTATCCCCCAGTACCCGACTATCAGGATCAGTTTCGGCAGTACCACATTCGGAGTTGGCAACCGTTGGATCGCCAAGCTGCCGGATCGGTCATCGCCACCGTGTTAGCGGAATATGGCCTCGGCTGGGAGCCTGAAGGCAGCGACCGAGATGCCCTGGAGGTGGAAGCCCACTATTGGCAAACCGGGGGCGAATTTTGGGTGGTGTTTGACGGCGAAACCCTGGTGGGCACGGCGGGCTACTATCCGGCGCACCGGGGGGAAAAGGCGGTGGAAATTCGCAAAATGTATTTGCGACCCTCGGCCCGTGGGCAGGGTTTGGGGCGATACCTATTGCGCCAACTGGAAGCCCGTATTCAGCAGCGAGGCTTTCGGCACATTTGGGTAGAAACGGCGTCGGTGCTGAAGGAGGCCGTGCAGCTTTACGAAACCAGCTACTATCTGCCCGCCGAAGGGGTGGAAACCGCCCGCTGTGACCGCATCTATCAGAAAACCCTGACCTAACCCCAAGGCGTGGCCCCCTTTTCTCACCCGTCCAGCGCTTCGCTATAATCGCTGCATCGACATTGAGACCGTGCGTTGATTGCCATTTATCCCGGCAGTTTTGACCCCATCACCCTGGGGCATCTGGACATCATTTCCCGTGGCAGTCGGCTGTTTGAGCGGGTGATCGTCTTGATCTCCCACAATCCCAACAAGGTGCCGATGTTCTCCATCGCCAAACGGATTGACCAGATTCAAACCTCGGTGCGCCATCTGGGCAACGTTGATGTAGATCACTTTGAGGGGCTGACCATTACCTATGCCCACCAGCACCAAGCCCAGGTGTTGCTGCGGGGGTTAAGGGTCTTATCTGACTTTGAGAAAGAGCTACAGATGGCCCATACTAATAAAACCTTGGCCGAGGACATTGAAACCCTGTTTTTGGCAACGTCTACAGAGTATGGCTTTCTGAGCAGCAGCCTAGTCAAAGAAATTGCCCAGTTTGGTGGCCCCATCGATCACCTTGTTCCTGACCATGTAGCGCGAGACGTTTACCAATGTTACGTCCAGACCCCACCGCCCTCAGCTCCGGCCAAAATGGATCCGCCGCCGAATCCAGCGCCAATGGCAACGCCGCCCACCTCGTCCCCAGCATCGGAGATGTAGATATTCAGCAGGAGCTAAACAAGCTGGAGGAGCTGATTTTGGGGAGCCCCCGCGTCCCCTTCAGTGGCCGCACCCTGGTGGATGAAGATCAACTGCTGGATCAACTGGATGCCGTTCGGCTCAATTTGCCCCCGGCTTTTCAGCAGGCGGTGCAGATTTTGCAGCAGCGCGACAATATCTTGGCCGAGGCCGATCGCTACGCCCAGGACTTGATCCAAGCGGCTGAACAACAGGCCGCCCAAATTTTGGATGAAATGGGCATTGTGCAGCAGGCCGAACAAATTGCCCGCCAGGTGCAGGCCCAGGCCCAGGCCGAATGCGACCAGTTGCGATCCAGCGTGCGGTCTGAGATCGAACAGTTCAAGCGCCAGTCCCAGCAAGAATGGGATGCCCAGCGCCAAAGTGCCCTCCAAGAGCAGGACATGATCCAACAAGAGGCCGACGCCTACGCCGACCGGGTGCTGTTCCAGGTAGAACAACAGCTCTCCCAAATGCTGAACATCATCCAGCATGGCCGAAGCCAACTCCAAACCGCCCAGCCCCCGGCCCCCGTGCCCAAGCGTCCCAAGGCGATTAAATCCACCTCTCCCCTGGATGCCCGCGCCCGTTCCAAAGGCCCGAATCCCAATCCATGATCAGCTACCTGAAGGGAATCCTGGCGGAGGTTCACAAGCCCGGAAACCACAAAATTATCGTTACCCTAGAGGTGAGCCACATCGGCTACGAGCTTCAGGTGCCTGCCCGTCAGTTATCTACCCTGCCCATCCTAGGCGAAACCACTCAGTTGTTTTGCCATCTGCAAGTGCGCGATGACCAAATGGTGCTGTTTGGCTTTGGCCAGCGACGTGAGCGAGACTTGTTCCTCCTGCTGACCGGGGTCAGCGGCATTGGCCCTCAAATGGCCTTAGCCCTGTTGGACACCCTGGGGGATCAAGACCTGGTACAGGCCATCGTGGCCGGAAATACCCGGCTGATTTCTAAGACCCCCGGTGTGGGCAGCAAAACCGCCGAACGGGTTGTCCTCGAACTCAAAACCAAGCTCCAGGACTGGCAAACTCAGGCGGGGTTCTCCCCCGTGCCCACCGGAGGCCCCATCGCCTCCATCCACGAGGAGGTGGAAATCACCCTCAGCGCCCTCGGCTACACCCAAGCAGAAATCCTCAAGGCCATCCAAACCGTGGCCCGCCACAGCACCGCCTCCAAAAGCAGCGACCCCGAAACCTGGGTGCGCGAAGCCATTACCTGGCTTAGCCAGCAGTCCTAGCCCTTCCTGGCCATTGCGCTTCTATGACCGCAGGGCGATCTATCGGGCTGCTGTGCTATAGTGAAAAATCCTGGCACAAATTCATTCTTAGAGAAGCATCCATCCCATGACTCTGTTGCAAGCGCGCAAGCAGGAACTCATTTCCGATTATCAAGTTCACGAAACCGACACCGGATCTGCCGATCTTCAGATCGCCATGCTCACCGAGCGCATCAACCTCCTCAGCGCTCACCTGCAAAAGAACAAGAAAGATTACTCCTCCCGCCGTGGTCTGCTGAAGATGATCGGCCATCGCAAGCGTCTGATGGCTTACCTGCAAAAGCAAGACAGCGAACGCTACCGGGCACTGATCCAAAAGCTCGGCATTCGCGGCTAGATTCATCCCGGCTCCGCCCTCAGCAACAGGAGCTTGGATACTGGCTAGGATCTAAACTAGGTCAGGAGATAGGTCTCTTGGCCTAGTTTGTTGTAGTTACTCCCAGCGTTAGGTTTTGGTTCGATATGGCTCCAGATTCTTCCTCCCGCCAGCGTCTTCCCTTTGAACCGGGCAAAAAGGGAAAGGGCGCAAAGCTTGATGCCGACGCCCCCAAGGCTTCTACCACCACACCCCCAGGAAAGCCAGGTTCAGGGAAGTCTAAGGCCACCCCTAGCCGCGATCCAAACGCGATTTCCCCCGCCGCTGCGGCCAAGGCCAAAGCCATCAGCAGCAAAGCCAAGGCCAGGGCCGAGAAAAAGACCCAAGCCCAACAGCGGGCCGCCGCCACCGCCATTCCAGAGGTGGTCAGTCAGCGGATGCTGCGGCGAATGCTGGCGTTTTCCGGCGTTCCCACCTTTCTTGGGGTGGCCACGTTCTTTGTCAGCTATGGGCTGATTGTGAAGGGCAATGTAGAACTGCCGCCCTACGCCGTTCTGCTCGTCACCCTGGGCTGTTTTGGCCTGGGCGTGGTGGGCCTTACCTATGGGGTACTGTCGGCCTCCTGGGATGAGGATCGCCCTGGTGATTGGCTGGGCCTAGACGAATTTCAGGTGAACTTTGGCCGCATGACCAGCGCCTGGGGCCAAAAAACTAAGGGATAGACCGATAGACTAGATCCTCAGGGCGAGTCATCCAGGAGGGCCATCCGGGGGAACCGTCGGAGGAACCGTCGGAGGAAAGCCCTTAGCGGGGATCTCGGTTCTCCTGCGCCTGGATGAGTTGATTGATTTGGGTTTCCATGGCCTTGAGCATATTGCTAACGGCCAAAAGCGTGGCGGTGGGCGTTTTGTCGATAGCAAGGTTTTCCTGGGCGCGATCACGAATGGCATGAATCCGTTGCTGGAGGGTTTGGGCAATGCCGAGGGCGTCGCGGCCTAGTTGCTCGATTTGTTGCTGCTGGTAAAACTTCAGCGCCGCTCCCCGAAGCACCTGGAGCGTGGCCTCCTCTCCGTGCTGCCCAGCCATAATGCGGAGGCGCAGCAGCACTCTTTCTTGCCGATATAGTCGCTCAATCTCCACCTGGCGGGTATTGGCTACGGGCAGCAGGGGCAGGTGGGTCAGCCGCTTTAGCTCGTTGATTACGCTTTGGAACATGTCTAGGTTGAGGTCTTCCAGCACAGCCTGCAAAACCCCATCCTGGCTGCGTAATACTCGGCCAACCTGGGCCTGTCGCTCAAAATATAGACGACCAATGCCCTCGCTGAGCACCTGCTGAACCAGTTCCTGCATGAGGGCTTTTGGCGATAGAGCTGTGAGGTTGCTGGCTGCACCACGGGGGAGGGTGGCTTCACTGAGGTCGAGCTGAAGCGGAGGATCGTCTTCCGGAGAGCTGGGTCTGGGCAGCGGATTCGGTGAAGCAGATTCGGCCTTAGGCGAAGCAGATTCGGCTTTAACCGAGGTAGGCGCGATGGGAATTTCCGTAGGGCTATCAACCACTAGGGTGGCCGAATCGTTGACCGCAGCGGTAGGCCATGCTGGAGTTTGGCCCGTGATCAACCAATTTTTCTTTTGTTTGAGCTTGGCGGCATAGCTGAGATACTGCGACAGGGTTTGTCGATGCCAGTCGGAGGCTACGGGCCACGGCACCACCGAGTAGTTAATGTAGGAAACCTGGCGGCGTACATAGTCTAGGGCCACCGTATCCGCTGGATCTACCATGCCCAAGTTCAAGTACCCAGCCTCAATGGAGAGGGGAATTACCTGGTGAAACAAACAGGCTTCAAAGGGGAGAATGCTGTCTACCAAGGACAGCATTTGGTCTATATTCAAACGACGATGGGCTACCGCATCATCACGATTAGCCAAAAAAGAGGGGTTCTCAGACGGCTCCGGGGTATCGGGTTCCGGCATGGCTCTGGTAAGGGGGATTCGGGGGTGAGGAGGGATGCGGTCTATCCTTGAGGCACACCTCTATCCTAGAGGTCGCACCCCAGGGTGAAGAGGATTGCACGCGAAACGTTACTTAACCCAGCGGGGCCTTGACCTAGGTGAAGCACCCAGCCGTCTAGCCTCTTCCGCTGTGCAAAACACTAGGTTCGCAGATCCTGGGTTCGCAGATCCTGGGCTTGGAGATAGATCTTGACCCATTGCCCCTGCACCTGTTTTGGTTTTAACCCCAGTTGCTGCGCCACATCGGACACAGACTGGCTCGACCGGGTGGCTTCAATGATTTGCTGCTGCTCTAGGCTGAGGGTTTGCCAAAAGGCTTGCCACTGGCTGGAGGTGAGGCCAAAGCTGTGCTCCTGAAGGGACGTTTTAAGCCAGTGCAGCACCAAGGTAGGTTGCTCCTTGAGGGCAAAGATTTTGAGGGCGTGGTAGCTGATTTTCTCCCGCAGGCGGTAGACCTGCTGCACAGGGAGGTTCATGGCCTGGGCAATTTGCTCTTGGGTGAGGCCCTGTAAATGCAGTTCTAGCCAGCGCACAGCCTCTTCACTGAGGTGGCGTCGGAGGTAGGTCGATAGGGCTTCCTTCACCTGCTGACGCTGCACCTGCTGTTCTAGGGCTTGCTGCTCCTCCTGATACTGGCTCCAGGCTTCACTGTCTAGCAGGCTGAGGGCATCGTCATCACCGTCGGGGGTGATCTCATCGGAGACTAGGCGCACCAACGTCCCGATGGGCACTTGGGTCATACCGCCCCGCTGGCTGCGACGCAGGTAGTTGACAAAGCGGTACATGATCAGGGGTTGGTTGCGAATGGGCCTTAGGCAGTATTCCTCTAGGCTAGCCAGCATCAGCAGGTTGCGCAGCCGGGGCTGATCGGTACAGATGCCAATCCACTGAATCTCATCCCCCAGGTAGCGATCACTACGCATCATTTCCTGGATGACTTCCTGCACCACGTCCACCACCGTGCGACGGCGATCCCGGCTGAGGGCAATCCATGTGCTAATTTTGCTACGAATTAAAAAAAGACCACTGAGGCGCTTGACCAGGCGACGATAGCCCTGCTCTGGACTCACCCCCCAATAGCGATCCTGCAAAATCCGATAGCGGTAGTCCATCGCCTGCTGGGCCATAGCCCATTGCTCCGGCGCTAGATGCTCTAGCCGTTCCGGCGGATGTCCTACCAACCACTTCGCAACCCCTTGATAAACCACATCCGGCTGATCAGGATAATCTGTTCGCATTCGCGCTAGCCACTGATCCGCCGTCTTATCTGTCATGCTCATGAACCCGCGTTCCTTCCTGCGCTGCTAAGCGCTGACGGTAGGCTTTCATCTTAATCGCTGTTTTGCCCAATGCTGCTTTGATTCCTAGGGCTGAGCCAACAGCGCTGGAATGAGCTTTGCGAACTTTACAACCTTTATTGAACCTTTATACTACCAGCTACCCTTCAAAGTTTTAGCGAAGCTGAGTGATATCACGGCCATCAACAGGGGCAAAACTCGATATCCTCACTGCATCGTATGTAGATATACGGTAGCTTTTCCGTATATATCCATGCGGAGCATCCACAAAATCACGTAAGTCACCATTCCATTGCTGAGTTGCTGTCGGCGGTATCGCCGTGATCCACTTTAGCTACGCTTGCACTACAGGGGCTCTCACCTATGCTAACTCTCCCACACGAACCACTTTCGCAACCCTCCTGGACTCGCTCTCATCCCTCCGTCACCTGCGCCATTAAGCGAACCCTCGATATGCTTGGAGCTATCGTCGGCCTTGCTGTCTTGGCGCTGATTAGCATCCCCATTGCCATCGCCATTAAACTCGATAGCCCAGGCCCGGTGCTCTATTCCCAAACCCGCTATGGTTTGCGAGGCAAGCCCTTCAAAATTTGGAAGTTTCGCTCTATGGTACCCAATGCCGATGATCTCAAGGCAACGGTGACGAATGAGGCCCAGGGGCTAATCTTCAAAAATGAAGCCGACCCCCGCATTACCCGCGTTGGTCGATTTCTCCGCAAAACCAGCCTGGATGAATTTCCCCAGTTTTGGAACGTGCTACGCGGCGAAATGAGCCTGGTGGGCACCCGCCCCCCCACCGCCGATGAAGTCTCCCGCTATCTTCCCCACCACTGGAAGCGCCTGAATGTAAAGCCCGGTCTCACCGGACAGTGGCAAGTCAGCGGACGATCTGCCATTAAGGATTTTGAGGAAATCGTGAAGCTCGATCTCATCTACCAGCGCATCTGGTCGCCCTGGTATGATCTCAAACTGATTCTGCAAACCGTGACGGTTTTGCTCAATCGCAAAGGGGCTTACTAGGGCCTGAACGCCAGATCTAACCCAAGCCCAGAACCCCGGTTTTGCGTCCCCTATGGCATGATGCCGCAGGAGGCGATCCCACAGAAACCGGGGTTTTCCTGTGGTTGCTGGCGGGGTTAGGCTCACCCCATTAAATGAGATCTCGGATTGAGGCTTTCCATTTGGCGCAGTTCTTCGTAAAGCGCCTTTTCTCGATCACTCAACCGTGTCGGAATCACCACCTCCAGCTCAATAATCAAGTCCCCTCGTTCCTGACCGATAGGATAGCCCCGCCCCACTAGGCGAATCCGCTGTCCGGTTTGGGCACCCTGGGGCAGCGTTGTCCGCTGGCGACCATCGAGGGTGGGAATGTCGATGGTGCTGCCGAGGGCGGCTTCGCTGGGGGTGATGGGCAAGCGGCAAAACACATCGCTGCCCTGAAGTTTGAATAACGGGTGAGGCTCTACCTCAATCCGCAGGTACAGATTGCCGCCGCCAACCCCCTGCCCCCGCAGGCGAATCCGCTGTCCGGTGATCATCCCCGCAGGCATTTGCACCTCCAGGGAACGGCCATCCTCTAGGCGAATCCGTTCCCGTCCACCCCGGAAGGCTTTTTCTAGAGGAACCGTAAGGTTGGCTTCGGCATCGCGGCGTCCACCCCGGCGGGGTTCCGGTGGTGGCTCCCGATAGTCGGCCTCGTTGGCATAGGCGGGGGCATCCACCGTTGACTGGGCCGAATCCCCACGACGGTTCAGGAGTTGGTCAACGAAGTTGTTGAAGTCTGGAAATTCCCCAAAGCCAAAGTCTTCTAGGGAAATTCGGCCCCCGCTGCGGTTGGGGGGGGCTCCACGGGTGGCGGCGGCTTCGGGCTGGCGCTGAAATCCCTTTTGCTTCCAATACTGGCTAAACCGCTCGTACTGAGATCGTTTGTCCGTATCCGACAGGATTTCGTAGGCTTCCCCCAGCAGCTTGAACTTTTCCTCGGCTACTTGGTCGCCGGGGTTGAGGTCGGGGTGATACTGGCGGGCTAATTTGCGGTAGGCCTGCTTAATGGTGCTAAAGTCGGCCTCCCTGGAAACTCCCAGAATCTCGTAGTAGTTCCGAAAGTTTTGCATATCGAGCGCTTAGGGATAATTAGGTGATCACAATGATTTGTAGAACGCATTTCGACTTCGCTCAATGCCCCTGCGCAACATAGCCAGGGGGTTGAGCCCAGTCGAAACCCAGAGCCAACATTAATTTTAATTTAGCCATTCTCTTGCGTAAGGATAGGTGATCGGGAAAGACCTGACCTAGAGCCATTCGTCGCGGCTGGCCCAATCGCTGCCATAGTCGGAGTCGGGCGGCGGGCTGGGGCGGCGGCTGGGCGGTTCGCGCCAGTCGGATTCTGGTGGGGTAGGGCGACGTTCTGGGGCATTGCCCTCGGCCCAGGGGTCGTCATCCCAGTTATCAGAACTTTGAGGGTGGTTGGGTGCAGGGCGGGATGGACTCGCTCCGTTGGCGGGGGGCGTTTGTCCAGAGGAACCAGAACCAGGGGCACCGGGGCCGTAGTCAGCCGTAGGTCTAGGGCTGAATCGTTCTTCCCTGGGGCGATCTTCCCTAGGATCCGGGGGCCGATTGGCTGGAGTGGAACCGTACCCGACCTCTGGTGCTAGGGGACGATTGGCAGGGGCGTTGTAGGGACGGTTGTCGTAGGAACGATCCGCGTCTGGGTTGCTGTAGCCCGGATTCGCAGGACGATTACCGTAGCCTAAATCCTGGCCAGGGCGGGCGTCTTGATAGCCCCGACGGCCATAGCCCGGATTGTCGTTAATGCCGGGGCGGTTATCAACAGGGCGGTTCTCGGCAGGGCGGTTGACCGGGGGCTGATTGGTGTAACCGGAAGGCTGGCCGTAGCTGGGACGATTATCGGCGGGGCGATTATCCCCAGGCCGATTGTCATACCCCTGGCGATCCGCGTTTGGATTGCGGTAGGTGTCGTAGGCTGCGCCGCCGTAGGTGGGTCGGTTGCCGCCATAGCTCGGCGGGTTGTAGCCAGAGGGTTGACCGTAACCAGAAGGCTGACCGTAGCTCGGTGGGGTGTAGTTAGAGGGCTGACCGTAACTGGGCGGCTGGCCGTAGTTTTGGCCCCCTCGGCTGCGGCTGTCGTAGTCCCAGTCGTCGTCCCAGTTGCCCCAGGAACCGCCCTGGTAGCCGTAGTTGGGGCGGGCGTCGAGGTCGTCGTCGAAGGCAAAGGTTTTCTTCAGGGTGTTGCCAATTTGGCCCAGAATGCCGCCTTCCTGGTCGTCCTCGGCTTCGTAGAGGTAGGCTTCGCGGTTGAGGTCGTAGAGTTCGTCTTGCAGTTCGGTTTGGGCGATGTCGATACCGCGCTCGTCCCCGCGTTCTAGGCCATCGCGCAGTTCTTGCACCAGGCTTTCGATGCGGCGGCGACGCTCACGGGCAAACTGCATCCCAAAATCCAGCGCTACCTCCCGCAGCAGGCGTTCGGCCTGGAAGGTGAGGGCTTCGGCGCGATTGCGTTTTTCCACCCGTTCCCGCTGCAAACGGTCGGTTTCGGCAAATTCCTCCGCCTCCTGGATCATCCGCTGCACTTCGCTTTCCTCCAGGTTGGCCGCGCCTTGCACCGTCAGGCTTTGCTCGCGCCCGGTGGTTTTGTCCATGGCCGACACCTGCAAAATGCCGTTGGCATCAATATCAAAGGACACCAACACCTGGGGCACCCCACGGGGAGCCGGGGGAATGCCCATCAGCTTGAAGCGGCCTAGGGACTTGTTATCCGCCCCCATTTCCCGCTCGCCCTGGAGGACGTGGACTTCCACGGAGGTTTGATTGTTCTCTGAGGTGGAGAAAATATCCGAACGCCGCACCGGAATGGTGGTGTTGCGGGGGATCACCTTTTTCATTACGCCGCCGATGGTCTCCAATCCCAGGGATAGGGAAGTTACATCCAGCAGCATGATGTCCTGCACCTCCTGGGTGAGGATACCCGCCTGGATCGCCGCCCCCACCGCCACCGCCTCATCGGGGTTGACGTTTTGGCTGGGTTCTAGGCCAATCAGCGACCGAACTAGGTCTTGGGCCATGGGCATCCGGCTACCGCCTCCCACCAGCACCACCTCGTCAATGTCGTTGGGCGACAGGTTGGCATCGCTGATGGCCTGCTTGAGGGGGCCGCGCAAACGGCTGATCAAATCTCCGCACAGCCCCTCAAACTGGGAACGGCTGAGGCGGGTTTCGATGTGCTTGGGGCCGTCCTTGGTGGCGGTGATGAAGGGCAGGCTAATTTCCGTCGTCGCCACGCCGGATAGTTCGATTTTGGCCTTTTCCGCCGCCTCGGTCAGCCGTTGCAGGGCTTGACGATCCTTCCGCAGATCAATCCCCTCCTGCTCTAGGAACTCCTCCGCCAGCCAGGTGACGATTTTTTGGTCAAAGTCGGCCCCGCCCAGTTGGGTATCCCCAGCGGTGGATCGCACCTCAAACACCCCGTCGCCCACATCCAAAATGGACACGTCGAAGGTGCCACCCCCCAGGTCAAATACCAGGATGGTTTGGTTGTAGGATTCATCGAACCCGTAGGCCAGAGCGGCGGCGGTGGGCTCGTTTAAAATTCGCTTCACATCCAGTCCGGCGATACGTCCGGCATTGCGGGTGGCTTGGCGCTGGGTGTCGTTAAAGTAGGCAGGCACCGTAATCACCGCCCCGGTGACGGGCTGGCCCAGGTAGCGGCTGGCCTCATCCGCCAGTTTCCGCAGCACCATGGCCGACAGTTCCTCCGGCGCAAAGTCTTTTTCCAGGCGAGGACAACGCACCTTCACATTGCCCACCTCGTCGCGGCGGATGGTATAGGGTACTCGCTTGGCGGCGTCATCCAGTTCCGCATACTTGCGGCCCATGTAGCGCTTGACGCCGTAGAACGTATTTTGAGGGTTCAGCACCGACTGCCGCCGCGCCAACTGCCCCACCAGACGCTCCCCTTCCTTGCTAAAGGCCACCACCGAAGGCGTGGTACGCATCCCTTCCGCGTTGGCAATCACCACGGGCTTGCCACCTTCCATGACAGAAACAACCGAGTTGGTGGTGCCTAGGTCGATGCCAACTACTTTTCCCATTCCCTTTGGCGTCTCCTTCGTGGTCGGTCTGCGAGGTGTCAGTCTGCAATCGGTCAGTCTGCAAGGTGCTGCCAGACTAGCACCGCAAAGGCACGGCATCTGCTGCCTGACTTACATCTTTCTTAATGATAGTCTGCCATGACCTAGCCTCACATTTTATCGCTTGCCCCACGCATTCGCGCTTCCCGATGGGCCAAAGGCTATCCGCGCCCAGTCCTTGGGGCATTCCAGCCAATTTCCCCGCCAGGGACTCCCCAAGCGATCATTATTTTGCTATGATCAGTCATCGACACGCGGATGTGGCGGAATTGGTAGACGCGCTAGATTTAGGTTCTAGTTTCGCAAGAAGTGAAGGTTCAAGTCCTTTCATCCGCATGACTGAATACCTCATTGGCCCAAGGCGTGAGGCGTTCCAAGACTCGTGATGGGCTAGTCAGGCTGGCTTTGGATAAGGCTGCTGCATTCTTTTAGCGATTGGGCCGTGGGCCAGTTCGGAGTATAAGAAGTCGTCTCTCCGGCTAGGTGGGAGAGATCGCAGCTTCTAGGGGCCATTTTGGCTAGGATCAACAGCCGATGCTGGGGTAAACATAGCGCCCGAACCTAGGGCCGCTGAATGGTGGTTTCCATCACCCGCCGTTTAGCGGCATCTATCCCAAACACTCGTACATAATGGCCCCGATGGTCGTTGAGGCAATCGGCAAGTTGGGCGAGGGCATCGGTAGGTGAAGTGGGGGCAATGGTGCGGCAGCTTTGCCAAGATCCGGTCTTAAATCGACGGGGCTCCACATACTCGACGCCGATGGCATGGCCTTGGCTGACGAGGGTTTGCACGTGCTGGGCCACGGTTGGATCGAGGGCAGGCTGTGATGCGAACTCCGTCGAACGATGCGCGTTGGCGGTGGGCTGGGATGGTTCGATGGGCACGGCTGGGGCATACCCATCGGTGGTGGGCTGGGGTTGAGGGATTGGACGAGGATCGGCGGGGGGCGCAACGGCGGCGGGTGCTGGCGGCGAAAAACGGTCTTGGGAAAGGACTTGGTTATACTCCCGCACGAGGCGCATATCCCGCAGGCGCTGCTGTTCCTTCACCATGAGGTTGCCCTGTTCGATCAGGTGGGGCAAGCTGAAGTTGGGTGGGCGAAAGGTGGGCGGCTGGGTCGTATTCACCACCGAGGGGCCGACCTTGGCGATGCCCACCCGGTCGATGAAGGCTTCGATTTGCTCATCAAACAGGCGCGACCGCAGCGCCCCATAGAAATCCACCGACTGATCTAAAAAGTGATCGACGAGGGTGGTCACATCCTGGGGTGAGAGGCCATCTTCAGAAAAAATGCCGCCCACGATGCCGATTTTGTCTTCGCGGCTGGGTTCCCAGTAGAACTTTTCCATCCGCCCATCTCGCACGAGGGGCGCGTAGAGGGTAGCGAAGTCGTTGCCCGTGACCACGATGGGTACCCGATGGAGGGGGGTGTCGTCGTAGCTGCCGGGAAGCTGCACGTTGGTGGGGTTATCGGCAATGTTCATCAGCGTGGCGTTCACAAGCTGGGTATTCACCGTATATTGCGTGCCCGCATCCACCCGGCCCGCCCCGGCATCGAGGTCGTTGATCATCAGCACGGCCATCTTGCCCCGCACCCGAATTAGCTCCGCCGCCTCCCGGTAGCGCAGCCGAATCAGACGGGCTGGATCGCCTGCGTCGGGGCTTTCTAGCTCCCCGGCTGAAATGTGAACCACCTCCACCCCCATGGCCTGGTAGACCAATTCGCACTGGAAGGTTTTGCCCTCGCCCTTGCGCCCGTGGATGCCCAAAATCAACGGCACCTTCACCTTGGGCAGGTCGATAAAGTTTTTGGTGATGTGAACCGCCAGCTTTTTCAGAAAACGGGGCGCAATATAAAAGGTCATGGGGTCACAATCCGGCGAGGAGAAGCTATTTTGTACTCTACTACACCACCGATATGCCCATGACGCTACCCCCGATCACCCTCGTCAGCCTTCAGGTGGGCCAGCCCCAAACCTTGGGTCAAGCCGATGCCACCGACCCGATGGATCACCCTTGGACGACGGGCTTTTTTAAGCAGCCTGTTTCTGGGCCAGTTTGGCTCGGTTCCACCCATTTAGAGGGCGATGGTCAAGCTGATTTGAAAAACCACGGTGGCGTCGATAAGGCGGTGCTGGCCTATAGTGCGGATCATTACGACCTCTGGAAGTTGCACCTAAACTTGCCCCACCTGCCCCCCGGAGCCTTTGGCGAAAATTTCACCATCACGGGACAAACCGAAGCGGAGGTCTGTGTGGGAGATGTTTATGCCATCGGGGATGCCGTTGTGCAGGTGTCGCAGCCGCGCAAACCCTGCTGGAAGCTGGCCCGTCGCTGGCGCATCGCAGACCTGACCCAGCAGGTGTTAGCCAACGGTCGTACGGGCTGGTACTTTCGGGTGCTGCAAACCGGGCTGGTTGCTGCCGGACAAGCGGTGGCATTGCGGGAACGCCCCTGCCCCGAATGGCCCATCACCCGCGCCCACCAGGTCATGCACCACGATTTAAACGACAAAGCCGCCGCCCTAGCCCTAGCCGATTGTGCATTGCTATCCGACAACTGGCGCGACAAACTGCGGCAGCGCATCGGCGGGTAAATCGTGACCCAGGGCTAGGTCATCGCAGGTTCTAGATCGCACACGGGGGCCGTCTGGCGCGAAATAATACGCAAATTATGGGGATAGCGCGGACGCGGATCGCCCTTGAGCCAAATGGGCGGCACCATCGTGGCTTCATAGCCTTCAATTTCATACAAAATGCCGGGTTGTTCGACCAGCTCTACCACCGTGCCGGGTAGATACTCAAACATTTCATCCCAGTCAATCGCAGAGAGATGATCCGTGGAAACGTTATCCATTGCCATCGGTGTTAGCCAATCCTTCAACTGTGAAACGATGTCGAACGGTGGGGTTATGCCAGACGAGCCCAGACAAGATCGCTAACGATGGGCGAATGCCTAGCACCAAAACTCACTGCGATCCAGCACCACTTCGCCATGGTTGGGTACCCACACCACCCAAGCATGGCCCGCATCCCGGCACAGCAGCTTGGCTTCATCGGCGGCATAGGGGTTGGGCGTTTGCCGCAGTTTGACCCAGGTGTCGCGGGTATAGTTGAGCTGGCAGGTGGGGTAGTTCGGGGCGGCGATAGCCCCTGAACCCCAGGACGGCAAAGACTTGAGGACAGGGTTAGCCATAGGAAAAACTCACTTCGCTAAGGGGCAAGACAGCGGGTTCAGGGATCTCCCGGCACCTGTTACGCCTGAAGGTCAAGAAATCCTTTCTGTAGCTGATGATACAGAAATCTGGCTTTGTGAGCAAACGATTACTTAAGTCATGACAAATTTCTTATCATTTTTCTAAAAACAACTTATCGGTACCAGCCATGCTCTTCAAGCTTCTGATCATCCTCCACACCCTCGGCGCAACGGTGTGGGCAGGCGGACACCTGGTACTGGCGGCCACCGTGCTGCCCACCGCCCTCAAGCAAAACGACCCCAAACCCATCCATCAGTTTGAGGAACACTTCGAGAACTTTGGCCTCAGCGCCCTAGTGCTGCAAGTCGTCACCGGGCTGTGGATTACCTGGATTTACTTCCCCGGCTTCCAAACCTTTTGGGCCTTTGATTCGTTTTTGTCGGTCTATATTGGCATCAAATTGCTGCTGTTGCTGGGCACCCTCGCCCTCGCCCTCCACGCCCGCTTTTTCATCATCCCCAACCTATCGGCGGATAACCTCAACTCCCTGGCGTTTCACATTTTGGGCGTCACCACCCTTGCCGTTCTCTTTGTGGTGCTGGGGGCTGGCATTCGCCTCGGTGGGCTGACCTAGGCCCTAGGCATTGCCAAAAGGGACAGCGCTCAGCCGCCGCATCTCCAAAATAACGGTGGCCTAGTCCCTCGTTGGGCCATAGCGAGCGACGGCATAGGCGTGGGCTTCTAGTTCCTCAGTGTCGCTTAGGGGTGGCAGGGTGAGGGTGGGGTCTTGGTATTTGCGGCGCAGGGCAAGGCCGATGAGATAATCCGCAAAGTGAGGGTTTTTGGGCAGCAGCGAACCATGCATGTAGCTGCCAAAGACGTTTTTGTAGCGGGCACCTTCGTAGTCGGCAGCGGCATTATTGCCAAAGCCTGCGATGGTTTTGGCGAGGGGTTCTACACCTTCGCCCAAGAAGGTTTGGCCAGAGTGGTTTTCAAAGCCGACTAGGGTTTTGGGGATAGTGTGGGGTGCGCCAGTCCGGGAATCCGTTGTCCGGGCATCGGTCGTCTGGGAATTAGCCGTTTGGGGATCGGCGTAGAGGCTCTGAATGTCCTGGTACATGGCATCGGGAATTTCCGCCACTAGGTTGCCAATGCAGCGCTGTTTAACTTCGGTTCCGGGGGCTTTGGTGTTCACGTTGATGATCCCCAAACCGGGCGTTTCCTGGCCGTTGCCCATCAAAAAGGTGTTGCCCATCAGTTGATAGCCGCCGCACACGCCTAAAAACACCACCCCCGCCTCGGTATCGGCTTTGATGGTGTCAGCCTTGAGCTGATGGAAGTCTTCTACTACCGCCACTTGGTCGTTATCTTGGCCACCGCCCATAAAGTACAGGTCGGTTTGGCCCGGTTTGGGTCTATCGCCCATGGTCAGGGGGGTAATCGTACAATCTATCCCCCGCCACTGGCAGCGCCGCCGCAGGACGATGAGGTTGCCCGTGTCGCCATAGAGGTTGAGGTGGTCGGGGTAGAGGTGGGTGAGGGTGAGGGAGTAGGGCATGGGGGGAGTCGGGAATCGGGGGTCGGGAGTGGGGAATCGGGAGTCGGGATCAGACAATATCCAGGGTTTTGCCCATGAGTTTGCGAAATTCCAGCATGGCGGTGTAGGTGGGCATCACAAAAACGGTGTCGCCGGGGAGGGCGTGGGCGAAGGATTGATCGATGGCGTCCTGGATGGATTCCACGGTGGGGATGGTGGCGGGCGGTTGGTCGAGGGCGTACTTCAGCCGTACCCGCATATCCTTGGCGCGAATGCCGCTGCACAGCACCCAGTCCAAATGGGCCTGGTTGAGGCGTTCCAGTTCGCTATCCCACAGCCAGGAGACATCTTTGCCGTCGGCGGTGTTGTCGTTGATGGCGAGGATGAGCTTGAGGGCGGGAATGTGGCGCAGCAACTCTAGGCTGAGGCTGAAGCTGGCGGGATTTTTCACCAGCAGCAGGCGATAGTGAACGGTTTTGTCGCCCACCTGACGGCTGAGAATTTCTCCTCGGCCAAAGGCGGGTTGGAAGGTCTGGAGTCCCTGAATGGCCAAGTCTGGGGGGAGCCCCATCAGGGTCGCCATCGTCAGCGCAGTGAGGGCGTTGTAGACATGGAAAAATCCAGGGGAGGCGGTGCGGGCCTGGGCAATCTCGATGGTCTGATCCGCGACGGTGCCGTGGATGGCGAAGTCTGTGGTGAGGTCTTCGTTGATGCGGATGTCGGTGGCCTCTAGCCCTGGGGTGCCGGGTTCGCGGTGGTGTAGCTTTCCTTCGTAGGGCAAAAAGCGGGCGTATTCCTCCGCCAGGGAGACAAAATAGGTGGGGTTGGGCAAACCCTGGGTGAGGCGGGAGGTGCGGGGATCGTCGCCGTTGACGACCACCTGGGCCTGGGGGCACTGGGCAATGCCGTCGCGGATCAGCTTTTCGGTGCGGTCAATTTCGCCGTAGGCATCGAGCTGATCGCGATAGAGGTTTGTTACCGCAATCACCTGGGGTTTGAGCAGGGCGGCGATGCGGGGCAGGGTGGCTTCTTCCACTTCCAAAATGGCATGGGTAAAATCCAGTCGTCCGAGGGCGTTGCTCTGTTTCAGCAACTCCGACAAAATGCCCTGGCTGAGGTTGGCCCCGGCTTTGTTCCGCAAAATTTTGATGCCATCCCCTTGGCTCACCATGGCATCGAGCATGGTTTGGGTGGTGGTTTTGCCGTTGGTGCCCGTAATCGCCACCACGGTAGGGATTTGCTGCACCAGCACCCCCAGGGCAAAGGGAAAATACTTACCGACGAGGTAGCCCGGTAAAGCCGTCCCCGATCCCCGCCCTGACAGCCGCAACACCACGGTCAGCACCTTGGCAAAGGCCACAATGGGAATCAGCAACAGTTGGTTCATGGCAGACCGCAGGGTACCGGGACTTCCCAACGACGGGGAATATTCTGTCCAAGGTACCGCAAAGGTATCCCCCCCGATCAGCCCATCCTGAAATGGAGAAGGGCTAAGCCTTGAGGGGGCTGAGGATGTGGCTGAGGCGGCGCAGTTGTTCGGTGGCTCCCATGCTGATGACCAAGTCCCCTGGGCAGAGCAGAGTATCGGCGCTGGGGCCAACGATCAGGTGATTATCGGCGCGGCGAATAGCCAAAATCAACGCCCCTGATTTCTTGCCCAGTTGGGCTTCGCCTAGGGTGCAGCCAATGATGGGGCAGGTGGTGGGGGTGAGCAAAAATTCTTCTACATAAACGGTGCGGTCGGATCCGGTGAGAATGCCGTCGATGAAGTCTACCACCTGGGGCCGTAGGGCCGCCGCCGCCATGCGTTTGCCGCCGCTAATGTAGGGCGACACCACCACATCGGCCCCGCCCCGCTCCATTTTTTGGATGGCCTCTTCGCTGCTGGCGCGGGCAATGGTGCGAATGGTGGGGGCCAGGGTTTTGGCAGACAGCACGGTATACAGATTCTCGGCATCGGAGGGCAGGGCTGCCACCAGGCATCGCGCCCGCTCAATGCCCACTTGCAGCAGCACTTGGTCTTCGGTGGCGTCGCCTTGGAAAGTCATGTAGTCAAAACTTTGGGCCAGTTGAATCGAGGCATCGTCGGAATCCACCACAATGAAGGGCACCTTTTCCGCCGTAAATTCCAGGGCAATTTGCCGTCCAGTGCGCCCAAATCCGCAAATAATGTAGTGACCCGTAAGAGATTCCATAAATTTCCGTCGTTTTTGTAAGCGCAGGCCCGCCTGCAAATGCCCCTGCACAATAGACTCTGTGAAGTTGTTGAGGATGTAGGCGATCACCCCCACCCCCGCCAGCAGGAAGACCATCGTGAACAGCCGCCCCCGCGCCGTCAGTGGGTTAATTTCCCCAAAGCCCACCGTAGTGAGGGTAATCACCGACATATAGATAGCGTCAATCCAGTCCCAGCCCTCCACATATTTGTACCAAAGCGCCCCTGTCAGCAAAATCAGCGCCAAGGCCACCCCCCCCCGCATCAAGTGACGGCGAGAGCGACGATAGTTTTCTTCGATGGCTCGTTCAGCGTAGCGAAACCGTTTCAGGCGATCAGCCATAACCCTCTATGTGACAGCGCAACCGCAATGCTACGCCGCATAAATTGTAAAGGCTGATGTTAGGGGTAGCTTGACCGCCACCGTAAAGGGTGGATTAACATCCCCCCAGGGTCGATGCGACCGCCCTACCGCTTTTAGGGGCGGCTGGTATGATTTCAGTAATTTCTCAATGGCCTCGTTCTCAGCAACCGGGCCAGTCGCCCCATTCCCCTACCCCGTTCTGAGTACCCCCTATGTTCTTCGATCCTATCTATCTTGTGCTGATGATTCCCGGCATGGCCCTGATGTTCTTGGCCCAAAGTAAGGTCAAGGGCACCTATCGCCGCTATTCCCAAGTGCAATCCACCATGGGGATGACCGGAGCCCAGGTCGCCCAAACTATCCTGTCCAAGAAAGGTGTCAGCGGCATCCGCATCGAGCCTGTTGCCGGAGAACTCACCGACCACTACGACCCCAGCGCCAAGGCCGTGCGCCTGTCTGAGGGCATCTACAACTCCACCTCCCTCGCCGCCGCCGCCGTGGCCGCCCACGAATGCGGCCATGTTTTGCAGGATGTGGAGGGCTACAAATTTATGAACCTCCGCGCCGCCCTGGTGCCCGCCGTAAACCTGGGATCTCGCCTCGGCCCCATGCTGATTATGGCGGGTCTGATTCTATCTAGCGCGAGTCAGGTCTGGTTAAACCTCGCCTGGGTTGGCATCTTCTTCTTTGCGGCGGTGTTGCTGTTCCACGTTGTCACCCTGCCCGTCGAGTTTGACGCCTCTGGCCGTGCCCTGCGCCTAATTGACGAACTGGGCATTCTGCAAGGGGAAGAAAACAAAGGAGCCAAGGCCGTTCTCAGCGCCGCCGCCCTCACCTATGTGGCCACGGCCTTCTACGCCGCCCTCAACCTGCTGTACTACATCATGTTGGTCAACCGCCGTCGCTAGACCTCAGTGAGGTCGCCCATTGTCTCCACTGGTGGGTTAGGTTACTCATGGCTGGGCCGAGCCCATTTTTCTGGGCTGGACTACCCTCAAAGGCCACACCAGACGGTCAAACCTGCGGGTTCAAGAGGTCGTTTCACGGCCCGATTGGGTACCCTAGGCAAGAGTCGCCATCTGTCTAGTCAGTACTGATCCTTCAAACCCATCTCATCACCATGCGAGCCTTCAACTATCTCTTGGGCCTAGCGCTTATCCTGCTGGGCATCTATTTTCTGGGCAAAAATATCATTTTCACCACCTCTGCCTATCCCTGGTGGCGGGGCATTGCGGCTGATCTATCGGTCATTTCCCTGTGCATTGGCGTCTTTGCCCTCGTTTTCCTCCCGCCACCGATGCGCCCCTTCGGTTGGGTCGCCGTCGCCTTTGGCGTAATCTGCGTTTTTGCCAGCAGTCGGGCCATTCTCAACCCCACCAGTCTGTGGCAATTTTTTGTGTCCCTCATGGCCATGGGGTTTGGCTACAAACTTCTCTCCCGCCGCCGATCTTTGTTTTGAGGCAGCAGGTTAAGAAGACCGCTTTAGCAGATAGCTTTTGAGCAGACGGCTGGGGGAACGGTGAAATCTCCGCCATCGCCCTCTCTCAGAGCCCATCCCCGGAGCTAGCGCATCGTTCTAGGATATTGGGTGTTGCGGCTGCCTTCTCAATCGGCCCCAGCCTATTCACCCCAGCATCCAGATTTTTGGTTTACCGATCCAGCGAATCATACTGTTCGCCCATCCAGGGTTGGTTTGCGAGGTCTTCAAAGGTGACTTGACGTTCCTTATCCAGGGCTTCGATGCGGCGTTTTTCGGCGTAGATTTGGCTTTGGTAGTAGGCGAATTGTTCCGAATCGGCGGCGCAATCGGTCTTTTCCCAGAGGTTGAGAAAGTGACGATAGCGCTTTTCGCAGAGGTTTTTCTCCATGCAGGCGGCGGCGGCACGGATGATCAGCGGGGCACGAATCACGTCCCGTTTGGTCTTTTCACTGAGGTTGAGCAGGGCTTGGAGGTGAGGATTGGTGACTCCGGCATCGGCAAACTGGTTGCGGAGGATGCCCACCAAATCGGCAGCAGACGAGTCTGGGTAATCAGGGCTGGGCGTTAGCAACCGCTGCATTTGTCGCCACAGGGCGCGATGGTGGGAGTAGCTGAATTGCAAATCGCGATCTTCCAAAACCTGGCGGATTTCGTCGCGGCTGGTGGGGTGATGGAGGAACACGCGCAGCAGGGCGGCTTCGGCTTGCTCTAGGGAACTGCCGCTGGCGGTGGCGCGGGGCAGGGAACGGGCCGGGGGCGTATCGCTGGAGGTGGCGCGGCGTTGGCGGCGCACTTGGGTAATCAGGTTTTCCGCCAGCAGGGGCACCAGGCGGCTGTCGCCATTGCTGAAGATTTCGGCGCAGTAGCGGACGTAGTGGGTGCGGGTGTCGGCGTTGGCAATGTCGCTCAGCAGCTTCACCACAGATTGGGTGGTTTGCTGAAACTGGTCGGCCTGCCGCAGGTCTTTGCCCTGGATTAGGTTGTGGATTTGCCAGTCGATCCACAGGGGCGCGTCGTTGACCAAATCACGGTAGTCGGCGGGGCTGTGGTGGCGCAAAAATTCGTCCGGGTCTTTGCCGTCGGGGATGTTCAGCACCCGCAGTTGCACATCGCCGCGATAGGCCATTTCCTCCACTTCGCCGATGGCCCGCTGGGCGGCCTTCACCCCGGCGGCATCGGCGTCAAAGTTCAGCAACACTTGTTTGGATTCGGTGTAGCGCAACACCTGGCGCACCTGGGCGGCGTTGATGGCGGTGCCCAACGCCGCCACGGCGTTTTCAATGCCAGCGGCGTGGAGGGCAATCACGTCAAAATAGCCTTCCACCACAATGGCGCGATCCTGTTTGGCGATGGCGGCACGGGCCAAATCTAGGCCGTAGAGGGTTTTGCCCTTGTCGAACAGTTCCGTATCCGGCGAGTTCAGGTACTTGGGTTTTTCGTCGCCGAGGGAGCGCCCGCCAAAGCCAATCACCCGGCTCTGGGCATCGCGGATGGGGATCATTAGCCGTTCTCGGAAACGGTCGTAGTAGCCCTCGCCCTTTTTGCGCGGCACGATCAAGCCCGCTTTTTCGACGAGGTCAACGGGATAGTTTTTTTGCTCAATGAGATAGTCGTAAAGGGTTTGCCAGCCCCCCGGCGCAAAGCCCAGTTGAAATTTTTGAATCGTGGCGTCTTCTAGTTCCCGTTTGTCCCGCAGATAGGCTAGGGCTGCGGCCCCATCGGTTTGGTGCAGGGCGTGTTCATAAAACCGGGCGGTGAGGGCCAGAATTTCGTAAAGCTGTTCCCGCAGGGTGAGCTGGCGCTGAAGTTCCTGACGCTTGGCGGGTTCCAGGGTGGTAACGGGCACCTGGTAGCGCTGGGCCAAATCCAGCACCACATCGGCAAAGGAGCGCTTGTTCAGCTCCATCAAAAACTTGAAGGCGTTGCCCCCCGCCCCACAGGAAAAGCAATAGTAAAACTGCTTGCCGGGACTGACGCTAAAACTGGGGGATTTGTCCTCGTGGAAGGGGCAAAGGCCGACGAAATCCTTGCCCTGCTTTTTCAGCACCACATGCTGCGACACCACATCCACAATATCGACGCGATCCCGTACCGCTTCGATGGTGTCGGGGTGAAGACGAGGGGTGTCCATGGGCGGGATGATCTGGGGAGGCTAGACGGTGACGCGGATCGCAACCGCCAGGAGGCCGGAAAGCCAGCGGTGCCCCTAGTGTAGCCCGCTTTTTTGGGCAACGGCGGCACTCTCAGCCATAGCTAGCTGAGGTGCGTGGTTGACGTCAGCGTTGTGACCTACGTGTCATCCCGAACCTGGCGACCTTGCAGGGCTAACTTGGGCACTCGGCCTAGGCGTCCGGTCATCAATCGCAGGGCGAGGTGGCGCAGGGGAGAAACGTGGTTCAAAACCCACAACCCTAGGCGGCGCAGGGCGACGATGGGCGGAATTTGGTTAGAAAAGCTGCGGGTGAGGGTGTCGGTAAAGCTGAGGATGACCCAGTTTTCCCAGCGTCGCCAGCGTTCGTAGCGGCGCAGGACGGTCACGGCACCCAGGTCTTCACCCTTTTGGTGGGCAGCGGTGAGGACTTCTGCGAGAGCCGCCGCATCCCGAAGACCCATGTTTAAGCCCTGTCCGCCGACGGGGTGGCAACTGTGGGCGGCATCCCCCACCAGGGCGAGGCGGGGCTGAATGTAGCGGTCGCACTGCATCAACTGCACCGGGAACAGGGCAGGCGGGGTGAGGCGCTTGAGCTTGCCCATGTGGGAACCGTAGCGGCGTTCTAGCTCGGCCATAAATTCTGCTTCGGGCAGGTTCAGAATCGCCTGGGCTTCTTCATGGGGCGATGTCCACACCACCTGACAACGGCCACCGGGCAGGGGCAGGATGGCGAAGGGGCCGCTGGGCCAAAACCGTTCGTAGGCGGTGGCTTGGTGGTCGCCCTCTGGTTCCAAAACGGTGGTGATGCAGGACTGCCAATACTGCCAACCAAAGGCATCGATATTGGCCTGCCGCCGCAGGGGCGACTGTTTGCCATCGGCGGCAACAACCAGGGCTGCCTCCAACGTGCGGGTTCCCTCCGGCGGCGTCAGGGTGCCAATCACCCGTTCCCCGTGGCGTTCCGTGACGGTTAGGGTGGTTTCGCTGAGGTAATGGATATTCGCTGCCGCCTGCACCGCCCCTTGTAGAGCCTCCATCAACACGCCATGCTCGGCCCCATAAAACACCGACTCATCGCCCAAATCCTGGGGCGAGAACGTCACGACTTCGGGGTGGTCGCCATCGGAGAGGCGAACCTGGCGAAAGTGAGAAATTCTTGGCCCCACCTGCGGCCATAGTCCCAGCCCTTTCATAATGTCCGCCGAGGTGGGCGAAAAGGCATAGGCCCGCTGCCGAGAGGCGGCGGCGGCTGGGGTTTGGGCTTCAATCACCGCCACCCGCAGCCCAGAGGGCCGCAACGCCGCCGCTAGGGTTAATCCCACAATGCCGCCGCCCACGATGGCGACATCGACGGTGAGGGGAGATAGAGAGGAGGATGGGGTAGTGGCGGGTGTGGGGTGGGTGGCGGTCATGGGGACTTGGGGAGTGGGGAGTGGGGAGTGGGGAATTGAGAGGGTGTAGGGTGCATCCGTGAAACGATGCACCAACGTCGGGATGCAAGGTCTCTTTATCAGGGCTTCTTTATATTGTGGCGTGGGGCTTTGGGCAAAATCAAGGTTCCAGGGTATAGGGTGCATCCTTAACACGAGGTACCAAGGTCTGCCACCGAAGTGCTAGTTAGTCTGCTTTGCTGCTTGTTAGGTTCTCTAAAGACTCCTGAAGATATGCTGAGTCAAAGATGTAAAAATTCACTTTCTCCTTACCGCAAGGATGGGCAGAACACTTGTTCTTGTGGCCTTGTGGTGTGGTAGTCTTGGCGGCAAGCCTTGGGGTTGCGATGCTCGTGACAGCAAGGTATGATGACTATAAGTACCATGAGCTGCCAAGCATGACTGTCTCCTTAGATCGCATTACTGGGAATCTTCCTCTATTTATGGGGGAAGGCAAAAAACTGATAATTGGGCTAGAAGATATTCATGAAGCTGACTTCAATCAAGCTAACTTTGTTCTAAACGGAGAAGCATTAGAGGTTTTGAAGAATTTTCCAAGCTCGATAGTGCAAACAGTAGTCACCAGTCCCCCCTATTACGGGCAGCGTGATTATTGTGCGGACGATCAAATTGGTATGGAGCAAACACCAGAAGAGTACATAGAGCGTCTTGTTAATATTTTTGACGAGGTGAAGAGAGTTTTAAGAGAAGACGGTACGCTTTGGCTTAACATCGGGGATAAATATATCAATGGTAATCTAGCTGGGCTTCCTTGGAGGCTGGCAATCGCTTTGAAAGAACGAGGTTGGCTTTTGCGCTCTGACATTATTTGGCATAAACCAAATGCAATGCCATCCTCTGTGCAAAATCGTCCAACTACTGATCACGAATATATATTCCTGTTTGCCAAGAACTCAAAATATTTTTATGATGCTGACTCTATCCGTGAACCTCATGTAACTTTTTCGGAAAAAAGCAAAATGAAGGGCGGACGCAACCATCTTGGCAAAGAAGGTGGAACGCCAGAACAGGGAAAAAATTCTGGCAACTCAAATCTTCACCGAGGTCGGTGGGATCAAGCTTTTCATCCTAAAGGAAGAAACAAAAGAACTGTCTGGGAAGTACCCCTCTCTAAGTTTAGAGAAGCACATTTTGCAGTTTTTCCGGAAAAACTAATAGAGCCTTGCATTCTAGCAGGATCCTCCGAAGGTTCAGTTGTTCTTGATCCTTTCTTTGGCTCTGGGACTACCGGGCTTGTATCTCTTATGAAAGGACGAAAATTTATTGGAATTGAGTTAAATAAGCACTACTGTGAAATAGCAATCAAGAGAATTTTCTCGTCCTAGCTCATTTATTATGTGAGAGCGCGAAAAACGTGTATTAAGCTTTCAAGCTTTTGAATTAAAAGGGGCTCTACTTCATTCACTTGATTTGGATTCTTATTAATGTAAATAAACTCTTGACAATCAAGAGTCGATAGATCTCCTGTCCAGGATTCGGCAATCACAATTGGTATACAGTTATATCCAGACTCACTTGCTACAGATATTGCTTTATGAATATCTCTCGTAAATAGCAAAGCATGCCCACCCCCCATTGTTTCACGAGTCTTAACGGGTATCAGAATAGTACCTTGTCCTCCACTTACTTTAACGTCATAAGTTTCACCCCCAATTTTAATTTGCGTCTTATCAATTGAGAGGTTAATTTCATTTTCCTCGAATATATTGCTGAGGCTACGTCGAACAATTTCTTCAAATAAGTTTCCTTTAATGGAGCGGCGACTGCCTTCTAAACGATCAACCATTACTTCAAATATTGGTAGCCAATCCCATCTTTCACTGTCAGGCAAAACACTAGAGGCATACTGTCTAACTTGATTAAGTAGTTCAGCTTTACGTTCGTTTGGTGTTCCACTCAAGTTTTTCAAAAAGCCTTCTAGCCTTTGTACAGGAGCATCTCTAAAAATCCATCCTAACAATAACCACTTAGCTTTATCCTCAGAATACGGACGAGCTATTCCATCGTATAGTTTCAGATCGCTGGGTATCCTTCGATCTAAATACTTCTTAATTGTTGCCTTCGCTCTAGAACTATCATTTTCAACAACAAAGTCATAGAGTTCGGCATATCCCTCTGCTCTTAAAAAGTTAATAAAATCATCAAAAAAAGGCTTATTCAAGTTGGCAACAATTACCAAATCTTTTAGGCGGATATTTTCTGGAATGTTACTCATCAAAAAACTCTCTGGGTGAAACACATAACGCATCTGCAATTTTCTTGATATTCAGAAGACTGACATTTCTTTGTCCACGTTCAACTCCTCCGATATAGCTCCTGTCTAAGTTGCACAAGTGTGCCAAGTCTTCTTGGGAGAGTTTACGGATACCCCTTAGGTAACGAAGACGTTCACCAAATTGTTTTCTGATATCTTTCTCACTAGATACTGCCATGAGTCCAGTAAAGACGATTTGAGGTTTTTAAGTCCACAGACTTTAAGTACCTTATTTTGGATCACAAAGCTGAAGGCACAGGCTAACAACTTCAATGCACCCAACCGCCGAAAAGTTATCTGTGGGAGTTCGAGGTTATCTGCGGCGATTGATTGGGAACAATAGACCGCCGGAAGAACCTTGGGATAGGGGTATTGGCTTAGTGAAAGTAGGACGCGCCGTTGACATCGAAGGTGGCTCCGGTGGCGTGGGGGGCAAGGCCAGCGGCGAGGAAGGCGACCAGGTTGGCGATGTCTTGGGGATCGGCAGGCGCACCCATGGGGATGTCGCGGGTGACGTACTCATCTCCCCGTTCGGCCATCACTTGCTCGATGCGGTCGGTGCGGACGAAGCCGGGGGCAATGGCATAGGCCCGAACACCGTCCTTCGCAAAGCCCTTGGCGAGGGTGCGGGTGAGGCTAATCACACCACCCTTAGAAGCGGCGTAAGGAGCAAATTCTGGGCCATCGCCCCGAAAGGCGGCGCGGCTGGCGAGATTAACCAAGGTGCCGCCGCCCTGGGTTTGAAAGTGGAGGACGGCTTCTCGGCACAGATCCGCCACGGCGATCAGGTTGACCTGAAGAGTTTGCTGCCAAGCATCGGCCCAGATATCCCAGTTTTCCTCAATGGGAGCGGCGGGCATGGTAGCGGCATTGTTCACCACGGTGGCGATTGACCCACGCCACGCCACGGCTTTGGCCCACAAGTCCCTAGCGGCACCGGGTTGGGACAAATCCGTCTGAACTAAATACACCCGCTCGGAGGGCACCCCATGGGCACCGAGGTCAGCGGCGATGGCTTCGGCTTCGGTCTGCCCCTGGCCATAGTGCAGCACTACCGAGGCTCCGGCCCGATGAAGGGTTTTGACGATGGCTTGGCCAATGCCGCGAGAGCCGCCCGTCACCAAAATCGTTTGGTTTGCTAAATCAATCATCGGATTGCGTCCCGTTGGTTCCTACAATGGAATGATTAACTATTGGTTATACAACCCTGGAGGAATGCATGGTAGGCCGTCCAATTATTCTTGGCATCGTGGGCGACAGCGCCGCTGGCAAAACCACCCTAACGCGAGGCATTGCCCAAATTTTAGGCGAAGACCAAGTCACCACCATCTGCACGGACGACTACCACCGCTACGACCGCAAGCAGCGCAAGGAAATGGGCATCTCCGCCCTCCACCCCGACTGCAACTACATCGACATCATCCAGCAGCACCTGGGCCTACTGCGGACGGGACAGCCCATCCTCAAGCCGATCTACAACCACAGCAGCGGCGAATTTGACGCCCCGGAATATATTGAACCTCGCCGATTTGTGATTGTGGAAGGGCTGCTGGGCTACTCCACCCGTGCCTGCCGCGATGCCTACGATGTGAAGGTCTACCTTGCGCCGCCGGAAGACCTGCGGGCCAACTGGAAGATCAAGCGCGACACCCGCAAACGCGGCTACACCCCCGAAGAGGTGATCGAGCAAATCAAAGCCCGGGAGGAAGATTCCGAAGCCTACATTCGTCCCCAGCGCCAATGGGCCGACGTGGTGGTGTCTTTCTATCCCCCCAGCGACGAGCAAAGCACCAACGAACTGATGCTGAACGTGCGCCTGGTGATGCGCCCCACCATCCCCCACCCCGACTTTAGCCACCTGCTAGAGACCAAACACGGCGGCACCCTCAGCGATGCTGTGCGCCTAGAGCTAGATCGCGACATGGGCAAACCTGTGGACGTGCTGGAAATCGACTGCCACGCCACTGAACAACCCGTACAGGAACTGGAGCGCACCCTCTGCGGCGAAATCCCCTATCTGGGCCGTTTTTGCAGCATCGAAGGCAACACCGATATCGGTAAAGTCATCGGCACCACGGGCGAAACCCTGCAAAGCTATCCCTTGGCGCTCACCCAGTTGTTGATCACCTACCACATGCTAAAAGCCGCCAACATCTACGACTAGGTCTTTGGAAATCGGGAATCCTGCCCAATGTCTAACGTTCTAGGGCGTGACCTCGATTTCCAGCCTACTATGCTGTAGCAACCTTCCTAAGACATCTTTTCCCTAGGGTTTTCTCATCTTTCTAAATCGCTTTTCTAGGTCGCTCTCCTGAGTTAGGGATGGGTAGATCGTCCTGGATATTACAAAGGACTGACGAGCGGCGGCATTCACCCTAGGGGGAAGTCCCTACCAAGATTGACAGCAGGAAGGGGAACCCAGCTTGGTATCCTAGAAAAGCCCTAGTTATTCTTGGGCCTTGGTTTCCCTTTTCCTATCGTTTATTGCTGGCTATGGCCCCTAACGAGCGCAAGTCGATTTTGCTGTCCTTTGAAAAGCCTCTTGCAGAGCTAGAGGGACGCATTGCCCAAATCCGCGACCTGGCTGAGAAAAATGATGTGGATGTCTCGGCCCAGTTGCGCCAGCTAGAGGCTAGAGCCGCCCATTTGCGCCAGGAAATTTTCTCCAGCCTCACCCCGGCCCAGCGGTTGCAGGTGGCCCGCCATCCCCGCCGCCCCAGCACCCTAGACTACATCCAGGCCATCACCGACGAATGGATTGAACTCCACGGCGACCGCAGCTCCGGCAAGGACGATCCGGCCCTGGTGGGCGGTGTGGCACGGCTGGAGGGGCGACCCGTGGTGATCTTGGGCCATCAAAAAGGCCGCGACACCAAGGACAACGTAGCTCGCAACTTCGGCATGGCCTCCCCCGGTGGCTACCGCAAGGCCATGCGGCTGATGCGCCATGCGGATCGGTTTTCTATGCCGATCATTACCTTTATTGATACCCCCGGTGCCTATCCCGGCTACGAGGCCGAAGAAATGGGCCAAGGGGAAGCCATCGCCTACAACCTGCGGGAAATGTTTGGCCTGCGGGTGCCGATCATCTGCACCATCATCGGCGAGGGCGGTTCCGGCGGTGCCCTGGGCATTGGCGTCGGGGATCGGCTGATGATGTTTGAGCATTCTGTCTACACCGTGGCCAGCCCCGAAGCCTGCGCCGCCATTCTCTGGAAGGATGCCGGACGTTCCGCCGAAGCCGCCGAAGCCCTAAAAATCACCTCCTGGGATTTGAAAAACCTGGGCATTCTCGATCAGCTTTTGACCGAACCCGTGGGCGGTGCCCATGCCGACCCCATCCAGGCGGCGGACATTCTCAAGCAAGCCCTGGTGGAAAACCTGGCAGAACTGTCGCGGCTCACCCCCGAAGCCCTCCAGCAGATGCGCTACCAGAAGTACCGCAAAATTGGCGTGTTTGCCGAAGCAGCGGCCTAGGATCACAAAGGATACCGGGGTGCAATAATAGGGTATCTGCAAGAATAGCCATCAAAGACTTTTATGGTGGCGATTTCCGAGAGAAGTGCTTTACGTTTGTTAACATATAAACGGGCCTGACCTTGTTTGCACAACCGCCCCGATCCGGGAACGCTAAAGGAAGCGAGCTTAGCAGCCCTCCACCCATAGGTCTCGCCTAGCCCCCTGGTTCGTTCGTTGTTGGTTTTTGGTATTCCGTTTTGGACAATCCCCCCCGTTCCGACCTGCCGCGTCGCGCCCTGATTACGGGAGCCAGTCGCGGTATTGGTAGAGCCACGGCCCACGCCCTTGCCCAGGCGGGGTTTGATGTGGCCCTGTTAGGCCGTTCCCTCGACCGATTGCAGCCCGTAGTAGATGAACTGGCCGAGTATGGCGTAGTGGCGAAGGGCTATGCCATTGAGCTAGCCGATGTTCCCCAGGTGCAGCCCCGCATGGCCGAAATCATTCAAGACTTCGGAGCCTTTAGCGTGTTGATTAACAACGCAGGCATGGGCTATACCGGAGCCTTGGCCACCATGCCCCTGCACCACTGGCAGCAGGTCATGGATCTCAACCTCACCAGTATTTTTCAGTGCATTCAGGCGGCGCTGCCCGGTCTGCGGGCGGGGGGGGGCGGCACCATCGTCAACATTTCCTCCATTGCGGCCAAGGCGGCTTTTCCCGATTGGGGAGCCTATACCGCGAGTAAGGCTGCCCTGGTGGCCTTTTCTAAGGTGCTGGCGGTGGAGGAGCGGGCCAATGGCATTCGGGTGGTGATGGTGACGCCTGGATCGGTGAACACTCCCCTGTGGGATACCGAGACCGTCCATGCCGATTTCGACCGCAGCCAAATGCTGACCCCCGAAATTGTGGCCCAGACCATCCTCAGCACCGTGCTGTTACCCCCCCAAGCGGTGATCGAAGATATCGTGCTGATGCCCGCTGGAGGGGCCTTGTAGCAAGCTGAGGCATCGCCCAACGCAGCTAAGGGTTTACGAAGTTTTTTACCGTCTGCGAGTTTGACCGTCTCAGAGAGCGGTCTCCGTTTTGTTGAACACCTGGAGTTTAGTTGAACCCTATGACTATCGCATCCTCAAATGGCCTGAATGACAAAGTCGCCCCCAACGGCATCGGCACCTTGGGCAATGCTCCTTCCGTTCTGCCCGACCGTGCCCTGCGCCACGGCAGCGAAGCCCAGTCCTATGCCATCCCTGAAACCAGCCACGACGACATGAAGGAAGCCGTGCGCACCATGCTGCTCTCCGTGGGCGAAGATCCCGACCGGGAAGGGCTGCTGAAGACCCCCAAGCGGGTGGCCGATGCCATGCGATTCCTCACCAGTGGCTATCAGCAATCCCTGGAGGAACTGGTCAACGGGGCCATCTTTGACGAAGGCCACAACGAAATGGTGCTGGTGCGCGACATCGACCTCTTCAGCATGTGCGAACACCATATGCTGCCCTTCATGGGTCGCGCCCACGTCGCCTATATCCCTAACCAGCGGGTAGTGGGCCTCAGCAAACTGGCCCGAATTGTGGAAATGTACTCCCGTCGCCTTCAGGTGCAGGAGCGCCTCACCCGTCAGGTGGCTGAAGCCATCCAGGAAATCCTAGAGCCCCGTGGGGTGGCTGTGGTGGTAGAAGCCAGCCACATGTGCATGGTAATGCGCGGCGTGCAAAAGCCCGGTTCTTGGACTGTAACCAGCGCCATGCTGGGCTGCTTCCAGGATGACCAAAAAACCCGCGAAGAATTCCTCAGCCTTACCCGCCACCAGCCCGCCTTCTTCTAGGACTTGGCTGATCCCTTCAGAAACCCGGCTTCTTGCTTAGGTAGCGCACAGAAATTGTGACTTTTCCGAAGTTGAAGCCGGGTTGTTTGTCTAGTTGGGCAGCAGAAACTTGGCGATCTCCGGAGGCTAGGTAATCACCGTGGGCTGGTCGCGCCCGGTGAGGGGTTTGATTTGGGCGATCTCGTCGGCGAGGGCGATCAACTCGGCCAGGGCCGCTTGGGTGTCTTGGTCGTGCTTGGCCACGTCGGGTTCGTAGCTTTCCACATACAGCCGCAGGGTAGCCCCAGAGGTGCCTGTGCCGGAGAGGCGGAAGACCATCCGGGAGCCATCGGTGAAGCCAATCCGCACGCCTTGTTTAGCCGACACGCTGCCATCGACAGGGTCAGTGTAGGCAAAGTCATCGGCATACTCCACGGTGTAGGATCCGTAGGTTTTACCGGGCATTGCACTCAAACCCTGGCGCAGGTTGTCGATTAGGGTGTTGGCGCGATCGCTGTCCACCCCTTCGTAGTCGTGGCGGGAGTAGTAGTTGCGGCCATAGGTAGCCCAGTGTTCGCGGACGATGGTTTCCACGGACTGCTGCTTCACCGCCAGGATATTGAGCCAGAACAGCACCGCCCAGAGGCCATCTTTTTCGCGGATATGGTTCGACCCGGTGCCGAAGCTTTCTTCGCCGCAGAGGGTGGCTTTGCCCGCATCCAGCAGGTTGCCGAAGAACTTCCAGCCCGTGGGGGTTTCGTAGCAGGGAATGCCCAGCTTTTCCGCCACTCGATCCGCCGCTTGGCTGGTGGGCATGGAACGGGCAATCCCGGCAATGCCCTGACGATAGCCCGGAACCAGGGTGGCATTTGCCGCCAGGATGGCCAAACTGTCGCTGGGGGTAACAAAGAAGTTCTTGCCCAGCACCATGTTGCGGTCGCCGTCGCCATCGGAGGCGGCCCCAAAGTCGGGGGCGTTGTCGCCAAACATCACCTCCACCAGGTCGTGGGCGTAGACCAGGTTGGGGTCGGGGTGTCCACCGCCAAAGTCCTCTAGGGGAATGCCGTTCACCACCGTTCCGGCTGGGGCGTTGAGTCGCCGCTCAAACAGCGCTTTGGCGTAGGGGCCAGTGACGGCATGGAGGGAATCCATGCAAAACCGAAACTTGCCGCTGGAGAGGAGTTGCTGAATTTGGCCGAAGTCAAACAGGGTTTCCATCAGCGCCCCGTAGTCCGTCACCGAGTCGATGACCTCTATTGTGGTGTGGCCGAGGGTGTGGGTGGCGACGCGGTCTAGGTCGATATCGGAGGTGTCGAGGATTTTGTACTCGGTGATGGTCTGGCTGTTGTTGAAGATGGCGTCGGTGACGGATTCGGGCGCAGGGCCACCGTTGCCGATGTTGTACTTAATGCCAAAGTCTTCGTCGGGGCCACCGGGGTTGTGGCTGGCAGACAGGACAATGCCGCCGAACGCCTTGCTCTTGCGAATCACGCAGGAGGCCGCTGGGGTGGAGAGAATGCCCCCCTGCCCCACCAGCACTCGGCCAAAGCCGTTTGCCGCCGCCATTTTGAGGATAATCTGCACCGCCTGACGGTTGTAGTAGCGGCCATCGCCCCCCACCACCAGGGTTTGGTTTTGGTAGCCCTCTAGGCTGTTAAAAATCGCTTGAACAAAATTTTCTAGATAGTTGGGTTGTTGAAAGACCTTCACCTTCTTCCGCAACCCGGAGGTGCCGGGTTTTTGGTCGCCATAGGGCTGGGTGACAATCGTTTGAATACTCATCGGATGATAAATCGCTCCACGGTTAACCAGGTGCAACCCCAGAATAAAGCGCAAGCTCACCCAGAAACGTAACTCCATCCACAAGTTATGGCTAAAATGGTGGCGCTGGATGGAATGCCGCACAAGCGCCGATTCTCTGAAGAACTGTTACACTTCCTCAACAATCGGTATTACTGCCTGCGCTTGCGATGATAGGATTCCCAACAAACGGTTGAGAGATAGGAATTCATGACTGAAACGCTTACAGGTCAAACACCTATTTTCGGGGGCAGCACCGGCGGCCTTCTGACCAAAGCCCAGGTAGAAGAAAAATACGCCATCACCTGGACAAGCTCTAAGAAGCAGGTTTTTGAAATGCCCACGGGTGGCGCGGCCATGATGAACGAAGGGGAAAACCTTCTGTATCTGGCTCGCAAAGAGCAGTGCCTCGCCCTAGGCACCCAGCTCCGCACCAAGTTCAAGCCCAAAATTGAAGATTACAAAATCTACCGCATCTATCCCAGTGGCGAGACCCAATATCTGCACCCCGCCGATGGCGTCTTCCCTGAGAAGGTGAACGAAGGCCGTACCGCTGTGGGCAGCGTGGCTCGCAATATCGGTTCCAACCCCGATCCCGCCACCGTCAAGTTCAGCGGCAAGGCTCCCTACGAAGTCTAGGTTAGACGTCTAGGTCAGCCCTTTTGCTCAGAACTTTGCTTTCGCGGTAATGTTCTACTCCTTTTGGTTGTTCTCTCTGTTGCAAACATCTATATCCTGATACCTAGGGCATGGCATGGCTATGCCCTTTTTACTTTTCTCGGTCTATAGAATCGCCCCATGATTTCCCCGTCCTTCGAGCAGTTTCAAGCCTACGCCAGCCAGGGTAACTTCGTTCCGGTGTACCAAGAGTGGGTGGCCGATTTAGACACCCCCGTTTCTGCCTGGTATAAGGTGTGCGCGGGGCAACCCTACAGCTTTTTGCTGGAGTCGGTGGAGGGGGGCGAAACCCTAGGGCGCTATAGTTTCCTCGGCTGCGACCCGCTGTGGGTGATGGAAAGCCGGGATGACATCTCCACCCAAACCCACCGAGACGGCACCGTGAACCGCTTTGAGGGCAACCCCTTCGAGATTTTGGCGGACTGCCTCGATCCCTACCATCCCGTCAAAATTCCGGCCCTGCCATCGGGCATTGGTGGCCTATTTGGCTTTTGGGGCTACGAGCTTATCCGCTGGATTGAACCCACCGTCCCCGTCCATCCCGCCGCCGAGGGCGACCTGCCCGACGGGTTGTGGATGCAGGTGGATAGCCTGCTGATTTTTGACCAGGTGCAGCGCAAAGTTTGGGCCATCGCCTACGCCGATCTGCGCGATCCCAGCCGCGATTTACGCGAAGCCTACGAGGAAGCCTGTGGCCGAGTGCGCCAACTGGTCGAAAAGCTCACCCTGCCCTTGTCGGAACAACAGGGACGCCTCCCCTGGGTGCCGCCCGGTCTCCAATCCGCCGACTCTCTCACCTTTTCGAGCAACCGCACCCCAGAAGAGTTCTGTGGCTGTGTGGAGCGGGCCAAGGGCCACATCCAGGCCGGAGACATTTTTCAGGTGGTGATCTCCCAGCGGCTTTCCACAGAGTATGCGGGGCAACCCTTCGACCTGTACCGCTCCCTGCGGCAGATCAACCCCTCTCCCTACATGGCCTATTTCAATTTCCAGGATTGGCAGATCATCGGCTCCAGCCCGGAGGTGATGGTGAAGGCCACCTTGGATAATGGGCCAGATTCCCCCCGCATCGCCACGGTGCGCCCCATTGCCGGAACCCGCCCCAGGGGCAAAACCGCCGCCGAAGACAAAGCCTACGAGGAAGACCTGCTGGCCGATCCCAAGGAAATTGCCGAACACGTCATGCTGGTAGATCTAGGGCGCAACGACCTAGGCCGCGTCTGCACCAGCGGCACCGTGCGGGTGGATGAACTGATGGTGGTGGAACGCTACTCCCACGTCATGCACATCGTTAGCAACGTGGTGGGCGAACTGGAACCCAGCAAAACCGCCTGGGATTTGTTGAAGGCTTGCTTCCCGGCAGGTACCGTCAGCGGTGCCCCCAAAATTCGCGCCATGCAGATCATCCACGACCTCGAACCCTGCCGCCGTGGCCCCTACTCCGGCGTCTACGGCTACTACGACTTCGAGGGCCAACTCAATACCGCCATCACCATCCGCACCATGATTGTGCAGGGAAATCCCAACGGAGGCCACACCGTTAGCGTCCAGGCCGGGGCAGGTCTAGTCGCGGATTCTGTGCCCCAAAGCGAGTACCAAGAAACCCTCAACAAAGCCCGTGGCATGCTGGAGGCCATCCGCTGTCTGCAATCCGGCCAGTAGTCGATCCTAGAGGGATGCCGCCTTAGTATGGCATCCCAGCAACCCAGTTTTTCTTGACCTGTGGTGATCCTCTAGGGCATCCGGCAAGCCGCCAGCAGGTCGTGATCGAGGGGAGAAAGCTGGGCAATGGGGCTCATCCCTTCCAGGGTGGGCAGGGGTGCGCCGCCATTCATGCCCGCCACGGTCGCTTCTCCGGGGAGCAGGGCCACGCGGTGGGGCCATTCAGTTTGGTCGTAGGCATCCACAATGGTCAAATCCAGGGCGCTGGGGGTGACGGTGCCGTAGACACAGTCAAAGGACGAGGAAACCTGGTAAGCGGCCCCCGTGAGCTGGGTACCGGACACCTCAAACACAAAGTAGGTCGCTCCCACAGTTTCGGCCACCGGAGACTCGCCGTAGAGGTAGGTGCCATCGGCCAAACCAGGCACTTGGCTAGAGGCTTCTTGGCTGGCCATGGCCCAAATCCCGACCAGGGCGGCAAGGGCCGTGGCAATGCGGGAGAGATAAAGCGGCATGGAAGGCCGAGAGGCGGCACCGTGATCAGAGGTAGCGGAGAGAAGCAGGGTGGCCATGGCAAGATAGGGGGTTGCTATGTCCCTACTATCCTGCGAAACGCCACTATGCACAGTGACACCTTTACGGAAGTGGCGTGATCCTAATCGTCGAAGGGAGTGACTAGAATCACGCAGAAGCGAAGTATTAAGAAGTGCTGCGCTAATTATAACGAAACTTTGCGACAACGGCGCTACGTTTTCCCCTCGGATGGGGGATGAGGGCAGATCCCCCGTCCGAGGGGTTAGGCTAGCCTTGGCCTATCCCGCCGTTCAAGTCGTGGGGTCAGTCGCTGGGGATGTGGTTGGAGAACACATAAATCCGCTGGGTTTCTAGGTTGTCGGCCAAGGCGGAGGGCTTGACGTCCGCTGCCGAATCGCCGCGATGGAAGATCTGGCGGTCGAGGTTGACCTGAAGACCATTGAAAGGGTCGCTGCCATTGGAAATCAGAAAGGCCATTTGACTGAGGTCGGGCCAGGTGGCGAGGGCATCCAAAATGGTGGTGATGGCCCGGAGTTGGGGCTGGCTGGCTTCGGTATACCAATCGGGGTGGACGGCCTCGGCAGACTCTAGGCCCAGGTGGATAATTTGGTGGGGTTGGCTAAACAGGGCCGACGCTACGGATCGGGCTTCCTCTTGCAGCAGTAGCCCATTTTCTTGGGCCAGGTAGCGCAGTTTTTCCAGCTTCTCGTAGCGGTCTTCGGTGGATAATGGCCCCCGCTGCCAGTGAATCGCCACCGTGGCCAGGTAGGTTTGCAGCATTAGGTGGCCCAGCTTTTGGGCCTTGGTGGAAAGGTAGTTGGAGTTGTAGGGGGTGGCTTCAATGATCAGCGGCACTCGGTCTACCATATCCAGACCGTAGCCCTTGAGTCCGGCGATTTTGCGGGGGTTGTTGGTAATCAGGCAGAATTTTTTCACGCCGATGTCGTTGAGGATTTGCGCCCCAATGCCGTAGTTGCGCTGATCCACAGGCAGGCCCAGCTTTTCGTTGGCCTCCACGGTATCGAGGCCCATATCTTGCAGGGAGTAGGCTTTGAGCTTGTTGACCAGGCCAATGCCCCGGCCCTCCTGGCGCAGGTAGACGACCACGCCACGGCCAGCGGATTCAATCATTTTCAGCGCCGCCTGAAGCTGCATTCGGCAGTCGCAGCGCAAAGAACCAAAGGCGTCCCCGGTGAGACACTCGGAATGCACCCGCACCATGACGGAATGCTGATCAAAGGTAGCTGGATCGCCTTTTACCAGAGCAACGTGCTCGGAATCGTCCAGCAAATTGCGGTAGGCGTAGATGTGGAAGAGGCCAAACTGGGTGGGCAGTTCCGCCACCGCTTCCCGCTGCACAAAGCGCTCGTGTTGCAGGCGATAGCGGATCAGGTCGGCAATGCTAATCAGCTTGAGGCCAAAGGTTTTGGCGTAGTCCACCAGTTCCGGCAGTCGCGCCATGGAGCCATCGGGGTTTTGGATCTCGCAGATCACCCCCGCCGGATACAGCCCCGCCAGCCGCGCCAAATCCACCCCGGCCTCGGTGTGGCCCGCCCGCTTCAGCACGCCCCCTTCCTTGGCCCGCAGCGGAAAAATATGCCCCGGTCGGCGCAGGTCGCTGGGTTTGGCCTTGGGGTTGATGGCCACCTGAATGGTTCGCGCCCGGTCTTCGGCGGAAATGCCCGTGGTCACACCCCAGGAGAGGGCCGCATCAATACTGACGGTGAAGGCGGTTTGCTCGTTTTCGTCCTCAAAGGCGCTGTGGCTTACCATCAGGGGCAAATCCAGCTCGTCCAGCCGCTCCCCAGTCATGGCGAGGCAGATCAGCCCCCGCGCCTCCACCGCCATAAAGTTGATGTTGTCGGGGGTGGCAAACTGGGCGGCGCAGATCACGTCCCCCTCGTTTTCCCGGTTTTCGTCATCCACCACCACAATGGATTTCCCTGCCGCCAAATCTTGCAGGGCCGATTCGATGGAATCAAACTGAAAGTCGGGTGGAGAAGCGTCGGTGGAGGGTTGAGCAGCGGACGACCAATTCCCCGATTCTGGGTTAACCACAATACCAATAAACCTGCTAAAGAAAAGACGAAGGACATAGGGTTGGAGTCTTAGACTCAGCGGATTGCCGACGGATCGGTTCAGCCTGTTGCCCCTCGAAGCTATCACCAATCATCTATTATACGAGGCTCTGGCTTACTGATTGGCCAGGGGCGGGCGGTGGTGCCAGGGGTAGGCAGATTCAATCTGGTGGGCAAGGGCAAAGAGGGTGGCTTCATCAGCAGGACGCCCCACCAACTGCACCCCCACGGGCAACCCCAGGGGCGAAAGTCCGGTGGGAATGGCCAGGGCGGGTTGACCACTGGCATTGAAGGGCGGACAGGGGGCCACCCAGTTGATTACATTTTTGAGAATTTGGGGCGACTGGAGCGAGCGCCACGCCCCCACAGGGATGGTTGGGTGCATGAACACGGGCAAAATGAGCACATCGTAGGGGGCACAGAAGCAAACGATATCGCGGGCCACCTGTTGCAGCTTAGACACGGCCCGCAGGTAAGCGCCGCTGTTGATCCGCCAAGCCCGCCAGTAGAGCCAGCGGTTCATTTTTTCTAGCACAATCCAGGGAACCCCGGCCTCCGCTAGCACGCACTGCCACACCACAGTAAAGGGTTCGATCAGCTCATCCAACCTGGGGAAGGTGACTTCTTCGGCGGTGTGCCCCAGTTCCTCCACCCGCTGCACCGTTTCATAGATGGCTTGCCGACAGATAGGATCCGCCTCACCAATGGGGTCTAGACGGGTGGTATAGCCAATCCGTAGGGCATTGGGCGGCGTGTTGAGTCTGGCCAGAAAGCTCGGGTCAGGGTCGGGCAACCAGTAGGGATCTCCCAGTTCGTAGCCGCTGAGGGCATCCAACAGCGCAGCGGCATCGGCGGTGGTGCGGCCTAGGGGGCCATTCACCGCTAGGCCGTTCAGCCGTTCTCCCACCGGGGAAAAACTCACCCGTCCCCGCGAGGCTTTCATCCCCACCAGGCCGCAGCAAAAGGCTGGCCCCCGCAGAGAGCCGCCGCCATCGGATCCTTGGCTGAGGGCACACAACCCCGCCGCCAGCGCCGCCGCCCCACCGCCGCTGGAGCCGCCAGGGGTATAGTCCACATTCCAGGGGTTTCGTGCTGGCGGGAACCCCGGCGGTTCGGTGTAGGGGAGGGAGCCCATCTGGGAGGTGGCGGTTTTGCCCAGGATGATGAGCCCCGCCTGCCGCAGCTTCGTAACAATGTAGTCATCCTGGCTGGCAATGCGATCACAGGCGGCTTTGATGCCGTAGGCGCAGGGCACCCCCGCCACCGCATTCAGGTCTTTGACCGACACCGACACCCCAAACAGGGGCGGCAAATCCGCCGGATCGGTGGTCATCACCTGGTCGGTCTTGGCCTTGGCCTCGGCTAGGGCTTGGTCAGCCATCACCGCCACGTAGGCCCCCAGGGTTGGGTTCAGCCGTTCGATGCGCTCCAGGTAAAGTTCCACGAATTCCAGGGGCGACACCTGACGCTGGCGAATCAGTGCGGCCTGGGTGGTGGCGGGCAAAAAAGCAAGGTCAACGGAATTCATAGACGACCGCTCTGGGACAGCGCTCCCCAAACCCAAGACAGGGGAGACTGCTGCCTATCCTACAGGGTATCTATGGCGGATCTATAGCGGCAGGGCGGCTTCTTCCCAGGCTTGGGGGTTGCCGGGGGTGAGAATCGTGGCCTCGTAGGGAATAACGCCCACCTGCACACTCCCCAGACAGCGGGCCGCCGCATAGGATAGATCCAAAGATCGCTCTCCCACGTAGGGGCCACGGTCGTTGATGCGGACAACCACGGTTCTGCCGTTGAGTAGGTTTCGCACCTCTAGGTAGGTGTCAAAGGGGAGGGTTTTGTGGGCAGCGGTGAGGGCTTCCTGGTCAAAAATTTCCCCGGTGGCGGTTTGGCGACCGTGGAAGTACGGCCCATACCACGAGGCCGTACCCTGGAACTGGGTGGAGGTAGGATCTAGACCATAGGCCACCCGCTGTACCTGGCCGGGGTTCAGGGGTTCTGCCCCTAAGGCCAACCGGAGGTTATTCACCCACTGGGCCGTGGTGAGGGCCATAGAGTCAGCGTCTCGGATGGCTTCGGGGGGCAGGGTAAAAATGGCCTGGTTTTCAAGCTGACCAATGCCCGTTTCATCGTCAAGGGTGGGGGTGAGGGCCTGGGGATGTTGGGCCAAGGTCGGAAGCGCTTCCCGCAGGTCGGTGGCCACCTCTTCGGCTACCGCGGCTGAGGCCACCTGGCCAATGGCTACCCCTTTTACCCGCACCACAAAGGTGGCTGCGTCTGCGGTCGTCTCGTCTGCGGCTTTTCCCTCCGAGTTCCCTCCCGGCTTTTCGCTAACTGGAGGGCTGACCTCGGGAGTGGCGGGGTGGGCGGCGGGGCAAGTGTCGGAGGCCAAAACGTTGGGGAGCATGGCCTCAACCGCCGCTTCCTCCTCGGCGAGGGCAGCGGTATCCACCACCGTCACCGTGGCGGTATTGATCCAGCGCTGCCAGTTCACCGTCGCGGCTAAGCCCCGTATCGGCGAAGACCCTAGCCCTTGTAGGGCCACGAGGTTAGGCGGCGACGAAGACCCCTCAGCCGCTGGCGAAGCGGCATCCGACGGAGAGAATTCTGACGAAGCCAACAACGACGGGGACGAGGCCGTCTGAGCGAAACGCAGCGGTAGCTGAGTCGAGGTGGCCTCTTCCAGCAAGGCCACCGAAGAAGGGTGAGGCATCACTCCCAAGGAAAGAGGGAGATGGGCCACCCAAAACATTGCAAATAAGGTCATTGGCGCGTGTGCTGAACTCAACGCCCAGATCACTCGTTAAACTCTTCCCGGCGGGAGAGGTTAGCGGCAAGCTTGTGATCTGCGCGGCAATAAAAACGAAAGACCCAGCAGGACTGATGGCGCTTGCTCAACCCGTCATTGCATGGGGCGTCTTTGTTTTTGATGATTTTTTGCTCTTGCTGATCACCATATCACGAACATTTGGTATCAGCAATGACATTTAATAAGACCCAGACCCAGTAAAGGCAACAACCATGGAACATTTTTGATGCCTAGAACCTCTGCCTAGAGCCCACGGTTTGTCCTAGGGTTCGTCCTAGCCCTGCCGCTCTTGGTGCTGGAAGTCGTGGCGGTCAGTCTGGGGGCTTGTCCGGCGGGTGATATGTCCCACCAGCTGCCTCCATTAGTGAGCCGCCCTCCCATAAGTAGCAGCCCCGTCGTATTGACCCCCATAAAGGGAGTCAGGCGGGGCTGGAGACGCAGTTAGGAGGTATCTTGGCTCCAGCATATCGGCCTTCTCCGCCGTGGGGCGCAGCCTTAACAAGTTTTTAAGGTATGGGGGACTGGGGGCAGGGGGCGGCGCTTAGTTCAGGCCATGGGACATCCGGACAATGGGGCCACCATAGCGGAGGATTTTACCTAGCCATAAAGATCAGGTAAATTCTTGGCCAACGGATAGTTGAACGCGCTACCCCAGTGAAGCCTAATCTCATCACCTGGGTAGGGTGCTCCAATTATAAGGATCCTGTCTTGCCCAGGGAGATGTTCCTGTATGGGGCCAGGATGCCCGTTGTATAGATGACACCCACCCTGAAAATCGCACTGATTCGTCTGTTTCTCCGACCCAACGGTTTGGCTAGTATTATTATCCTTGCTCTGTTGGGTTTGATCGTAGCCTACGGGCTGCTACCCCCTGCCCCAATTACCATCTACCAAGAACGTGATACCTTTCCCCATCCGTGGCAAGGGGTGTCGCCCACTAGACTGATGCCTAGGATGATATGGCTTAATAGGGCCATCGCTAAATAGGTGCGGTTTAGTATGCAGAGAAGATTGGCCCTGTGGTGGGGTACGGAGATAGTTTGGCAAACGGTGTCTTCTCCGGAGATGGCCCCCTTGAGTCTGTATAACGCAGTGTCTAGGGACCTGATGCAGGGACTTTGAGCTAGCCCCCATTCCTCACTGTCTACCGACCTACCCCCTCTAACTTCTATGGCGTATTTCTGGCCCCGGTCGTGGCGACCACAGATGCGGCTGTGGGCTACCCGCTGCCCCCAGCCCTTCCATTTTGGTCGTCGTGCGATTCTTGTCTCAGTTCTGATCGCCTTTACGAGCGTTGCTGTAGGAAAGCGATGGCTGATGTTTCAGCCCCTAGAGGTGGCAAGCTTTGATCGGCTTAGCCGCCTTCAACCCGCCCAGGATCTCGATGAGCGCCTGCTGATTGTGGCGGTGACAGAGGAAGATTTATCTCGCTATGGTTGGCCCCTGGGCGATCCCCAGGTGGCGGATCTGATCGCCCTGCTGCAACGCCACGACCCAGCGGTGATTGGGCTAGCCCTCTATCGCAACCAGTCTCCAGCGACGGCCTTTCCAGATACGGCAGATCGAGGTGATCCCCCAGGGATCGCCATCGAGGGCCAGACAGAGGCTACCGCTGCCGAGTCTAACCCGTTGGCGCTGGCCTTTCGGTCGCCTATGGTGATTGGCTTGATGAATGTGGGCACCCAGCCCAACGACTATGAGGTGCCAGCCCCAGCGGCATGGCCCGCCGACCAAGTAGGCTTCAGCGATCTTGTCCTCGACCCCGATGGGGTGCTCCGGCGCAATCTGCTGTTTGTGGATCATCCTACCCAGCCCTACTATTCGTTCCCGCTACGGATGGCCCTGGCTTACCATCGTGACCAAGTCCTAGCGGTCGATCCGACCGATGACGACCTGCGCCTAGGGGCCACCCGGTTGCCTGCCCTACAGCCGGGGGACGGAGGCTATACCGCCATCGATAGCCGGGGCTACCAAATTCTGCTGCGCTACCGCAACCCCCACCGTTTAGCCCACACAGTAACGCTATCCCAGGTGTTGGCGGGGCAGGTGCCCGCAGACTGGGTGCGTGGGCGGGCGGTGCTCATTGGCTCCACCGCCCCCAGCATGAGGAACGGCTTTTTAACCCCCTACAGCAGTCAGACGGGGGATCGTGTCAGGCTGTCGGGGGTAGAAGTCTACGCCCAAGCCCTTAGCCAGTTACTCGATGCCCTGGAGGGACGCCCCGCCCTCTATCGGTTTTTGCCTCAGTGGGGGGAAGTCCTGTGGCTGCTGGGGTGGATTGGGCTAGCGGGTGGGCTGGGTTGGTATGTCCGGCCTGCCCTTACCTGGGTAATGGTGATGGGATCGGCGTTCCTGGGGCTGTGGCTGGTGGGTGGGTGGGCCTTAGCCTACGGCTGGTGGTTGCCCCTTGTTGAACCCACGGCTGGTTTTCTGGTGGCTACGGGCTTTGTGGTCATCCAAAGGGCGCTGTACCGCACCAGTTACGATCAGCTAACGCGGCTACCCGGTCGGGAATTGTTTTTGATTAGCCTTCAGCGAGAATTGAGCCGCTACCGCCGCACCGATGGGCCGCCGCCTCTTACGGTGGTGTTTTTGGATATTGATCGATTTCGGCTGATCAACCAATCCTTCAGCCACCGCGTGGGCGATCAGGTGTTGCAAACCATGGCCCAGCGATTGAGCGAGATCCTGCCAGAGTCGGCTCACTTAGCGCGAATTGGCGGGGATGAGTTTGCCTTTGTGCTGCCCTTTAACGATCCGGCCACCGTTGATGCTGCCTTAGATCACATCCAGGCTGGGATCTCCGCACCCCTGACCATTGCCAACCAGCGGCTAGCGATCACGGGCAGTATGGGGCTGGTGATCAGCCAGGAAGACTATGCCCTTCATCCCGAAGACTGGCTGCGCGATGCCCACACGGCCATGTATCGGGCCAAGGCCCTGCACGAAGACCGCTACGAGGTGTTCTCGTCTACCATGCGCGAAGAAGCGATGCGGCGGCTGGAGATCGAGAGCTGTCTGCTAGAAGCCCTAGAAAAGGATCAGTTCTTGCTGTACTACCAGCCCATTATGTGCCTAGAAAGCCGCAGGCTAGTAGGGTTTGAAGCCTTGATTCGGTGGTGCCATCCCCAGGAAGGATTTGTGTCGCCGGGGCAGTTTATCCAAATTGCCGAAGAAACCGGGCTAATTTTGCCCCTGGGCCAGTGGATTTTTCGCGAGGCCAGCCGTCAGCTCAAGCGCTGGCAGAATGCCTTTCCCCAGCAGTCCCTCAAAATGAGCATCAATCTCTCGCGCCGCCAATTTCACCAGGCTGACCTAGTCGAGCAGTTTGCCCAATGCCTGCGGGATCTGGACCTCGACGGTCACTATATTCAGCTTGAAATTACCGAAAGTATCATTATGGGCAATGTGGAGGGAGTCCGTTCACTCATGCAGCAGCTCAAGGAACTGGGCCTGCAACTGGCCATCGACGACTTTGGCACCGGATATTCCTCCCTCAGCGATCTGTACCACTTTCCCACCGATACCCTCAAAATTGATCAGTCCTTTGTGGGCCGCATGGACAACAGCCGCGACGACCGCGAAATCATCCATACCATCATCACCCTAGCCCGCAAGTTGGGCCTGGGCTTGGTCGCCGAGGGCATTGAGGATAACACCCAGGCCGACCTCCTGATGGAAATGGGCTGCGAACAGGGGCAGGGCTACCTCTTTGCCAAACCCCTCAACGCCCAGGAAGCCACCGCCTTTGTTGCCGCTACCCCCCGCTAGCCCTTGGGGGCACCCCCTCCCCGCGCCCCCATCCAGTTTCAGGGGCGACAGACCCTAGGCCGTTGGGATGCCGCGAGGATGCCGTTAGGATAAAGCTTGGCCCCTCTGGATAATCTGGTGTCTCCATGTCCACCTCCCTCACGGAAACCCTGCTGGCCCCCTTGGCGGGCAACCCCCTGGCCGGATTGGCTCAGGCCGACGACCTCTGGCTGCGCTACCGCACGGGCAATGTGCCCCAGACGGAGGTGGTGCAGACCTCCGCTGAGTCCTTGGGCGCAGTGGATTGGGATGTGGTGATCGGTGGCGGCACCCTGGGGGTGTTGCTGGCGGCAGGGCTGGCCCAGAGGGGCTGGCGGGTGGCGCTGATCGAGCGGGGTGTTTTGCGGGGGCGAGACCAGGAGTGGAATATCTCCCGGCGGGAACTGGGGGAGTTAGTGAGCCTGGGACTGCTCACCGAGGCAGAACTGGAGCAGGTGATCGCCTCAGAATACAACCCGGCCCGGATTCAGTTTGGAGAGGGCGATCCGCTGTGGGTGCGGGAGGTACTGAATGTGGGCGTCGATCCGGTGGCGCTGCTGGAGATCCTCAAGCAAAAATTTCTGGCGGCGGGGGGCAAGCTCCTAGAAAACACAGCCTTTGCCGGGGCGGTGGTGCATCCCGATGGGGTGCGGGTCAACGCAGGGCCAGGGTTTACCACGCGGCTGATGGTGGATGCCATGGGACATTTTTCCCCGGTGGCGCGGCAGGCTAGGGGCACCCAGCGACCCGATGCCGTGTGCTTGGTGGTGGGCACCTGCGCCGAGGGATTTCCCCACAACGACAGCGGCGATCTGATCGTCTCCTTCACGCCCATTCAGAAGCAGTGCCAATACTTCTGGGAAGCCTTTCCGGCGCGGGATGGCCGCACCACCTACCTGTTTACCTACGTAGACGCCGACCCTCGACGGCTAAGCCTGACGGAACTGTTTGAGGACTACTGGAGGCTGCTGCCGGAATATCAGCAGGTCAGCCTGGATGACCTGACCGTGAAGCGGGCCTTGTTTGGCTTTTTTCCCTGCTACCGCCACAGCCCATTACGCTATCCCTGGGGCCGCACACTGGCCGTGGGCGACAGCAGCGGCCTCCAGTCTCCCCTCAGTTTTGGCGGCTTTGGGGCCATGGTGCGCCATCTTCAGCGGCTCACCCAGGGCATCCACGAGGCCCTCACCAGCGATTGCCTGGGGGCCAACGCCCTCGGCCAGCTTCAGCCCTACCAGCCCAACCTGTCAGTGACGTGGCTGTTTCAAAAATCCATGAGTGTGGGGATGGATCACCCCCTGCCCGACCAGCGCATCAACACCCTGTTGTCCACTATTTTTGCCGACATGGCCGGACTGGGGGACGCCACCCTCAAACCCTTTTTGCAGGATGTGGTGCAGTTTCCGGCCCTGGCCAAAACCTTGCTAGTAACGGGGTTCAGGCATCCGGCTCTGGTGGCGAACATTATTCCCCAGGTGGGCCTGCCGACCTTGCTAGACTGGCTGCGGCACTACGGTAGCCTCGCTGGATACAGCGCCCTAGCCCCCCTTCTCCAGGCCATCCAGCCCGCTGCGGATGCACTCTCCCCCGTTCAGCGATACTATATCCATCGTTGGATAGAGGCGCTTTCCTACGGCAGCGGCCAAGACTACCACGGCTAGATCCGTCCAGAAACCGGGTTTGGGCCTGGTAAAGGCCGATTTTGGGGTGCTATTCGCTACAGCACCGGGGGGATCCCCGCCAGGCCCATGCTCTCGTGATTTCTAGCCTAAATGCCCCACTGAACTCTTCCCTTGATGTAGACGGCTCCTTGATGACTCACCCGACCCACCTCCGCGAACTTTTAGCCCAGGAGCTGAAAAAAGCCCCTGACCAGGTGAACTTGGCGAAGGCAGCGCTCTACATCGCCCAGGAAGAGTACCCAGATCTAGACCTGGCAGCCTCCTTGGCTTTGCTCGATCAAATGGCGGAGGCGCTGAAACGTCGCCTACCGGAAACCGCCTACCCCCTCAAAATTATCCGCACCATCAACCAATTTTTGTTTGAGGAGCTAAACTTTCGCGGCAACAGTGAGAACTACTACGACCCCCGCAACAGCTTCTTCAACGATGTGCTCCAGCGCCGCGTGGGCATCCCCATCACCCTCTCTCTGGTGTATCTAGAACTGGCGGGGCGGATTGGCTTTCCCATGGCCGGGGTGGGGATGCCGGGGCATTTTTTGATTCGGCCCACGGTGGCAGACATGGCCATTTTTGTCGATCCCTTCCATCGGGGGGAGGTGTTGTTTGAGCAGGACTGTCGAGATCGGTTTCAACAGATGTTTGGCGATGGAGCCCAGCTCCAGCCCGAACACCTCAACCACATTTCGCCCACGGCCTTTGTGGTGCGGATGCTCACCAACCTCAAGATGATTTACCTCCAACAGCGCAACGTGCCCAAGGCACTGGATGCCATCAACCGCATTCTGCTGATCTACCCCAATGCCGTGGGGGAATGGCGAGATCGGGGCCTGATCCACTACCAGCAGGGCCACCTTGACCAAGCCTGCCTAGATTTAGAGCGCTATCTCTACGAAAGCCCCGACGCCAGCGACGCCTACGAAATCCGCCGCGTTCTCCAGCAAATTGAGCAGGTGCAGGACGACTAACGTTCCCTGGCTGGGCGTTGGGCGCATCTCGGCTAAGTGGTGTGAATTTTGCCCCTAAAACGTGTGCATTGGCAACGAAATGGATATATTAGAGGCGGATTTCCCGGATCTGGGTGCTTCCTTTGTTTTGTCATTGCTTTTCCGTTGTTACTTGAGGTGCGGCTTTGACCATGGCCAGCGCAGCGAACATTCCCTACTTCCCCGAAAGCGATCATCGCCTGGTGCAGTCGCTCCAGCACCTGAGTGATCGGGAATTGGTGAGTCTTTTTCAGCGGCACCCCGAAGCTGGGCGCTACTTTACCGCTATCTTCTGTCGCTATAGCCCCATGGTCTATAGCCTGATTCGCCACTCGGCCCGGTCTCCGGTGCAAGCAGACTACCTGTTTGCCCTCACCTGGCGACACATTCTCCACGAACTGACGGGGCTGGCTTGCCCCACCGCCGAAGCCACGGAGGACAGCCAAAAGCCCTTTACGCTGCAAAACTGGTTGATTAACGTTACGGCCCTGTGCATTAACCAGGCCGTTATCCCAGAGGTAGAGTCGATTCACTATTCCTTGGCCCAGGCATCGCCGCCCTTCTGGTGCTACCTAGAGCAAGCCCTAGATCGGTTGCCGCCCCTAGAGCGTTTGGTGCTGGTGATGGCCCTCACCTTCCGCTGGAGTGAAGCGCGGATTGTGGCCTACCTGCGGGCGGAGGGCGACCAGATTTCCGCCGCCGATGTGCGCCAAACCCTTGACCAAGCCTATCGCCGCCTAGAGGAAGCCCTGCCCGAAGACATTCGGATTATCTACCTCAACCACCAGCCTCCCCAGGAGAGCGAGGTATCCGGGGCCGATGCCCTCGATGACGACCTGCTAGAGGGCGTCTTTGACTGGCCCGACGCGGTGGCCGAGGCGCTGGCTCCCTCGCTATCTGCCCCAGCCCGACGCGAGTGAGGGGACGCTGATGAACCTTCGGCCTTTGAGCCTATGCCTTCTGATTACAACCCTGCTGGCGGGGGCTAGCCCTGGGCTGGCCTCCAACCTCAACCAACAGTTGGATATTCAGCCCCGCAACGCTACTCAGGGCGCAGCCCGCGATGTGGCCGACCAGTGGGCACAGTTGGGCCATCAACAGGCCACCGAGGGAGACCTGGCCCAGGCTACCCAATCCTGGACTGAGGCCGTCGCCATCTATGCCCTGCTGGGCGACACCCAGGCCCAAGCCCAGATCTACAGTGCCCTGGGCAATGCCTTTGTGGCCCTAGGACAATTTTCGGAGGCCGAGCGCGCCTTTCAGCGCCGGGTTGGCACCGCCCGCGTGAATAACGATGCCCTGGGGGTGGTATTTGGGCTGAACAACCTGGGTTCCCTGCACCTCAGCCTAGGTCGTTTGGAGACGGCCCAAACCTACTTTGAGGAAGCCCTGACCGTAGCCCAGCCCACCCGCGACGCCAACGCCATCGGCCTCTCCCTCAGCAATTTGGGCCTGGTGGCCCTGCGGCGCGAGCAGTGGGAACAGGCCATTGCCCTACTAGAACCTGCGACCAACTATCGCCTGTTGGGGGGCGACAATCTGGGCGAAGCCAATAGCTCCAATCACCTAGGGGAAGCCTACCTGGCCGTGGGCCGAGAGTCCAACGCCATTGGAGCCTTTCGGGTAGGGCTGCGGCTGGGGGCAGAGGCCGCAGACCGCGCCACCCAACTGCGAGCCATCGACGGCCTGCTCACCCTCTACTTTGGCCGCGAAGACTTTGCTACCGCCAAGCCCTTCCTCGACCGCCGTGCCGCCCTTACCCTCAACACCCCCAACCCCGATGCCCAAGCGGCCCTCACCCTGCGCTGGTTGGGAGACTATTACCGCGCCACCGGGGCCACAGACAACGCCAGAACGGCCTACACCCAAGGGCTAACCATTGCCCGTTCCCTCTCCCTCAAAAGTCTTGAGGCAGAATTTTCCAACCGTTTGCTCCGGCGCTAGCCCAGCCTCAGATCGAAAACCGTTTGAAAACCATCCGGGGAACCGGGGGGAGTTAAGGGGCTGGAGGCTCTAATCCTTTAGCTTTTCGCTCATCCCCAACTCAGGTGATTCATGCGAAATCCGAATAGAGCACCCCGATATAAACCGAGGCTTTGAAAAGATCAGTTTGGGTGCAATCGATTTTCAAATCGGGGGTAAACGCCTAGGATCTGGTATCAGGCCAAATCTCTATGGAGTACCCCAAAGTGGCAAGTGGTCGAAACGCAGGGGAATTTGGGTGTCGGGGCATCAGCCCAAAAAAAGCGGATGGCACAGACCACCCGCTTCCTTGCTAGCCGGAGCAAGCCCTAGGGCTAAGCTCTCATATCAGTCAACCCGGTCTTATTTGCCTTCGGGTTCCGAGAACTCAGCATCAATTACGTCATCGTCGCCGCCGGAGCTGCTAGAGGTGCCAGCATCCGCCGCGCCCGACGCATCGCCCCCGGCCTGTTGGTACAGGTTGGTGCTAATGCCGTAGAGGGTTTGCTGGAGCTGCTCGGTGAGGGTTTTGATCGTATCGAAGTTTTCGGCGGCAATGGCGTCCTTCAACTCCTTGATCTGCCCCTCGGCTTTCTCCTTATCGGCAGCGGGCACCTTGTCGCCCATGTCGGCCAGTTGCTTTTCGGCCTGGTAGGCGAGGGAGTCGGCCTGGTTCTTCAGGTCGATGCGCTCCCGACGCTCTTTGTCAGCGGCAGCGTTGACTTCAGCATCTTTGACCATTTTCTCCACATCTTTTTCATCCAGGGTGGAGGCACCGGAAATGGTGATGGTCTGCTCTTTGCCTGTCCCCTTGTCCTTGGCGGTGACGTTCAGGATGCCGTTAGCGTCGATGTCGAAGATGACCTCGATTTGGGGCACGCCACGGGGAGCGGGGGGAATGCCGGAGAGCTGGAAGTCGCCCAGCTTCTTGTTGTCGGCGGCCATTTCCCGTTCGCCCTGGAAAATCTTAATTTCCACGTTGGTTTGGCCATCCTGGGCCGTGGAGAACACCTCAGACTTCTTGGTGGGGATGGTGGTGTTGCGGGTGATCAGCTTGGTCATCACGCCGCCCAGGGTTTCCACACCGAGGGATAGGGGGGTGACATCCAGCAGCAGGATGTCCTTCACTTCCCCAGCCAGCACGCCGCCCTGAATCGCCGCACCCACGGCCACCACCTCATCGGGGTTGACGGTTTCGTTGGGTTCTTTGTCGAGGGTGCGCTTCACCACCTCTTTGATGGCAGGAATCCGGGTAGAACCGCCCACCAGCACTACTTCGTTGATGTCGCTCTTGCTTAGCTTGGCATCCTTCAGGGCTTGCTCCACGGGGATGCGGCAGCGGTCGATCAGGTCGGCGCAGAGTTCTTCAAACTTGGCGCGGGTGAGGGTCGTTTCCAGGTGCTTGGGGCCGTCCTGGGTGGCGGTGATGAAAGGCAGGTTGATTTCCGCCTGGGTAACGCTAGACAGCTCGATTTTGGCCTTTTCCGCAGCTTCGGTGAGGCGCTGGAGGGCTTGCTTGTCTTTGCGCAGGTCGATGCCTTCCATTTTCTGGAATTCGCCTGCCATGTAGTCCACGATTTTTTTGTCGAAGTCGTCGCCGCCCAGGTGGGTGTCGCCGCTGGTGGCCAGCACTTCAAACACCCCGTCGCCCACTTCTAGGATGGACACGTCGAAGGTACCGCCGCCAAGGTCAAACACCAGGATGGTTTCGTTGCTCTTGCGGTCGAGGCCGTAGGCTAGGGCGGCGGCGGTGGGCTCGTTGATTATCCGCAGCACTTCTAGACCCGCGATTTTCCCGGCGTCCTTGGTAGCTTGGCGCTGGGAGTCGTTGAAGTAGGCGGGGACGGTAATTACCGCCTGGGTGACTTTTTCGCCGAGGTACTTGCTGGCGTCGTCGGCCAGTTTCCGCAGCACCTGGGCCGAAATTTCTTCGGGGGCAAACTGCTGACCCGCCTGGGGACAGTCAATTTTCACGTTGTTGCCCACGTTCAGCACTTTGTAGGCCACTTCGGTGGATTCGGTGCCTACTTCGTCGTAGCGGCGACCGATGAAACGCTTCACCGAGTAAAAGGTGTTTTCGGGGTTCATCACCGCTTGGCGCTTGGCGATTTGGCCCACCAGGCGATCCCCATTTTTGGCATAGGCCACCACCGAGGGCGTGGTACGGAACCCTTCGGCGTTAGCAATTACGGTGGGTTTCCCCCCTTCCATCACGGCAACCACAGAGTTTGTGGTACCTAGGTCAATCCCAACAACTTTTCCCATCGTTTTTTGGCTCCGGCTTAAGAACTACATCTATAGTGCGGGGTTCCTCCATTTACCTAAAGGAGAGGATACCGAACCACCTAAGGCGGGGTTTGCGCTGTGGCCCGGTTGTGTCAGGCCAAAATGGGGTGGATAGGCACCCAGTTGGCCCGAACTAAAGTACACAAATATGGCTGCAACCCTGCCCTTGGATAGAGATGGCTTAGGATAAACCTAGGTCGCCGTCCTGTTCCCCCAATGCCGCCATGACTAGCACCCTATCCCCCAAGACGCTACTCACCTTCGAGGACTATCTGGCCTATGACGACGGCACCGACACCCGCTACGAACTGGTGGATGGAGAGCTGGTAGCCATGCCCCCAGAATCCCAGCGAAATAACGCTATTGCCAGACGACTATGGGCTGTGTTGCTTCAGCATCTTCCCTTAGAACGCTTGGCCTACAAAGATACCGAAGTGGCGGTGATGGGTCGCCGTGCCCGCTGCCGGATTCCAGACCTGCTGGTGCATTCCGAAGAGTCGCTGTTGGCGATTCAGAATCAGCCCCGCGCCACCCTCACCCATGAGATGCCGCCCCCGGCCCTGGTGGTAGAGGTGGTGAGCCCTGGGGAGGCCAACCGCAGCCGCGACTATCGCCACAAACGCACGGAATACGCCGCCCGTGGCATTGCTGAATATTGGATTGTTGACCCCGAAACTCGCCAGGTAACGATCTGCCAGTGGGTGGATGGCCAGTACGAAGATAGGGTATTTCAGGGCGATCAGGCGCTTCAATCCATCGTGGTGCCCCAAATTGCCCTCACCGCTGGTCAACTCTTCGTGCATCCATAAAGGGCAATGCCCACCCCACCCCTGTCCCCTCCTCGCTGTGCCGCTATGATCAGCACCTTATCCCCCAAGACGCTACTCACCTTCGAGGACTATCTGGCCTATGACGACGGCACCGATACCCGCTACGAACTGGTGGATGGAGAGCTGGTAGCCATGCCCCCAGAATCCCCGCAGAACCTCAAACTGGCCCGATGGTTGATGGTGCAGTTCCTAAAATATCTACCCCTAGATCGCGTGACCTACAATACCGAAGTGGCGGTGATGGGTCGCCGTGCCCGCTGCCGGATTCCAGACCTGCTGGTGCATTCCGAAGAGTCGCTGTTGGCGATTCAGAATCAGCCCCGCGCCACCCTCACCCATGAGATGCCGCCCCCGGCCCTGGTGGTAGAGGTGGTGAGCCCTGGGGAGGCCAACCGCAGCCGCGACTATCGCCACAAACGCACGGAATACGCCGCCCGTGGCATTGCCGAATATTGGATTGTTGACCCCGAAACTCGCCAGGTAACGATCTGCCAGTGGGTGGATGGCCAGTATGAAGACATCATCTTTCAGGACGCAGCCCCCATTAGCTCTACCGTGGTGCCCGAACTGACGCTCACGGTTGATCAACTGTTTTCGATGGGCGGCTGATCCAGTTTTTTCGGTGGGCGGCTGAGCGGTTTATGACACTGGCCGTTGATGAGTTGGGGCCAGCTTCGCGGAGGGAGCCATTATTGGATTGTGGGTCTGTCTGGATGATGGGTCTGTCCCTTAGCCATTGTGTTGAGCATCGTCCACCTCGCAAGCCCCAATGCTGACCCAGGTGCTAGAGAGGGTGCCGTCTGGGCCTTGATACCATTCTTTTTTCCAGATGGGGGCGTTGTGCTTGAGGGTATCAATGGCGAACTGGCAGGCGGCAAAGGCTTCGGCGCGATGGGGACAGCCGACCGCGACGAGGACACTGATTTCTCCTACGGCCAACTTTCCGGTGCGGTGGTGAATCACAACGCGGGTGGCCTCGGGCCAGGTTTGGCGAATTTGGTCGGCAATCTGGCGAAAAACCGCTAGGGCCATGGGTTCGTAGGCTTGGTATTCCAACGCCACTACCGGAAAACCGTCGGTCTGGTTACGCACCATGCCGCTCATCACCACCACCGCCCCATTGGCCGGATCGTCGGCGAGGGCATAGACCTCTTCCAGGCTGAGGGGGGCAAAAGTAATGCGAAAGGAATTGGGAGCCGAGGCCACCGGAGCAGGACTAGGGGCAGCAACCATAGACATAGACAGAGCTGGGGATGTGTTTAGGATATCCTGTCTGCCCCGGTCGCAGCTGGCCTGCACGGCTAGGGGGGATCGCGGTAGACTGAAGACCGAACCGAGACACACGACTAAGACACTTTAAGGACGGCACCACACCACACCATGGCGACTACTGGGTTAATTTTGCTGGCGGCAATTGCAATTTTAGTTTGGGGCTACCGCCGCGCCCTGCCCTACGGCACTATCGGGATTTTGGCCTGGTTGCAATCCGTGGTGTTGATGGCTCCTTGGCTGTTGTTTTTTGGCCTGTTTGCCGTTGGGGTATACATCAACCTGGCTGGGGTGTTGGTGCTGCTGCTGGTGTCCACAGGCATTTATATCTACCTGGGCCGACGACTCCGCACCCTTGGTCAAGCCGCTTTCATCGCCGAACAAACTGCCAACGCCCTCAAGGCAGACGCTGCTCCTAGCCCAGAGCCTGAGACCATCGCTGAAGCTCCGGTGGCCCCCGCCGAGGTGAAGCCAGAGGAAGCGGCCAAAATTGTGATTCCTGCCGAAGATTTAGCCAAAATTGAGGGTATTTTCGGCATCGACACCTACTTCCGCACCGAAACCATTCCCTACGACCAGGGGGCAATCTTTCGCGGCAACCTGCGCGGCAATCCGGCGGAAACCCGGGCCCGCCTGAGTGCCCTGCTGACGGAACGCCTCGGCGACCGCTACCGCCTCTTCCTGGTCGAAAGCCTGGAGAAAAAGCCTACCGTGGTGGTGCTTCCGGCCTCGATGGATCCGGCTAAAACGACGCCGACCCAGTGGGCCATTGCCGGGGTGTTGGGGCTGGCCACAGTGTTCACCAGTCTAGAGGCCGGGGCCATGCTGCAAGGCTTTGATCTAGTGCAAGAATTTTCCCGCTGGACGGCGGCGCTGCCCTTGGTGCTGGGGCTGTTGGTGGTGCTGGTCAGCCATGAAATTGGCCATTGGGTGCTGGCTCGTCGCCATGGGGTGCGCCTCAGCCCGCCCTACCTGTTGCCCACCTGGCAGATTGGTTCCTTCGGTAGCCTCACCCGGTTCGAGTCGCTGTTGGCCAACCGCAGCGTGTTGTTCGACATTGCCCTGGCGGGGCCAGCGGCGGGGGGGCTGGTGTCCTTGGGAATGCTGGTGACGGGTCTGGTTTTGTCCCATCCTGGGAGCCTGTTTCAGTTGCCTTCCACCTTTTTCCAAGGCTCTGTTCTGGTGGGCACCCTGGCCAAGGCCGTGCTGGGGTCGGCCCTGCAAGAGCCCCTGGTGGATGTGCATCCCCTCACGGTCTTTGGCTGGCTGGGTCTGGTAATCACCGCTCTCAACCTCATGCCCGCTGGTCAGTTGGATGGAGGCCGCATTGTGCAAGCCATCTATGGTCGTAAAACCGCTGGCCGCACCACGGTCATCACCCTAATTTTGCTGGCCCTCGTCACCCTGGCCAACCCCCTGGCCCTCTACTGGGCGGCGATTATTCTTATCCTCCAGCGCAACCTAGAGCGTCCCTGCCTCGACGACATTACTGAACCCGACGACGCCCGCGCTGCCCTGGGTCTGCTGGCGCTGTTTTTGGCCCTAGCGGTGCTGATGCCCCTCACCCCCAGCCTAGCCGGACGGTTGGGCATTGGCGGTTAGGGGATTTTGCCCACAGCCGGGTCAGTCCTGGGCTAGGGGTGAGCTAGGAGCCCCTCCACCACGCCCATGTGCCAACCCAAGCGCCAAACGCTGTGAGGATTGAAGCCAGATCCCAACACTCGCAGCCCCCACAGAGGAATCAGGACTAGCCGTGGTGGCAGCCCGTATAGTTTCATGCCCTGGTTTCGGTAGCGGAGATATAGCGTGGCTAGCCCATACCCCCAGTTGTGGGCTTTGCGGTAATTTGCTCGACACGTCCCCAACAGGGATGATTTTCCCTCAGCGTAGCGATAGTGCACCACCGCGTCAGGGACAAACACCAGAGGATATCCGGCCATCTGCACACGAATACAGTAGTCGGCGTCTTCTAAGTAAAGAACGCTTTCATCAAACCCACCCACTGCATCATGGATGGCTTTGCGAATGGCGAGGCCACATCCTCCCGCAAAGGGATAGAAAGGGGTTCTAAAATTTTGCAGATCGTTCGTTTGGGCCGTGTTGGTTGTGTCGTGATTGAGCTTTTCGTAGTCGAGGCGGCAGGCCAGAAAATCATGGCTCCTAAAGGCCAAATCTAGCGCCTCCATCCATCTCTTACCAACAACATCATCAGCATCACAAAAAGCCAGACAGTCGCCCGTCACTGCTATGGCTCCTCTATTGCGGGCATGGGAAGCACCCTTTACCCCCGCCGCATCAATTACCTTGAAACCTGGTAGGCGATCTCTATATTGCTCGGCTATCGCTTGACTATTATCCGTGGAGCCATTGTCAGCTACGATCACTTCATAGGGAGAAACGGTTTGCTGGGTCAGGGCTTCTAGCTGTTTATCAATCACAGATGCTCCATTGAAACAGGGAATAACGACACTGATTTTCATGGTGTAAAACTCCAAGCAGTTTTTAGATTCGTTTTTTAGATAAAGATTGAAGGTGAGCCATCTATCCAAATGAATACCAGGGAGGCTTTCAATAATTTTTTTAAGTTGCACAAACTAATTATTAGTTGCGATTTAGGTTGCAAGTCGTCTCTTGCAGAACAACCTAGATATTCTTAGGCATGAAGAAAGAGTCTCGATTTAATCTTGGCTCTCTAAGTCAAGATTTATCACAGACTGAAAACGCTGATTTAGTGGATCAGCAGAGTTTTAGGGAGAATAATTTAGATCTAGTCCTAATGCGCTTAAGGCTTGTCTAGGAAAAATGAAGCTGTGCTAGTTTATGCTGGATAGATTAAAATGCTACGCTAGCTAACACGCCGGAAACAGAAGCTCATACTTGATTTGAATGAGCTTAAGGTCTACTTTTCTGAACATCAAGTAGATATCAGGATGAGGTGTGAGAACTTGATCAGTATAGTTCAGATAATTGAAGGCTTAACTCCTCTTACGACCTTCCTTCAGATCGTAGAAGCCTTGAGATTCTGATTAAGCCTGACGCTGGATTCTCAGGGGATCATCTTGAGTTTATTATTACCTAAGACCCTTGTAGCGGAAGGATTCTCAAGGCATTTTATTCTGATTGCCCAATGTTCTAAAACCATAGGCATAACTCTTTGCCTAAGCTGTAAATCAATGGAAACGTGGTGGATTCTGATGAAGGGAATCTAAGCTGATGATGACGATTAGCCATGATTCAGTTTAATTATATCTGCGGAGAGGTGACGATTCTGGGTGCGCGATAAACCGTAACAAGATAGTTATATTCTGTAACTCAGGCTGTGTCCAAAAACCAGAATATATTGAGGCTCTTATTCGTAGGTTTTCCCTAGTGATTTTCCTAGGTTTTTGGCTCAGGCCATGGGGGAATTGTTCTAGCTGTAGCTTGTATCTCATCGCAGGCAAGCTTGGCCCGATGACAGGTATCCTAGAGCCTGCGCGGCTGGCCTTGTCTTCGGTCGTGTCCCATGGCTAGCGTGCTGGGAGACATGCCGCACTGGGCTAAGCACCTTGCTTGGTGTCTCTGGATCTGGCGGCATCCTAGGCCAAGGTGGCCTTGAGGTGATCCCCCAGGCGCAGGGCCAAAGCCACAATGGTGAGGGTGGGGTTGGCATAGCCCCCGGTGGGGAAGACAGAACTGCCTGCGACAAAGAGGTTATGCAGTCCGTGGACGCGACAGTCGGCATCGACCACGCTGGAGCGCGGATTTTCGCCCATGCGGGTGGTGCCCATCAGATGGTGGGCACCGGAGGGACGCCCCAGCACGGGCAGGCCATCTTCCTGGGCAATCTGAAACTCGCCTAGGCCAGCCTGCCGGAAGGCTTGGGCAAAAATAGCTTGGGCGCGACTAATGCGATGGGCATCGTCGGGGCTCCAGCGCCAGTGGACTTCGAGCTTGGGACAGCCGAGGGAATCACGATTTGGGCTGAGGGTGACGCGGTTTGCGGGGTCGGGAGATTGCTCAATCTGGTGAATCACCTCGAAAGTGCGAAACCGCCGATCATTTCTAGCCACCGACGACCATCCGCCCTGGGAGAAGCCCGTCAGCCAAGGCTGCTGCTGGGTTTTGACGCGATAGGCCGTTTGGATAATGTGGTCGGATCCCCGTAAGACATGGCCAAGATGACCAACCGTGGTGCCTGAAATCGGTTGGGCTTTGATCTGACTAGCCAAAGCCTGGAGGGAAATCACCGCCTGGTGCCGTCGCTGGCTAGGTCGAGGAAACAGTGAGGCACTGATGTTTAACAGCTCCTCCCGCGCTAGAACAGCCCGCGCTAGCTTGAGATGGCCCATGGCCGCCACGTTGCCTATCCAGCGCTGATCGTACAGCCCCGTTTGGTTAAACAGCGTTCGCTGTGTAGGAAGGATATGTCCACCCAAAACAAAGGGATGATCGTGGAAATAACGCCCTACCACATCGTAAAGATTGCCTAGGCCCTGGGGCTGCTGGCGATTTGAGTTCAGCAGCAGGCGGGCATTTTCAAACCCACCACAGGCCAGCACAAACTGCCGCGCCGAGACCCAATAGTCTGGTTGGCCAGGGCGAGCAACCCGCGCACGGGTGACGGTGTGGCCATCCTCAGCGGTTTCCAGTTCTACCACTGTGGCATGGTGGTGGAGGGTGAGGTTGGGCGATGCGGCGATGGCTTCTCGGTAGCCCACAAAGAAGGCGGCGCTGGGGCCAAACTGAAAGATTCCGGTCTCCACCAGGGCAGGATCGAGGGCCAGTTGAGGGGTGGCAGGGCTCGTCCAAGCATCGGCGCAATAGTTAAAGGGGCCCGATTGGCAAACCTTCTGCGCCCGATGGTAGTAGGGCAGCAGATCATCATAGGTGAGGGGCCAGCCGCTGTGGGGTAGCCCATCTCGCTGTTCAAAGTCGATGGGGTCTAGGGCGGTGTAGCGCACGCCAAGGATTCCCGGTTTGATCCGCACTACCCAGGCATTGGCATTTCCCCCCACTTGGCGGCGACAGACCTCCACCGGAGGATGGATGGGATCGCCGACGGTATCGCCTTCGGCCAAAGCCTGGGCGGCTGGGTCGGGGGCGAGGCCACCACTTTCTAGTAGGCACCCCGTGACTGAGTGATTCAAAAATTCCTGGGCTAGGCTCAGCCCCGCTGGCCCGGTACCGATAATACAAATATCCGCAACGACGGCATCGCCATCAAATTGACGACTATCAAGCAGCATTATGATCCTTTTGATTTAATCTGTAGGAGCTGAGGGTTCACCCATCATCACTAGGATGAATCTGATAGCCCTAACCACCGTCTTTGTTGATCGAAGAAATCAGTCAAACCTACCTAGGCTGGAGCCATCGACTATGACTGTTCTGCCATAGCTTGATGACTACCATGGGTATCGACAGAAAAGACCGTGGCGGCTGACGCTGCTTCGATAGAACCGGGGGGAAGCGCCGTCATGGGAGTCTTGGAATTAGAAGCTTTCCAACTCAGAAAAAACATCACAGGCGGCACGAGCAAACTGGGGTCGAAAGCAGCAGCCTTGAGTAAAAACTTCATCGCTGGGCCGGGGCGCTTAGACACCTTGAATCGCCAGTAAGCTGCTTTCCAAACATCGCGCCGAAAAACGGTTTTGGAGGTGCGGTGTAATTTCCATATCTGCCGTAGCGACAGGTCGGAGGACTGAAGCAGATGATCGACCCGCATTCGGTAGTGAGACCAGCCAAACCAAATGGCAGGCAGCGAAACAGGGGAGTGATCCTGACCTGGTACAGCAAACAACTCTAACAATCCCGTTCGCACCATTTCGGCATCGGTCACGGTTTCCGTCACCAGACAGTCAGGCAGCGTGGCAATGGATCCTAGCGTAGACAGACGCAGCACAAAGGCATTGTCGTCTAGGGGTTCATCCCGTGGGTCAATGGATAGGCTATGGAGGGCTTCACGCCGCATCAAAACCTGCGGCAGCCCGCCCGGAGCCTTATCAAAGGCATTGGGCAGATAGGTCGCCCGGTCTTCAATGGTGAAGGTGGATCGCCCCACGGCCCCTGGTTCGCCATTGCCCTCAGCGTCGCGCCGCACCACCGAGGAAGTTACGGCAATCACCTCTGGGTGAGCATCTAGCACTTGCCCCTTGCGTCGCAGGTTATCGGCCAGCATCTCCTCATCGTCATAGAGGATCGCCACGTACTGCCCTGTCGCGGCCCGTAGTGCCGTCATAAAATTTTGAACCCGGGGCACCCGGTGAGCCTGGGTGATCACCCGCGCCCGGTCATAGGGTGGGGTCGCCAATAGTGTCTGGGTGTCGTCCTCGCTGGCATTATCCACCACTACGATTTCAAGCTCACCATCGAGGGGCTGGGCCAGTACGCTATCGAGGGTGCGCCGCAGGGACTGCGACCGATTTAGCGTAGGAATAACAACCGAATACTTCACCATGATTTTCCTTCACTTTCAAAAGGTTAGAGGCTAAAAAATAACGCCTGATACTCAATCCAGATAAATCACTCTCTAAACTAATAAAGGCTTCGACAAGCTCCGCTTGAGCAAAATCAGCCCTTGAATAGAGGGTCAGCCATCAGGATTTAGGCTGAATAGACGTGATGCGTCGTCAAAATGCCCAACGATGGAGCATTAAAAATCACGATAATTTCACTAAGCAGGAAAAATCATCGACCTATAGCGATTTTCTCAGAGCTAACCTAAGAGCCATAAAGCCTAGGCTTGTCCTCTTTGTCTCCCTTCGCGATTAACACAATAACTAGAATTGCTTAGCCAATTCAGCCTTCATCACTAGCTCAGCGAACTATCCCAAAACAGTAAATTTTTGATCTTATAAAAGTGAGCATTGTGGAGTAAATCCAGCCTTCATCGGCCTTACTATATCGGTGAAAATGTGAGGATACTGTGTGCGATATCGTCTCTCTTAACCGTTGGGCTAGCGGATAGCCCATGAAAATCGTCCCCAAACCCGCTAGAATGCCCCTCAATACAGGCGTTCTGTAGGATTATGGGGTATGCCAGTGAGTCCGGCCCACATCAAAGCGCTGCTCGACCAAAAGCGAGAGGCGTTTAGCTCCTTCAACAAAGCCAAGTTTGAATTATTGACCGCCTATCACCAGGCCTGGGCGGAGTTTTCGGCCCTGACCCTACCTCAGCAGCAGGATCGTTTAGGCGGTTCCTACCCGGCAGGGGCACTGCCGTTAGAATCGCCAAAGCTGGCCCACAAGGGCGTCATTCCCTTTTTCTTTGCTGAATCTGCCCCAGCCTCAGAGCGCTGGTCAAACCGGGAGTCGAGCGCCCAGTGGGTGCAGGCGGTGCTGTCGGATGTCACCACCTTTGCGGTGGATGGCTCCCAAATTTCACCGGGGAAGGATTTGTCGATTCCCATTGCGCTGATTCAAATCGGCTGGTTTGAGAACCCCCACAGCAAAACTCGGCCCTACCAAAAGGATGTGCGGGTAGACCTGCTGACGCCCAAAGATTTGGGGCCAAACCCCGCCCAGCCCGTGGAGCGCCGGGTGAATGTTCGCCGCTTTCAAATGGAAACCGAACGCCTAGTGGAGTACATCAATGCCTGCGAGGAGCCGGAGCGCACCCTAGTCTTCTTTGATGGGGCGTTGGTTGTTACCTTTGCCGAAGCCTTTGACCCCGACAGCCAAAAAGCCTATGTTCAGGCCATGCTAGACCTGCTGCGGGCCAGCGAAGAACGGCGGGTGCCCTTGGTGGGCTATGTGGACACTTCCTATGCCCACGACCTCACCACCATGCTGCACCACGGCTGCGGCCTAGAGGCCACCGAGGGCATCCACGATGCTCAGCTCTTGGCACGGCAGATGGACTGGGGAGATCGGATTCCCCTGTTTCGCTGCGACCGAGGCGGCATCCTGGAGCAGTACGAAGAACAGCGCCACCAAATCGCCTTCACTTACCTCAAAACCACGCGGGACGGCTACCCCGTGCGCCTCGAAATGCCTCTATGGATGTGGGAAAACGGCCACCTCCCTCGCTACCTCAACTGGGTGCGCGGCGAGGTAATTGTCGGTGGCGGCTACCCCTACGGCATCGAAACCGCTGACCAAACCGCCGTGCTGCAAGGGCCAGACAAGCATCTCTTCTTCCGTGTGCTGCAAGATTGGGCCGACAAGGAAGACATTAATCTGCGCCTCTCTCGCAAAATGGTCAGCAAACAGCGGCGACGGTAGCCATGGGCAAACGGTTCGATGCGGAAGGTTTAGGGCTGTGAGCCAAAATCCTCCTTTCGACGGAAATAAGCAATTATGCTTACCGAATGCCAAGTCGCTCAAACCGCTGAAAGCCTTTCCCATCAAGGAATCAAGGCACTTATGAGAATTGATACATTGGAATAACCCCGCCATGCACATAAGTCTTGTCAATGATGATTCGTTACACAAATTGTAATTTTTTGTTACGTTGGGGATGTGAAGGCTAATTATTCATTACACGGAGGTCCCCATGACCTACACACTCAACGCTCCTGCTGCCGTCTCCGCTGGCTTGGCCGCTCCGGTATCGAACGCGATTGCTGCCTTCAAAGGCTTGACCACCGATGAGCAACTCGGCCTGCTCTGGGTGCTCTACGACAACATGGGCCGTTCCATTACCCCGGCGGCTCCGGGGGCGGCTCGTCTTCAGTTTGCCGAAGGGTTGCTGGCCCAAGTGAAAGCTCTATCCCACACCGAGCAACTTCAGTTCATGCGTGACCTGGTCAACCGCACCAGCACCTCCCTCACCCGTGCCTACGGCGTGCTGAGCAACAACACCAAGCTGGCCTTCTGGTTCCAATTGGCGGAAGAAATGCGCGGCGGCACCATCGTCCCTGTGCCCATTACCTACCAGCTCGGAGCCGCTGGCCAAGCCGTCTTCGGCCAAATCTCCAAACTTGACTTCAACCAGCAAATCACCATCATGCGTCAGGCCGTCGTCACCATGGGCGTCGATCCTCTGGCCTAGGCTAGGGAACCTGTCCAGGCCATGATGTCTAGCGAATGAACCAGGGGATGGTTATCCGGGAGCGCCCACAGCCTCTGCCAGGATACCCATCCCTTTTCCACATTTAGGCAACGTCGGTGGATATCGCCCACCCTACCCCTTGTTCCTAATCCCGGATTCCAGATCCCTAACCCCAGATCCCCAATCCCTAATCCCTAATCCCCATGGTTCAAACCCTTTCCCAAGCCGCTCTCACCCTAGATCCGTTGATAGCGCAATACTTCGAGCATTTTAACCAGGGCAACTATGCTGCTGTGGCCACGCTATTTAGCGATGAAGGGTGTCTTGTCCCGCCCTTTGAGGGGGCCATTGTGGGGCCACCCGCCATTGCCACTTATCTCGCCCAGGAAGCGGCTGGTATGCAGGCCATTCCCAAGGAAAGTCGCACCCAAGCGACGGAGCACGGTCGCCAAGTGACGGTAAAGGGTCGGGTGAAGACGCCCCTCTTTTCCGTGAATGTGCAATGGGTTTTCGATATTACCGACACCGATCAGGTTAAGCGGGCCGAAATTAAGCTGCTGGCCTCTCTGCAAGAGTTGCTGTCGTTTAACCGGGGCTAGGCCGCTTTGGCCGCAACGGGTTGGCCCCAGGCAGCGGTGAGCACCGATTGCCCCAGGCGAAGGTGTTGGGGCGCACACTGCCAATCGGGATGGGCCGTCATCAGCAGCGATTCGAGGGACTCGCGATCAAACAGGTGCCACACGGGGGCCGCAGAGTGGTCAGCAAGGGCATAGGCGTTTTCGGCAACGCAAATAATCGTCACCTGCTCGCCTAGTTCGGCGGGGAGGGTTAGTTCTTGGCCAATGTCTAGCCCTCGAAAGCCGCGAATGGCCTGCCGGAAGCTGTCAAAATCTGGGGCGCTGAGACCGGGAAGCCGCCGCACCAGGGCTTCTTCACCATTTACCATCACCCAATAGCGCCGCAGGGGGTCAATGCCCTGCAACCAGACAGACTCGTCATCGAGGCGATACCGGGGCGCTAGGGAGAGTTGGGAGAACATCGCTTTCTCAAGGAAAATACCTATCCTTAGCTTGGTCTAGGTGCCCAAGCTTTCTCAACGTAGCGCAACAAAAGTATAGAAAATCTGAACACACTGTTAACATTTCGTTATAGATAAGTGTTGCGGTGGGGCTAGCGATGACCGTCGGGATTTGGGTGCTGGGCAATCAACTCTGGGCAGAGCAGGCGGCACTGGCCAGTGTGGCAGGGCGGGATGTGCCTGTGCTGCTGGTGGAATCGACCCAATTTGCCCAGGATCGGCCCTATCACCCGCAAAAACTGATCCTAGTGTGGTCGGCCATGCGGCATTTTGCCGAAACCCTCAAGACCGAGGGGTGGCCCGTTACCTATGCCATCACTGACGACCGGGAAGCGGCCTTACACCAGTGGATTCAGCAGCACCACATCCACGAACTGCGGGTGATGGATCCGGTGGATCATCCCTTTTTGGCTTGGCTGCAAGGGCTGGATTTGCCCTGTGCGTTGACGATTGTGGAAAACAATCATTTTCTGTGGAATACTGCGGAGTTTGAAACCTGGGCCAGGGGCCGCAAGGGGCTGCTGCTGGAAAGCTTTTATCGAGAAGGGCGGCGGCGATGGGGGGTGCTGATGGCCGGAAATCAGCCGGAGGGGGGCCAGTGGAACTTTGATAAGGACAACCGCCAACCGCCCAAGGGCAGGCTCAAACCGCCCCAGCCCCGATGGTTTGAGCCGGATGGCATCACCCAGACTGTGATCGAAAAGGTCGAAAACCTAGACATCCCCACCTTTGGCCAAGCGACCCCCTTTCGCTGGGGCGTCACCCGCGACCAGGCACTCCAGGTGCTCGAAACCTTTGTGGCCGAACGCCTGGAGACCTTTGGCCCCTACCAAGATGCCATGGTGACGGGGGAGGAAACGATGTGGCACGCCCTACTGTCGCCCTACCTCAACCTGGGGCTGTTGCAGCCCATGGAGGTGATTCAGCGCGTTGAGGATGCCTATCGCAGCGGCGAGTTTCCCCTCAGCAGCGTGGAAGGATTCCTTCGCCAAGTGCTGGGCTGGCGGGAATATATGCGCGGGCTGTATCACTACTTTGGGGCCGACTATGCCCAGAGTAACGGGTTCGGCCACCATCACCCCCTGCCCGATTTCTTTTGGACGGGGGACACCCCCATGAACTGCCTGCACCAGGTCATCGACCAAACCCAGCGCACCGGATACGCCCACCACATCCAGCGGTTGATGATTCTCAGCAACTTCGCCCTAATTGCCGGACTGAACCCCCAGGAAGTGGAGTCCTGGTTCCATGCGGCGTTTATCGACGCCTACGACTGGGTCATGCAAACCAATGTGCTGGGCATGGGCCTATTTGCCGATGGCGGACGACTGGCCTCCAAACCCTATGCGGCCTCCGCCAACTACGTCAACCGCATGGGCGACTACTGCAAAGGCTGCCGCTACAACCCCAAAGAACGCACCGGGGAAAACGCCTGTCCGTTCAACTTCTTTTATTGGGATTTTCTCCATCGCCATCGCGGCACCCTACAAGCCCAGGGCCGCATGAGCTTTATTCTCAAAAACCTCGATAAAATGGGGGCGGAGGAATTAGCCGCGATTCAACACCAGGCTGAGGCTTGGTACCAGGCTGTCGAGGGGTGAATCGACCAAAACCGAGGATCTGTAGGATGGGCACTCAGCATGCTATCAAGGGCATCGGCCTGATCGTGGTGTATGCCTCCCTGAGCTGGCTCGCCTGGGGGTGCAACCCAGCGGATCAACCCCCTCGCGACAGTCATCAAGGCTTCGAGCAAAATGGTCAGCTAGCTCTCTACCAGAGCGAGGCCTTGGGCGTTAGCTTTCCCCTGCCAGAGAGCACCTACGTTCAGGCCCAGGGCCAACGGCTCACCCTCTGGACAAAGGCCGACTATCAGCGCCGGGAGGAATTTATCGAAGCAACACCGCTCTCGATAGTGGCGGAGGAAAATCCAGACCGTCTCACGGTTCAAGCCTGGGTCGCGGCCCAAGGCTATCAACTCCTAGGAGACCTTGAAGACCAAGCTGTTGGGGGGTATCCAGGGCTGCGATTTACCTGGCTAGGGATGTGGCCATACACCTCCGTCGTCGTGGCCCACCCAAACCGAGGAACCATCATTACCATCACCTGGGACAACGACAGTTTGGACTATCAAGATTGGTTTGAAGCCATCATTGCAGGGTTAGCGTTGAGGTAATGGCCCCTATGGATCTAGCCCGCCTTGGATAGCCAAGGGCGCTAGGGCAGGGTGAGGTCAATCCCGTCGGGGAGTTGTGCCTCTGTAAGATCAGCTTGGGTGAAGACAGCCCCCGTGAGGTCGGCCCCCCGCAGGTTAGCCCCTTGCAGGTTGGCCCCCGTAAAGTCGGTGTAGCTGAGGTCGGCCCCTTGCAGGTTGGCTTGGCGGAGGTCGGTTTTGGGGGCATCGGGCCGGAAGCCTTGGCCTAGGCGGGCGCGGCAGAGCTTGGCCCCTTGCAGGTTGGCCCCTGTCAGGCAGGCTCCGCTGAGGTGGGCATAGCTGAGGTTGGCCTCACTCAGGTTGGCCCCGTTCAGGTTGGTGGCTTGGTCAGAACTGGGGCGCAGATCAGCTTCGATCAGCAGGGCGCGGGAGAGATCGACTCCCTGAAAATTCACGCCGCAGAGGATGGCCTTGACTAGGTTGGCCCCCGCCAGGTTGGCCTGGGTGAATACCGCCCCGCTGAGGTCGGCGTCCCGCAGTTGGGCCTGGGGACATTGGGCCTGGGTAAAGTCGGCCCCCCACAGCAGGGCTTCACTGAAATCTGCCTGGGCAAAGGTGCTACGAGCACAATGGGCACGGCCCAACCGAGCCTGCCGGAAATCGCAGCGGCTAAAGTTGGCCTCGCAGAGGATGGCCTGAATCAGGTCAACCTCCAGCAGATTCAGCCCTGCAAAGGTGCGTTCCCCAGCCCGATACTGAGCTAAAAGCTCCCCAGCGTCCATGGTTCCCTGTGGCAAAAATACTTCAGCAGTGTACTGTATCCGCACCCTCAAGATATCAATGGTATGAATTAATCTCCTAACCACCATGGCCCCACCTCCGAAGAAGCAGGGCCATGGTATCAAGGGTAGGGGGTTCTGTATAGAAAGCTGGAAGTCTGAGGCTATAGAAGGTTCTGTCTAGGGGGTTCTACATAACGGCCCGGTGGCTTGAATTCAGAATAGGGGATGTTCCGTGAAGACGTGATAAGGCGTGGGTAAAGGTTTCCCCAAGAATGGTGGAATTCACCCAGGGGGCTGAGCCTAGCGTCTGCCACCCGCTGGAGTATCGTTACCCGCACCCCGTCATCTGCCCCTAGCGCACCAGCACCCCAGCCGTTTGTTGAATGGGCACCACGTTCAACACATCCATCTGGGCGCAGTATTTCAAATCGGCCTCGTTGTTCAACCGCAGTAACCGCTGACCATGGCTAGCGTGGTGCATCAGCTCTAGCAGTCGATCCTGCCAGTGCTGGTAGAGGCTGACCGCACCAATCACAGCATCATTACCCGCGATGTCTTTGAAGCTGTGCCCAGTGGCGTCTAGGATGCCCTGAATGATCGCCCCAGCACAGACCGTATCCTCTAGGGAATAGGTGCCTTCCCAGCCAGAACCCACTAGCCACACGGTTTCGGGCCTACGCTCCAGCAAAAAGTCCACCACGGCCTTGCGGGTAGTCAGGGCGGCAGTAATCACCGTAGGCGCGTGCTCAATGCGCTTCAGACAGCGAGTGCCATTGGTGGTAGACATAAACAGCCGTTTGCCTCCGGTCTTTTCTGCCGAGTGATCCAACGGAGAGTTACCTAGGTCACAGCCTTCCACCATGCCGCCGCCTCGCTCTCCCGCCCGCAGGCGTTGATCCCTGGGCCACTGCTCGCTCACGGTTAGAAGATCGTCAATGTTGCTAAACACCTGAATAGCTTCAGCGCCAGCCTCCAGGGCCGCCGCCATGGTGGAAGTAGCCCGCAACACGTCAATGGCAATGGCACAATCGGGCGTGGCACCCTGGGGCACTTCTTCGGGAATGTGATAGAGAAATAGCTTCACGGCAGGGAGATCTCAACTCAGTAGTTACAGCAAAACCGTCGGGATAGAGGGGATCGGGCTAGGAAATGAGAGGACTGGGATACACGAATTCAGCCATGGAGTTGTCATTCATGGTGGGCAAGCAGTATCTCAGTTTATGACGTTTCGCCCTGTGCAACAGCACAGAATTAGCATAGAAAAGCTGAGGGGCAAGCCCAAGATAAAGGACTAAAACCTAGAAAAAAGGAGCCCCACCGGGGCTCCTACCTTGTGATTCTGTCCGCAGACAAACTGACTAGGCGCTATCGACCTAGGATAACCACTCCAGCGTGGCCTCTTCCTTGGTGTTGGTACGGCGGTCGAGGGTAGTCCGGTCGAAGGTCATGTGGATGGTGCGGGTTTGCTCACCATCGGCGGCCACGGCCATGATCGGAAAGTCGAGGTTGCCGTCCTGGAAGGACATCTGGAACCGGAAAGTGCCGTCGGGGTTGAGCTTGATCGGCTTGCCGCCAATGGTGACGGTGGCGTCGGGTTCGGTGGCCCCGTAGACGATCAGCTCGGCGTCGGCAATGAGCCAGAACTTGCGGGGGCGAATGGGGGGCGCAGAGGCCGAGAAGCCCAGGCCAAAGCCCGACATGGTGAGCCCCGACATGGTGAGGGGATAGCCCGACATCGTGGGCACCGACCCCATCGGCACCGCCGCCGTGGCCCACAGGCCCGCCCCAGAGGGGAAGACGTAGGAACTCACGGCTTGTTCGGCCATCAGGGAACCGGGCACATGCTGGATGGAACCCGCCACATGGACGGCACCGCCCACCTGCTGAATAGATCCGGCGACGTGCTGCACCGAACCCGCCACGTGCTGAATGGAACCGGGCACCTGCTGAATCGAACCCGCCACATGCTGACCGGAACCAGGAACGTGCTGCATGGAACCATACAGAGAACCTGCGACTCGCTGGGCTTCGGCATCCTGGGCCATGGCATACATACGGTCGTAAACGCCCTGGGCAGCGGCTCCGGTACGGCTGGGGTGGCGCAGGGCCATCAGGGTCTTGCCGCGCAGATCGGCCTGCCAATCCACGGTCATAAAGTGGTCTTCAATCCAATCCGACGGATAGACCGGGGGAATGTGGACGGGCAGGGAACGGGCCAGCACCAGCCAGCGGCCATCGTTGCAGATATAGCCAATTTCCGCCACATAGTCGCGGTCGCTAACGGGGATGGGCAGGTACCAATCCCGCGCCATTTCGTCGCATTCGTACTGTTGCAAGCTGTGGGGGGCTTGGTAGTTGAGGTCAATGTCGGTGACATCGTAGAACCGCAGGGCCAACCGCACCCCGCCCTGGCGGCGCAGGTCGTCCTTATGCTCGGCAGGGATATCCCAATAGGCGTAGGCCCACTGGGGATCGCGGGGCATCAACACAATGCGGCTCTCGCCATAGCCGCTGGGCAAGTCGGGCAGCCCCTCATCTACCGAAGTGAGCGCCTCCAAAGGGGGCAGATCAGGGGCCATGTACTTTGACGCTTCAACCTGGGTTTGGGCCGCAGCGGCGGACGTGACCACGCTAGGGGCCGGAATTTGCCCCCGCTGGGCATCAATGCTCCGAATCGCGTCGATTAGCTCGGTTTTACGCATCCGGCTATAGCGAGACACCTCATATTCGCTGGCAACCTTGCGGAGTTGCCGCAGGGTCATGTCTTCTAAGGGAGGGCGTTGCTGGGACATAGGCCAATTTTCTCCTTAGGAAAATTATTAAAACAGAGGTCTCTGCCAATCTTGAAATCCACCCCCCTAGGAGGTGTGGCCTAGGGCAGAGCCTCCAGTCAAGGACGATGGGGATCAAGACTTGCCCGTCACTATGACAAAAAAGAAATCGGGGATCAAGCCTGTAGTAAGGCTTTTTGGGCTTTTCTAGCGACGGAATCAGGGTTTGGGGATCAACTTTGTCAAAATCTCCTGACATATTGATCCCCATAAGCACAATTACGTCATGAATTTCTGATGTTTTGATCTCCGCTGGCATCAAAACCAAGGCCGCAGGGGCACCACTTCCCCGTGCTGGCCGAACCCATCCCCACAGGTTGGAACGAGGGTATATGCTGATTGAGGTTTGTTGCGGTGGTCTATGCAGCCAGAATCCCCAGAGATAATGGATCCAATTTTCCCGGAGGAGGTAGCGTCGGAGGCGACCTCTCCAGGGGCAGGGCGAGGGGTGATTAGTCGCCTATTGCCGCCCGCCATTCGCCTGTGGCTGCACACCCAACTGGATCACATCGAAGGGCTAGAGTTTCGCCTAGAGGGCAAGGATCGGCAAATTCTGTCGGGCCACATTCCCCAGGTCAGTTTGTCGGCCCAGCAGGCGGTGTATCGGGGGCTGCACGTCAGCCAAGCGGCAGTGGCGGCCAAAGAGATTCGCGTCAACCTGGGCCAAGTGGTGCGGGGCAAACCCCTGCGGCTGCTGCAAGCTTTCCCGGTAGAAGGACGGGTCTACCTCAGCACCGAAGACGTGCGGGCCTCCCTCCATGCGCCGTTGCTAGAGCAGGGCTTGCAGGACGTGTTTCAACGGTGGGCGCAGACCTCCCCAGATTCCACCGTCGAGGACGATGTGCTGGAACACTTGACCACCCTGCCTCCCGCCACCCAACTCACCGACATCGCCCTGGGCCAGGGCACCCTCACCCTCACCTGGGCGCTGGAGGCCGACAAGCAACTCCGGCTGTGTACTCACCTCACTATGAAGGAGGGGCGCTATTTGTCCCTAGGGCAAACCGAGGTGCAGGTGGGTCAATCGGGCGTTTGGTCGGCCCCAACCTCCCTGGAAGATGTGGTGATGGATTTGGGCGCTGAGGCCCAGATTCACCATCTCGCCGTCACGCCCCAAGCCATTACCATGGAAGGTCTGGTGCGGGTGATTCCCTAGCGGGCACACTGGCCGAACACCCTTGACAGGACGAGACGGTTCTGCCCCGACGGTGCTGGGGGAAACGAGCGACACACCACGCAAATTTGGCCTGGAAGTCTCCTATTTAGGCAGCTTCTGGCGGATTTTGGTGATTACCTTTTTGAGGTAAAGACAGCGGAGGCGGGAGGGGGTAAGCCCAGGGATATCGCTGGGATGGTTGGCTCGGTGGTCGAAAAATTGGTTGAGTTCCGCCAGAATGACCCGAAGCCGGGGAATCAAGGCTTCCTCGCGGTAAGGCTGCAAATCCTCAGGAGCCATGAGTTTGGGCGTTGGGGTGGTGAGGGCGGCGAGGATGCGTTCGACATCGTAGGCCGTGGAGTAGACGCCAATTTTCTGGCAGTTGAAGCCCGGATCGAGGTAGTCGGCCAGGGCACCGTTGACGCTGGAAAACACCTGACAACCGCAGGCCATCGCTTCCATGGGCGGCAGGCCAAAGCCTTCGCTCACCCGACTGATCGCCCAGTATTCGGCGGAATCGTATAAATACACCCTGCTGCGGTTGAAGAGTTCGCCGAGGTCGTCCACAAAGCTATCCAGACAAACTACGTTGCAGTGGGGTTTGAGGGCGGGAACCAGGATGTTCAGCAGGTAGCTGGAGGACTTGCGAACCTGCACCAGCACGTCAATGTCGCGGGGGATCTGGCGGTTGGTGAAGGATTCATCAATGTGGTTGGGCAGGTAGAACAGGGGGGCATTGGCGCTGCGCTGGCCCCAATAGCCTAGGGAGTTGCGGCTAACGGTGATAATCGGCACATCCCCCGGCAGCGAGAAGCCGTAGCCGCTGCTGTGGGCGTGGTAGACCAGGTTGTGCCCCCGCAAACGCTTGGCCAACTTGGGCACATGGAAGCCCCAGCTCATCACCAAAATGTGGTTATCGAGGTCGGGCCGTTGCAGCAGGTCATCCAAAAATAGGGTGTCTGGCTCCCGCTGCTCGTAGGTCACAACCTCAGCCGTGCAGAGCTTTTGGGCCAGTTTGAGGGTTTTGAGTTCGGCAAACAGCCCGCCACAGGCGTAGCGCTTACTGGTGCCCGGTAGAAGAAAGTAGAGATGTCGCATGGGGGCATTTTAAACGGCTTGGGCGCGGCTAAATTCTCCCGTTTCTCGCAGGGCATCTAAAAAGGCGTAGAGGGCAGGAGTATGGAGGGCATCTTTGAGGATGGTGGCTCCAATGGGCCGACAAATGGGGAAGGGGAGGGAGAAAATCCGCACATCGGGGGGCACAGGTTCGGCGGCAAGGCGGGGCAAAATGGCTAGCCCCAATCCCTGCTGCACCATCGCCACCATGGAAGAATCGTGGCGAATGCAGTAGGCGAGGGTGAGGAGGTCATCCTGGGCACTCAGTTCTCGGCGAATGCGCAACCCACAACTGCTGTGGGAGGAGCCAATGAGCGGGATAGATCGCAGGTCTTCGAGGCTCAGCCGTCCGGTCTGGGGCTGGAAATCGGGGGGCAGCAGGGCCACGTAGGGATCGTCAAAAATGTGCAGGCTCTCAAATTCTTCACCCTCAATAGTTTCGGCGACGCACACATCGGCCTCCCCTTTGCGGAGGGCTTCCTTGAGTTCGTGCAGTTCATCCATTTCGATCAGGCTGATGGCAATGGCCGGATAGCGGCGGTGCAGGCGGGCCATGGCCCCCGGCAGCACATGGGTGGTACAACTGCGAAAGCTGGCAATACGCAACTGCCCCCCTTGCAGCCCCTTCGCTTGGTTGGCTTCGCTGGCGATGGTGTCTAGCAGCCCCAAAACCTCCCTAGCATGGTGGGTGATGCGTTCACCCACGGGGGTTAACCGGGCTCCATGACGGCCCCGTTGCAGCAGCAGCACCCCCAGTTCTTCCTCCAGGGTGGCAATGGCGTGGCTAATGGTGGACTGGGACAAATTGAGTTCTAGCGCGGCCTCGCTAAAGTTGCCGCAGTCGGCAATGGCCACCAGCGCCCGCAATTGAGACAGCTTAAGTTTGCCAGGGTTCATGGCATCCCCCAGAAGATGGGTGTTGAACAGGAAATACGGGAAATAGGCGTTATACCAATGCTCCTAGGCTAGCCGATGGCGCTGACGGCAACGTATCGATTTTTTGCATAGAACCTATCTATCCCATGCGTTGGCGGTTTTTGGCAGGGCCAGTACATTAAACGTATCCGCCGTTACCGATACCCAATTCCCTAGCCGCCGCGCAACGGCGGTCATCGGGTGGTCTTTGACTTCAGGTTTCTTCCTCGCCGAATCCTTGCCTTGGCTCCCTCTTGGGGGGAGTTCCGTCGGTGTTGCCTCCCTGGGGGCAGGATTTGCCAACCGAAGCATGGCCCTGAATCTCCCACAGCGCACGTTATTTTCCCGGAGGAACGATGATGAACAGCACCCAATACTCTAACTACGACCTCGAGCAGCAACGGCAACAGCTTGAAGCCCTGGTTCGGCCCCGGCCCTCCGCTCTCCTGCGCCAAACGCTACTCCGGTTAGGCCATGCCTGCCTGGGTTGGATGCTGCCTAACAACAGTCCTCGCATCCAACAGCGGTGGCAAAACGACTGTACCTACTGGACAGTCTACGATCCTGTGACCAACCGAACCCAGCGGTTCTACTCCGAAAACGACCTGCGAGTTTGGCTTGAAGGACGCTACTACGAGTGAGTGGTGCGACGGCTGGGGCCGGGGGTCTGCTACCATCCACCCGAAAGCGTGCAAGGTCTTCGGCTGAATGTCTTCGGCTAAATCGCGTTGCCCTTGCACGTCCCTTCGTTCCCCATCCCTAACATCGGACTCATGCCGAAGCCCAAGAGTTTTGGTAGGATAGTCGCAGACCTTCGGGGAATTAGCTCAGTTGGTAGAGCGCTGCGATCGCACCGCAGAGGTCAGGAGTTCGAGTCTCCTATTCTCCATGCTCTTGAACCCATGTCGCTCAAGGGCGGCATTGATCCACGGTGCAGGGACAAAACTTGAGGTAAGGGGCTGAAGGCTGGTTCCGTCTAGGGTTGACAGAATCAGGTTTGGATTGGCTCACTGCTATCGTTTGATGCGGGGTAGCCTGTCCCCGGTTCTGGGCGATGCTGAACCAGCCGGAGAACAGCCACAGCAACGAGCGCATCATGAGTATCAGCGAGTTGCAGCTTGGGCCAGCAGGACGGTAATCCGTTGGCAGAGGTGCTTCAGGTGAACGGGTTTGCGGAGATATTGGTTAGCCCCGGCAATGAGGCAGCGTTCTTCGTCGATGGGCATGGCGAGGGCGGTGAGGGCGATAATGGGCACTGCGGTTAGGGTTGGGTGTTGGCGGATTTGGCGGATGGCATCTAAGCCGTCGAGGTCAGGCATTTGGATGTCCATCAAAACCACATCTGGCTGGGCGGTGATGGCTAGGTTGACGGCTTCTAAGCCATTGCGCGCCACGATTAGTCGGTAGCCCCTAGCCTCCAGGTAGGAGGTGATGGTGCTGATGTTAGCTTCGTTATCTTCGGCAAGCAAGACCAGGGGGGCGGTGGTGGGTGCCGTTGGGGCCGGGGCGGCGATGGCGGCGACGGTATTCTGGCCTAGGGAGGCTGTGCCGGAAAGGGCGATGATGGGAAGCTGCACGGTAAAGCAACTGCCCTGACCCACATCACTGGTGAGCGTTACCTCACCGCCGTGGGCATCCACAATTCGTTTGACCAGGGCAAGCCCCAGTCCGGTGCCGTCGTGCTGACGATTAAGGGCCGCATTGATCTGAACAAAGGGTTGAAACAGCTTTTTCGCATCTTCGGGGCTAATGCCAATTCCGGTATCAGTTATGGAGAGCGACAGCACCCCCAGGGTATCTCCCTGACCAGCGTGGGGATGAATTAGGGCTGGGCTTTGGGCCTCAGTAGAGAAGGGGAGGGCGACGTAGCTGGCCGCGAGGGTGATTTGGCCTCCTTCGGGGGTAAATTTGACGGCATTGGTGAGGAGGTTAATGAGTACCTGGCGCAGGCGGCGGTCGTCGCCATAGAGGTCGGGCAAGCTATCGGGGATCAGGGTCTTGATCTGCTGGCGCTTTTTGTGGGCCTGTTGTTTCACAAAGGCGATGCTGGTCGTGCACAGTGGCCTAACGCCGATGGCGCTGAAATCTAGATCTATCTGCCCTGCTTCAATTTTGGAGAGATCCAGAATGTCGTTAATCAACGAGAGGAGGTGCTGTCCACTGCCCTGAATTGTGTCTAGGCTGCGCTGCTGGCGCTCATTCAGGGGGCCAAAAATTTCCTCTTGTAGCCCTTCGGCCATGCCCAGAATCGCGTTGAGGGGCGTCCGCAATTCGTGGCTCATGTTGGCTAGAAATTCATCCTTGAGGCGGGTGGCGCGTTCCAGTTCGGCATTGGTGCGGCGCAGGGCGGCTTCGGTAGCTTTGCGCTCTGTGATGTCTTCGACCAGTCCCTCAATGGCCAGGGGGTTGCCCTCCCGATCCCAAACGGCGTGCTGCACAACATGGAGGGTGCGCACGTCCCCGTCTGGCCGGGTGAAGGACATCTCAAATTCCTGGGAGGGCACCTTATCGGTCAGTAGTTTTTGCACTTTGGCCTGGGCCAGATCCACAGTTTCGGGGAACCAGTTGATGGTGGTTGCCCATTCTTTCCCCAACACGGCCTCTGGGGGAATGCCAAAAATAGACTGTAGTCCGCCGCTGACGTAGGTTAGCACCGTTCCGGTGTGGCTAAAGATGACAAACCGATCCCCAATATCATCCACCAGGCGCTGGAACTTGGCTCGGCTCTCCTGAACATCCTGTTCGGCTTGCTTGCGGTGGGTGATGTCTTGGTGAATCCCCACCATACGCCGGGGCTGACCTTGGCCATCGCAGTACAGCTTGGCCGTAGACAACACCCACCGTACCTGGCCATTGGGGCGGCGGATGCGAAATTCCGCATTGAAGGGAATGGCGGCCTGGAGGTCGGCCTCTAGCTGTGCCTCTACCCAGGGCAGATCGTCGGGATGAATCGCCGCCCGCCAGTCGTGGTAGGTGACGGGTCGTCCTAGATCTTGTAGTCCGTAGTCCTGATAAATTTGATCGTCCCAGAGGAGGTCGTGGCCCAGGTTCCATTCCCAAATGCCGTAGGATCCCGCTTTCAGGGCTAAGGTGAGGCGGCTGGACTGTTCCTTGAGGGCTAGTTCCGCCTGTTTGCGGACGGTGATGTCTTGGTTAATGCCAATCATGTGGATGGGCTGGCCCCGCTTATCCCGCTGCACATGGGCCGAGGACTGAATCCACCTCAGTTCGCCATCGGCCCGATAAATCCGAAACTCCGCCCCTTCGTAGGGCTCACCCTGAATGGCGGATGCCAGCAGTGCCTCTACCCGGTCGATGTCTTCCGGGTGAACCAGACTGCGCCAGGTTTGCCAGTCGGTCGTTTGCGCCGTTTCAGACAGGCCATAGATGCGGCAGAGGGAGGCATCCCAGAAGAGACCTTGGCCTAAATCCCACAGCCAAAAGCCAATGTGCCCCGCCTGCAAGGCCAAGGACAGGCGACTCGCCAAGCGCTGGAATTCTGATTCAGCGCTTTTGTGCTCGGTAATGTCTCGGCTGATCCCCACCACCCGCAGGGGCTGGCCTGCTGCATCACGCTCCACCTGGGCAAAGACTTGCACCCACCGAGGCTCCCCATCCGAGTGGCAGATGCGATAGTCTGCCCTGAAGAGGGTGTTGCCGTGATGCTCTAGCGCTTGATGGAGTTGGGCTTCTAGGGCAGGCCAATCCTCCGGGTGAACCCGGTGACACCAGTCGTCATAGGTCATGGGTTCTCCCTGGGGAAACCCGTAGATGCTGTACATCCGGCTATCCCAGGATAGATTGTTCACAAAGTCCCACTCCCAGGAACCAAAGCCCCCCGCTTCTAGGGCTAGGGTGAGACGGTTGTTGAGGGCTTGGGCAGCGGCTTCGGCTTCGGCTCGGGCTAGGCAGGGGAAGGTGCGCTGGGTGATTTCTTCAATGAGGGCAATTTCGTCCTCGCGCCACGTCCGGGGCACAGCATCGTTGACGCTCAAGAGGTAGCTCCAAGTGCCCTCGCGGTGGAAGGGTACGCTGACATAGGCTCGAATTTGAAGGGCGGCATAGCGATCAGTATCAATGCGAGGATCTTGATAGGCATCGTTCACCACAATGGTGTTGCCATCCCGTGCCGCCTGCCGAAAATCATCGGTGATGAATTCTGACAGCCGATGCACCCCAGCGACATCGGGCGTATCCACGCTGTGCCAGGTGTAGTGGATGGTGATCTGGTCGGCCACTTCGTCAATGTGGGCAAACAAACAGAGGGTCGCTTGCAGATAAGCCCCCACCTTGGTTCCCACAGTGCGCATAATGGCATCGGCGGTGGACAGGCGGGAAAGATCGCTAGTCAAGTCTGCCAAAAAGGCGAGGTTGCGTTCGGTGCGCTTGCGAGGGGTCACATCCTGGATCACGGCCAGCAACCGATAGCCTGCCCTATCCCCCACGCGGGTGAGAAATACCTCAAAGACCTTGTGCTGAGAGGCTAGGGCATGAGGGGCTTGCCCCTGACAGGCTTGGCCCTGGGGCTGGGCTTCCCACTCCAGCCGCATCGAAGCTCCGGTTTCTAGTACGCGGTCATAGTGGTTGTGCCACGCCTTAAATTCCTCTGGAAAGTGGGCGTGGATAGATTCACCACTGAGATCCGCAATGCCAAACATCGCCTGCATTGCCGGGTTCATGGCTACATAGGTGTAGTCGTGCCAACCATCGGGCCGCAGGGGGCCTCGCTCAAAGAGACACACGCCCTCCTCCATAGCCTCAAACAGGGCGCGATACAGGGTCTCGGCATCCTTCTGCGAATTGGGTTCTGGAAACATGGGGTGGGCCAATGGCATACTGAACTCCCCCTTAACCCGCTAGGGAATTCACGGAATTCTAGAAGCAATCTCCTCACTCCCATCAGGATAACCCCTTGGCTCTCTCGTCGCGGCTTTTATCGTCAAGCGAGTCAGAACGCAGGAATCGGGTCTGGACATAGGACAAAAAGCGCCCCTTTTCCAGGGGCGCACCTTGCCAATAGCCGTCTGTTAGCTTGAGTCCTAGCTTCGACAGCCGTATCCGTATCCGTAGTCGTATCCGTAGTCGTATCCGTCGCAACTAGGCTCAATCAAAACGGTCGGCATTCATTACCTTCGTCCAAGCGGATACAAAGTCTTGGACAAACTTGCCATGGCTGTCGTCCTGGGCATAGACCTCGGCGTAGGCCCGTAGGATGGCGTTAGACCCAAAAACCAGATCCACCCGGGTGGCCGTCCATTTCACCTGTCCGGTCTGGCGGTCGCAGATCTCGTACAGGTTTTTACCAGCGGGCTTCCACTCGTAGGCCATGTCCGTCAGGTTGACGAAGAAATCGTTGGTCAGCGCCCCTTCTCGGTCGGTGAACACGCCGTGCTTGGTGTTGCCGTGATTGGTACCCAAAACCCGCATTCCGCCTAGCAGTACGGTCATTTCTGGGGCGGTCAATCCCATCAGTTGGGTACGGTCGAGCAACAGTTCTTCGGGCTGCACGGCGTAGTCCTGTTTGAGCCAGTTGCGGTAGCCATCGTGGACAGGTTCCAGCGGCTCGAAGGACTCGATATCGGTCATCTCTGCCGTGGCATCGCCTCGACCCGGGGAAAAGGGCACGGTGATCTCCACCCCAGCCGCCTTAGCCGCTTGCTCAATGCCGACATTGCCCGCCAGGACAATCACATCCGCCACGCTGGCCCCGGTTTCGGCGGCGATGCCCTCCAGCACCGACAGCACCCTGGCCAGTTGATCCGGCTCGTTGCCCACCCAGTCCTTTTGGGGCGCAAGGCGAAGGCGGGCACCGTTGGCCCCTCCGCGCTTATCGGAACCCCGGAACGTCCGGGCGCTATCCCAAGCCGTACACACCATCTCGCGGATGCTGAGACCACTGGCGGCGATCCGATGCTTCACCGCTGGCACGTCGTAGTGGGCATGTCCGGCGGGCACCGGATCTTGCCAAATCAGGTCTTCCTGGGGCACGTCGGGGCCGATGTACCGCGCCTTTGGCCCCATATCCCGGTGGGTAAGCTTGAACCAAGCCCGTGCAAAGACCTCTGAGAAGTAGGCCGGATCCTGGTAGAACCGCTCGGAAATCTGGCGGTATTCCGGATCCATCTTCATCGCCATGTCGGCGTCGGTCATCACCAGGTTGCGGCGAATGCTGGGATCCTCCACATCTAAGGGCAAATCTTCCTCCTTGGGGTTGATCGGCTCCCACTGCCACGCCCCGGCGGGACTCTTCTTCAGTTCCCAGTCGTAGTTCAGCAGCATATGAAAATAGCCGTTGTCCCACTGGGTGGGGTGGGGTGTCCAAGCCCCTTCAATACCGCTGGTAACGGCATCTCGGCCAATGCCGCGCCCGTTTTTTTTGTTCCAGCCGAGGCCCTGTTCTTCGACCTCAGCCCCCTCCGGTTCTGCCCCCAGCAGCGCCGCATCGCCATTGCCGTGGCACTTGCCCACCGTATGCCCCCCAGCGGTAAGGGCCACGGTTTCCTCGTCGTTCATGGCCATGCGGGCAAAGGTGACGCGCACATCATGGGCGGTCTTCAGCGGGTCGGGGTTGCCGTCCACGCCTTCGGGGTTGACGTAGATCAGCCCCATCATCACCGCCGCCAGGGGATTGTCCAAATCCCGCTCGCCGGAATAGCGGCTGTGGGGATTGTCGCTGGGGGCCAACCATTCCTTTTCAGAACCCCAATAAATATCTTTTTCGGGATGCCAAATGTCCTCCCGACCAAAGGCAAAGCCAAAGGTTTTGAGGCCCATCGATTCGTAGGCAATCGTACCCGCATAGGCGATTAAATCGGCCCAGCTCAGTTGGTTGCCGTACTTCTTTTTGATTGGCCACAGCAGCCGACGAGCCTTATCCAAATTGGTATTATCGGGCCAAGAATTGAGCGGCGCAAACCGCTGATTTCCGGTGCCTGCCCCGCCGCGTCCGTCAGCAATCCGATACGTACCTGCCGCGTGCCAAGTAAGGCGAATCATCAGCCCGCCATAGTGGCCCCAATCCGCTGGCCACCAGGGTTGGCTATCGGTCAGCAGGGCGTGTAAATCCTGCTTAAGGGCCTCAACGTCAAGTTTCTTAACTTCCTCCCGATAGTTAAAGTTAGTGCCTAGGGGATTCGTTTTGCTATCATGCTGGCTCAAAATATCCAGATTTAGCGCCTTGGGCCACCAATCCATCTGGGCCATGCTGGGTGTAGTGACAGCACCGTGCATTATCGGGCACTTTCCACGAGAAGTGCTCATAGTTTCATCCATATTGAATATCCTCTAATGAGTGATTGATGAGTATTTTTATCGCCACCATTTTCCTATGAATAGATCCGGCAATCTTAGGTTTTAAGGAAATCATCACAGTTGAGACAAATAGGCTCTCAATTCTGCCAGAAGTTCTTACGAAAACAGCGCTTCCTCGGCAAGGAAGCGCTGTTTTGAAACACCGTCAAGGACTAAGTCACTAGAAACTAGCCGTTGATCACAGGGGCTTGGAGGGTGACGGGGGTAACTTCACCCGCAGAGGCCAGGTCGAGGGGGAAGTTATGAGCATTGCGCTCGTGCATCACTTCCATGCCCAGGTTGGCGCGGTTGATCACGTCCGCCCAGGTGCCAATCACGCGGCCTTGGCTGTCCAGGATGGACTGGTTGAAGTTGAACCCGTTCAGGTTGAAGGCCATGGTGCTGATGCCCAGGGCGGTGAACCAGATGCCAACCACGGGCCATGCGCCCAGGAAGAAGTGCAGAGAACGGCTGTTGTTGAAGCTGGCGTATTGGAAGATCAACCGACCGAAATAGCCGTGGGCGGCCACGATGTTGTAGGTCTCTTCCTCTTGGCCAAACTTGTAGCCGTAGTTCTGAGATTCGGTCTCGGTGGTTTCACGCACCAGAGAGGACGTCACCAGAGAGCCGTGCATGGCGGAGAACAAGCTGCCACCGAACACAGCCGCCACCCCCAGCATATGGAAGGGGTGCATCAGGATGTTGTGCTCTGCTTGGAACACCAGCATGAAGTTGAAGGTACCGGAAATCCCCAGGGGCATCCCGTCAGAGAAGGAGCCTTGGCCGATGGGGTAGATCAGGAACACAGCGGTGGCAGAGGCCAGGGGCGCGGAGTAGGCCACGCAAATCCAGGGGCGCATCCCCAGACGGTAGCTCAGTTCCCACTGACGACCGAGGTAGCAGAAGCAACCGATCAAAAAGTGGAAAATGATCAACTGGTAGGGGCCACCGTTGTACAGCCACTCATCCAGGGAAGCGGCTTCCCAGATGGGGTAGAAGTGTAGACCAATGGCGTTGGAAGAAGGCACAACCGCGCCAGAAATGATGTTGTTGCCAAACATCAAAGAACCCGCTACGGGCTCACGAATGCCGTCGATGTCAACCGCAGGGGCCGCGATGAAGGCGATTACAAAGCAGATGGTTGCAGTTAGCAGGGTGGGGATCATAATCACACCGAACCAGCCAATATATAGGCGGTTTTCGGTGCTGGTAATCCACTGACAAAACTGCTCCCAGATGCCCACGCTATCGCGGGAACGAAGGGAAGTCGTCATGATTAAAAAGCCAATAAATGAATAAGAGCCGAACAGGATAGAGAATGATTAAGGATGCCTATCCTGTTGGCCATCGTAAAGTTTCCCTCGCAATTTCAAAAGCCCCGATCAGAAAAGTTTATTTCGTTGTACAAAAGTAAATAGCCTGTTGTAAAACGAAATATTTTTGCGATCACAATCTGTATTTCCGTTGCAAAAGGTAACGCATCAGCCCGGTGGCCAATGCATACCCCGCCCACCCATCAGGTGAAAATGTAGGTGGAACACGGTTTGTCCGCCCTCTTCGCCAATGTTGGTAACAACCCGATAGCCCTTTTCGGTCAGCCCCTCTTGGTCAGCGATCTGCTTGATGGTGATCAAGATATGCCCCAGCACGGCTTTATCCTCGGCGGTGACATCGGCCAAACTGGGGATAGGCTGCTTGGGAATAACCAGAATATGGGTCGGGGCCTGGGGGACAATGTCTCGAAAAGCAAGGCAGAGATCGTCTTCGTAGACGATGGTGGCGGGAATTTCCCGGCGAATAATTTTGCCAAAAATGGTGTCGCCGCTCATGGAAAGCTCGATAAACAACCGTTGCCATTCTCCCACAGGACTTCCGATCCCTTGCCCTGGGGAGGCCAGAATGAGGGACACCGCTGGCCTGAAGTCTGGCATTGCTCCCACGGATTTCCTAGGGCGCGATTTTCCCAGGCCGTTCGCCTCCCCCAGCCTTCATGCCCCTAACGGGAGCCCAGATGGGATAGATCCAGGGTGCCAAAGTTGATACTAAGGGCGATGTTGACGTTTTCCAGCACTTTCACCAGCCAGTCTACCGCTTCGCTGGAGGCGGTTTCGTAGTGGTTGAAGAGGAGGGAGAAGCGGCGATCTAGGAACGGTCGCACCTTTTGGCAAATCAGCAAAATCCGCAGTAACAGCCCAGTGGTGTTGATGGGGCCGAGGTTGTTGATGAGATCGATAAAAACGTAGTGCTGCTTGCCTGCGTTGGGATCGACCACCAGGAAGTTAAATAGGTTGCTACAGGTTCGCACCCGCAAAAAGTCATCCACGGGCTTGTTGTCGCTGTCGGAGAAGGTGCCGAACAGGTGGTCATGCAGCATACTCTTAAACTGGCGCTGGCCATAACCGGGTTCCACGTCGGCCATGATGTAGTCAAATAGGTCGGCCTTGAAGTCTCGGAAAGTGCTGCCCTGGGGATGATTGGTGAGAAACCGCTGGGCCGTGTCTCGGTAGCTGAGGCTTTGCCCCGGATCCCGGTGGCGGGCAAACTGTTTGAGCGACGTCACCAGTTCTCGATCCGTCAGCAGGGTGGGATTTTGGATCACCCGCAGCCGATCAATGGCCTGAACCTGCCCCAGCCGATGGAGCTGCCGCTGGCGCATCCGGTAGGTGACGTAGTGGGAGAGGTCTACCTCAAACTGATGCTGGGCTTCGGCCTGCATCGTTCGCACAATCTGCTGGTGCTGGAGGTCGCTATCCTCGGTGACGAGGCAGTGCTCATAGAGGTAGGGGTAGCGATTGATGAGAGACCCAAGGGGAACCACAGCATCGGCTTCGTCTGGCTTGGCCTTGGCGGCTTGGCGAGACTCAATGATGCGGGCCAAACGACGGAGAGCTAGGTATTGCTCGGTTTCCCGAAATTCCTTCGCCGCTTGCCGAATTCGGCGCATAGAGCGAGAACGAGACATTTCAGAAACCCGACTGGTGGCGGCGGGCTCGGCCTCAAAGAGGTTGACGAGGTTGAGGATAGCGGGCTGAAGCTGGGGGTGGGTTTGCCAGCGGTTAATAAAAATATGGCAGCAGCGGTTGAGGACGAAGCGGAAGTATTCCTCAATTTCTGGAGACGCCAAAATATTGTCTAGAGCGGTGAGGACGTCGCGGTCGGGGTAGCCAAAGCCATCAATAAACAGCGACTGAAATCGCCCAACCAGAACGTCGGGCGATTCGGATCCAACACAACCCAGCAGATGATTGTACAGGAACTCCTCATCTGCGGTAGTGATGCGGTGGTTGTGGGTTGCTTTAGTTTTCACGGGTTTACCGCCCTTGCCTGGGGATTACGACCCTGATTGGGATCTAGAGAGACGAAAACGAGACCATGGTGGAGGACTGAGGGAAATAGGGGACAGGTGGAAGATGCACAGGATGGCAGTGGAAAACCTCTAACTCTATCTAAGCGGAAAGTAGGGAACGGCTGCGTCAGTTTTTACACCAGATCACAGAGGCATCACACTCTAGGAGATTGCGTATTTTTTCGAGCAAGGTGAGGAAAGCATCCTATCCATGACGTCAAGGTTAGCCCAACACGAGGGTGGCTAGGACGACGGGGATGGACGACACCACGGGGAGTACCTGCGGTAGGTCTAAAACTCCGGTCGTTTCTGGTGTGCCCCCGTCAAACTTAACGCCCTATTCGTCTCTACAGGGGAGAAAACACGAATTCGAGATTGAGACCGTGATAACTTTACAATTAATCTGCTTTCTTTGCTAGCAATGTAAAGCACTGTGCCTTGGTAGGGAGAATCCCTGAGGATAGGATTAGGAATGACCGACGTAGCCTCCGTGGGCAGCTTAGCAAAGATTTTACAATCCCCCCTTCACGCGCTATCTCCAGCTATCTGGGAACAGAAGGTATCTAGCATTACTACGGATACCCGCGATTTACGGAAAGGAGCGCTATTTGTCGCCCTAGGGGGGGAACGCTTTGACGGCCATGATTTCCTGGAAACCGCCATGGCCCAGGGCGCGGTGGCAGCGGTGGTGCAGGTAGGTCGGGAACGGGCAGACTTTCCCTGCCTTGCGGTACCGGATACCCTAGCGGCCTATCAACGCCTAGGCCAGTGGTGGCGCGGTCAACAACGGGCCAAAATCGTGGCGGTAACGGGCTCCGTCGGCAAAACCACCACCAAGGAACTGATTGCCGCTGCCCTGGCCACCCAAGGCTCCGTCCTCAAAACCCAGGCCAACTACAACAACGACATCGGCGTGCCCAAAACGCTGCTCCAACTTCAGCCCGACCACGACTTTGGCGTGATTGAAATGGGTATGCGGGGGCCGGGGGAAATTGCGGTGCTGGCCCAGGTGGCTCAGCCCGATGTGGCGGTGATTACCAACGTGGGGACGGCCCACATTGGGCGACTGGGCTCAGAGCAAGCGATTGCCAATGCCAAGTGTGAGCTCTTGGCGGAGTTGTCTCCCCAGGGCATCGCCGTCCTCAACCACGACAATGATCGGCTGATGGCAACGGCGGCAGCGGTCTGGCCCGGTCGTACCCTCACCTTTGGCCTGGAGGGGGGGGATGTGCGCGGCACCCTGCGGGATGGCGATGTGCTGGAGGTGGACGGCGTAGCCCTGCCCCTGCCCCTGCCGGGACGGCATAACGCCCTCAACCTGCTGGCGGCGGTGGCGGTGATGCAAGCCCTCAACCTGGATTGGCGCGTGCTTCAGCAGGGGATGACCGTTGACCTGCCCCAGGGCCGTGCCCGCAGGATTGACCTCGGAAATGACATCCTGCTGCTGGATGAAACCTACAACGCCGGGTTTGAGTCCATGACTGCTGCCCTCCATCTGCTGGCCGAAACGCCGGGACAGCGGCACATTGCGGTACTGGGCACCATGAAGGAACTGGGCGATCAGTCTGTGTCTCTCCATCGGCGCGTGGGCGAAACCGTCCAGCACCTCAAAATTGATGCCCTGATCACCCTGGCGGATCCCGATGAAACCAGCGCCCTAGGGGCCGGAGCTGACGGTGTACCCACCACAGCCTTCGCCGACCATGATGCCCTGACGACCCACCTGCGAGACGTCTTGCGCCCTGGAGATCGGGTGTTGCTGAAGGCGTCCCGTTCCGTGGCCCTCGACCGGGTGGTAACGGCCCTTACCGCCAGCGCTATCTCCGCCTAGTCCTTGACCCCAGAATAGCTAACTTTCGCCAATCTCCCAGGGACAACCGCTAACCTAGCGCCGGAAGCTATCGGCATGGTTGAGGAACCAGGCGTAGGTTTTTTCGATGCCTGTTTTGAGGTCGATCTGGGCTTGCCAACCCGCTGCCCCCAGGCGGGACACATCCAGCAGCTTGCGGGGGGTGCCATCGGGTTTGGTGGTGTCAAACACCAGTTCCCCTTCGTAGCCCACCACGGCTTGAATGGTTTTTGCGAGTTCCTGAATGGACACTTCTTGCCCAGTGCCGACGTTGATAAATTCCATGTCGTTGTAGGTGTTCATCAAAAACACCAGGGCATTGGCCAGATCATCGACATAGAGAAATTCCCGCAGGGGCGTGCCCGTGCCCCACACCGTCACCGTGGGCTGATTCTGGAGCTTGGCCTCGTGGAATTTCCGCATCAGGGCGGGGAGGACGTGGGCATTTTCTAGGTGAAAGTTGTCGTTGGGGCCATAGAGGTTGGTGGGCATAGCCGAAATAAAGTTTGCCCCATACTGGCGGCGATAGTTTTCGCAGAGCTTGAGCCCCGCAATTTTGGCGATGGCGTAGGGTTCGTTGGTGGGCTCCAAAAAGCCCGTCAGCAGGTAGTCTTCCTTCATTGGCTGGGGGCACAGTTTGGGGTAAATGCAGGACGATCCCAGAAACAGCAGCTTTTTGACCCCGTGGCGGTGGGCGCTGTGGATCACATTGGCCGCCATCATCAGATTGTCGTACAAAAACTCGGCCCGGTAGATGTTGTTGGCCTGGATGCCGCCCACTCTAGCCGCCGCCAAAAAGACGTACTCCGGCTGTTCCTGGGCAAAAAAGGTCTCCACCGCTGCCTGACTTCGCAAATCTAAATCCTGGCTGGTGGGGAGCACCAGGTTGTGATGTCCCTGGGCCTGGAGTGCCCGCACCACCGCACTGCCTACTAATCCTCGGGCTCCGGCCACGTAGATTTTGGACGAGGCATCCATGGGCGTTGGGGCAAGGGAAGACGACATCGGCACATCCAAACAATACACTTTAGTTCAACTTTAAACCTCAAGCCCTATCGCCGTCGATTCACGAAGCTGGCGCTGGTTGGGGGTGATGGGGCTGTCCGCTGCTTCAAAAAATGGGCAAACTGCCTCACTAAGGCCGGATCTCGCCAGCCCCGTTCTACCTCCTGGGCCAGGATGGCAAGGGACTCTTCGATGGAAAAGGCGGGTTTGTAGGGGCGGGCATGGGTAAGAGCATCAAAAATATCAATGAGTTGAAACACCTGGGCTAGCCGAGGGATGGCGTCTCCCGTGAGGCCATCGGGGTAGCCGCTGCCGTCCCAGCGTTCGTGGTGGTGGCGAATGATGGGCACCACGCCGCCCAGGGTGCGGAGGGGCTGGCAGATGGACTCACCGATCAAAACATGCTGCTCCATGATCGCCCGCTCAGCCGGGGTGAAGGGGCCAGCCTTCAGCAAAATGTCATCGGGAATGCCCACCTTGCCGATGTCGTGCAGATACCCCGCCCAGGCTAAATTGCGAATGTGCTGGGGCGGCAGCTTTAGATATTGGCCAAATTCCTGGGCGAGAGTCACCAGTCGTTCGCAGTGATCGCCCGTATTGGGATCGCGGCTTTCGATGGTGCGGGCAATGGAGAACAGCACCTTTTCCGCATGATCGAGGTCTTCGTTTAGGCGCTTTTGGTGAATGAGCGACCTAGCCCGTGCCGACAGTTCCAGCGCATCAAAGGGCTTAGTAATAAAGTCATCGCCGCCCGCCTCAATGCCTTTCAGTCGGGCTTCTCGATCCTCCAAGGCCGTGACAAAAATAATCGGAATCAGCCGGGTCGCGTCGTTGCGCTTCAGCCGCCGACACACCTCATAGCCGTCTAGCCCCGGCATCATCACATCCAGCACAATCAAGTCTGGAGGGCACTGGGCAATTCGGCTGAGGGCCGCGTGGCCACAGTCGGCCTGCTCTACGTGGTAGCCATCCACCGCCAACAGCGCCACTGCCGTCATCCGACTGGGAACATGATCATCGACGACAAGGACGCAGGGCGGAGAGGGATCGATGGAGTAGGGCATGGCTGAGAAGGTGGCTAGGGAGAGTCGTGGAGCGTTGGAGTGATAGATCAAGGGGACATTAGAGCCAGCGTTTGCGCCATTGAGAGGTAGGGGCCAAGCCAGACTGAGCCTGTTCCTGCTGGCGACGCTGACGAATGGCGTCGGCGCTGTCTTGCAGGCTGGGGTCTCGGTAGGGCACGGCGGCACGGGTTTGCAGGTGTTCCTGCTCTTGTTGAGAAAGGGCATCTAGGCCATCGGGCGACCAGCGCACCAGGGTTCCGGGCCAGCGACGACCCGCCGCTGCAATGGGGCCAAGGTGTAGGCCCACCTCCAAAAACGCCGCCCGCACCGCCGCCGCGCAGGAATAGGTCGCCAGTTTGCCCTGGGGGGCCAAGCAGCGGGCCACCTGGCCCATAAAGTCCACCGTCCACAGTTCGGGGCAGTGGGGCGGCGAAAAGGGATCGAAGAAAATCACATCCGCCTGAAAGCCTCCCTCGGCCAAGGTTTGAATCGTCTGACGGGCATCCCCTAGGCGCAGTTCCGCCTGTAAGGGAGGCGCATTCACCTGCCCAACCTCGGCCAGTTGAGCCAACATGGCCTGAATTTCCGGCAACCACCGATCCACCAGCCCCGCATCGACCGCCTGTTTGGGCACCCGACCATCCAGTTCTAGGCCCATCAGATGTACCCGGCACTGGGGATTCACCTGTCGTACCGTGGCCAGGGCGGCTGCGGTGTTATAGCCCAACCCGTAGCAGACATCCAAAATCCGCAGGGCGTCGGCCTGGGCGAGTTGGGTAAGATCGGTGGCCTCCACGTAGGTGGTGTAGGCTTCGGTATAGGCCCCTTCGCGGCTGTGGAACCACTCGCCAAAGTCTTCGGAAAACAGGGTAAAGGAACCGTCGGCGGTGGGCTCTGGGGTAAGGGCTCCCTGAAGCAATGGGGGTAGTGCTGGGGCGAGAATAGGGTCAGACATTTTACATGGTTGATTTCAGGAAGGCGACGACTAGATGCAAACGCCCGACGAGCAGGCATCAGGTGGGGTATAGATTAGATCATGCCATTGCTGCCATTAGCAATAGTGACCCCGCTGGCTAACGTTTTACGTCAAAATAGTTACATTAGAAACAATCCAGTTGCTAAAGGCTACAGGACTTCAGCAACCGTTACCCTGGCCCTGGGGTTTACCCCGCCCCTGGCTCCAAGGCGTCGGGCTAGGGACATAGGATAGGTTTAGTCTGGCGTGTTTAGTCGTAGGGAGAAGGTATCCATGGTTGCAGCCGTCGCAAATCCTCAACAGAAGCGCCTCACCATTGCGGTGGAAGCCATCGCCGAAGAGGTGACGACGATTCGGTCGCTGGATTGGGATCGAGATCGCTTCGACATCGAGTTTGGCCTGCAAAACGGCACCACCTACAACTCCTTCATCATTCGCGGCGACAAAACCGCCCTGGTGGATACCTCCCACGCCAAGTTTCGGGAGCTTTACCTCAAGACCCTGACCGGGGAAATTGACCCCAAAACCATTGATTACCTCGTCATCAGCCACACCGAACCCGACCACAGCGGCCTAGTGCGCGATGTGCTGGAACTGGCCCCGCAGGCCACCGTTGTAGGGGCCAAGGTCGCTATTGCCTTTTTGGAAGACCTGGTACACCGTCCCTTCGAGCGGTTGATTGTCAAAAATGGCGACACCCTAGAACTGGGCAACGGCCATACCCTGGAATTTGTCAGCGCCCCCAATCTGCACTGGCCCGACACGATTTTTACCTACGACCACAAAACAGGCATTCTCTTCACCTGCGATGCCTTCGGGATGCACTTTTGCAGCGATGCCACCTACGACGAAGACCTGGAGGTGCTGTCTCCCGATTTTCGCTTTTACTACGAGTGTTTGATGGCTCCCAACGCCCGCTCGGTGCTGGCGGCGATGAAGCGGATGGACGCCCTGCCCCCGGTAAATATGATCGCCACCGGGCACGGCCCCCTGCTGCGCTACAACGTCGCCGAACTGACCGGACGCTACCAGCGCTGGAGCCAGGAGAAAACCAAGGCCGAAGACCTGGTGGCCGTGTTCTACGTGTCGGACTACGGCTATAGCGACCGCCTCTCCCAGGCGTTAGCGCGGGGCATCACCAAAACCAGCGTGGCGGTGGAAATGATGGACATGCGCTCCGCCGACCCCCAGGAGGTGACGGAACTGGTGAACCGGGCCAAGGGCTTGGTGATTGGTCTGCCCCCCGCCTCTGGCCCCATCGCCAACGAAACCCAGGCCACCCTCGGCACCATCCTGGCGGCGGTTAACGGCAAGCAAACCGTCGGCCTGTTCGAGTCCTACGGCGGCAACGACGAACCCATCGACCCCCTGGCCAACAAGTTCCAAGACCTGGAACTTGCTGCCGCCTTTGCGCCCCTGCGGGTCAAAGACACCCCCAGCGAAGCCCTCTACCAGCGCTGCGAAGAAATGGGCACCGACCTCGGCCAAGCCCTGGCCCAGGCCGGAAAAATGAAAAAGCTCAAATCCCTCGATGCCGACCTAGAAAAAGCCCTCGGTCGCATCAGCAGCGGCCTCTACATCATCACCGCCCAAAAAGGCGAACGCTCTGGGGCCATGTTGGCCTCCTGGGTGTCCCAGGCCAGCTTCCAGCCCCTTGGTTTCACCGTGGCGGTGGCGAAGGATCGGGCCATCGAATCCCTGATGCAGGTGGGTGATACCTTTGTGCTCAACGTCCTAGAAGAGGGCAAGCACCTGCCGCTGATGAAGCATTTCCTTAAGCGCTTTGCCCCCGGTGCCGACCGTTTCGCCGGAGTCCGCACCCGCCCCGCCACCAATGGTTCCCCCATTTTGGCCGATGCCCTGGCTTACCTAGAATGCGACGTCACCAGCCGCATGGAGGTGAGCGACCACTGGATCGTCTACTGCACCGTCCAGGATGGCAAGGTGTCTCACCCCGATGGCCTCACAGCGGTTCACCATCGCAAGGTGGGCAACTATTACTAAAGCCTATAAGGGCTGTAGCCATGCGGTAAAGATCCACATATTGCCCTGGATTTCTGTCCAGTTGCCGACCACCTGGCCCGTGGTGGTGACAATGGTGCCATTGGCAAAGGTAGCGACTTTTCGATACTCTGGCTCTGGCCCCGGCCCTGAGAAGGCGTCGGCCTGGATGGAATCTCCCGCATTGACGCGCATCTGGCGGCTGACCGGGCCGGGGGGTTGGGGTTGGGTGGCGTTGTAGAGAGCTTGCCAGGTGGCGGCGTCTACAATGCCTGTCTCTGCTAAGCCGTTGACCCGCTGAAAGGTGCGTACAGCCGCCTGGGTTTCGGCGTCGTAGAACCCGCTGATGACGAAATTGGGCGGCAAATAGCCCAACTGCCTCAGCCGTCGCTGCAAATCCTGCACGTAGGGATCCGGCGTGGGCGTTGGGGTTGGGGTTGGGATGGGCGTTGGTTGGGCGGGTGGGCCTTGGCCGGGGGCAAACTGGAGAAAACTCCCATCCACCCAGGTGCCGTCCGTGAGTTCCGTCCAGTTGCCGTTGAAGCGCCCGGTAAAAGGGAGGCGGCTGCCGTGGACGTACTGCCCAACCAGGGGATAGCTTGTACCAGGGCCGCGCCGAATATTGAGGGCATAGCCCGGTGGCGTGGTCACAATGGCCACGGTTTGGCGACTGGGAAAGCTCACGCAGGCCATCCGTTCGCGAGGGGGCGTGGTTGTCACCCAGTTGTTGGCCACCCAGGTGCCGTTGGTGAGCTGTAGCCAACCCCGACGGCTGGTGCCCGATAGCTCTAGGGGACAGCCCCGCATATTCTTTTGGTGAACGCCGAAGGTTGTCCCTGGCCCCCAACGGCTATTGAGGGCATAGCCCGCTGGCGTATTGACATAGACCACGCTGCCCCAACGGCCATTGGCCCAGGCCAGGGAGGAGAGGGGCGCACCGAGGCACAATCCGCTGACCAGCACCAGAACACCGCCGCGCTGCCAGCAACCGCGCCACAGTGCCCGCCGCCGAGGAAAAGGGGAAGCGATAGACGGTTGAGACAACCCGGTTTCTGAGGGCTGTGCAGACCCCGGCATGGCCATGATCAATCGTGTACAGTGACTCCTCAATCATAGTCACGATCTCGGTTTCGGCACTAGGTTTTGGCGAGATAGAAGCCCCCGCCGCAACAGAACGGCTCAATCCGGGACTAGGAATCCTGGTTTTGGTGGACTTGAATGAAAATGGCTTGACTATTTTGGCGATGTAGAGAGCCGCTCACCTAGGCCGCTGGAATGCTAGGGGGATGCTAAACCGCTCTATCCTTGCCCCAATTGCCTCCAATAGACTGATTAAGAAGGCCCAGGCCATCCCTCGACCGCATGACCATCGTTGCTGCTGTTGGGTGCCGCTAGGATTTTCTCGCCAACTCCTGCGGAAATTTTGGTTTATAATACTATAAATATTCCATTTAACGTTGCCATGGCCTCCCCTGCTGCGCTGGCCCCACCGATGATCGTTAGCCCCCCCGACTATGGTCTGCTGACGGATCTCTATCAGCTCACCATGGTGGCCTGCTACGCGGGAGAGGGCTTAGATCAGCGGCGGGCCAGTTTCGAGCTTTTTGCCCGTCGGTTGCCGCAAAACTATGGCTACCTAGTGGCGATGGGGTTGGCCCAGGGGTTGGAATACCTCAGCCAACTGCGGTTTTCGGAGGAACAGATCGCCGCGTTGCAGCGTACGGGGCTCTTTACCCAAGCTCCAGAGGCATTTTGGGAGCTATTGCGGGCAGGGCGCTTTACGGGCGATGTCTGGGCCGTGCCAGAGGGAACGGTGGTGTTTGCCCAGGAGCCCTTCCTTCGCGTTGAAGCGCCCCTGTGGCAGGCCCAACTGGTAGAAACCTACCTCCTCAACACCCTCAACTACCAAACCCTGGTGGCCACACGGGCAGCGCGGCTGCGGGAGGTGGCGGGGCCAGCGGCGCGACTGCTAGAGTTTGGCACACGGCGGGCCTTTAGCCCCCAAGCTTCTCTGTGGGCGGCTAGGGCGGCTTTGGCGGCGGGGCTAGATGCCACCTCCAATGTGTTGGCGGCGGCGCAGTTGGGGCAGATCCCAGCGGGCACCATGGCCCATGCCCTAGTGATGGCCTTCAGCGCCCTCGAACAAGGCGAAGAGGAAGCCTTTGCGGCCTTCCATCGGTATTTTCCGGGGGCGGCGCTGCTGATCGACACCTACGACCCGGTGGTGGCGGCGGCACGGTTGGCGGCTCAGGCGCGGCCAGGTCAGCCCCCGGTGGCGGCGGTGCGGCTTGATTCGGGCGACTTGGCCAAGGTTTCCCAGGCGGTGCGCCACCATTTGCCCCAGGCGTTGATTATGGCCAGTGGGGATGTGGATGAATACGAAATTACTCGGCTGCGGCGGGCGGGCGCTACCATAGATGGCTACGGCCTGGGCACCAAGCTGGTGACGGGGGAACCTGTGAACGGCGTCTACAAACTGGTGGAACTAGACGGCACCCCTGTGATGAAAGAGGCCAGCGGCAAAGCCACCTACCCAGGCCGCAAGCAAATCTTTCGGCGCTATGAGGGCACCCAGGCCGTGGCGGATCGTTTGGGGCTGATGACGGAAGCCCCGCAGCCCGGAGAGCGGCCCCTCCTGCAACGGGTCATGCACCAAGGCCAGCCTGTGTTTGAGGTCGAGCCCCTAGGGGAGATTGCCACCCGCACGGCCCAGTCCGTTGCGGCCCTGCCCCAGGCCGTGCGCTCCATCGATCAGCCCCCGGCCTATCCTGTTGAGTTGTCCCCTGATTTACAAGCCTTGACGGATAGCACCCGTCGCCCCATGGCTCATCCTGCTCCCTCGCCCATTTCCTCCCGACGCCCATGACCTCCATTGCCCTATTTGGTACCAGCGCCGACCCACCCCACCGGGGCCATGCTGCCGTGCTCACCTGGCTGGCCGAGCGGTTTGACCATGTGGCGGTTTGGACGGCCAACAACCCCTTCAAGCCGCAACAAACGGAACTCAGCCACCGCTTTCGGATGCTGGATCTGCTGGTGAGCGACGTGGCTGCGCCCCCCGGACGGGTGCAGGTGCATCCCGAACTCAGCCACCTCCGATCCATCGTCAGCATCGAGCGGGCCAAGCAGCATTGGCCAGAGGCGCGTCTATCCCTGGTGATTGGGTCGGATTTGGTGGCGCAACTGCCCACCTGGTATCGGGCGGAGGACATCTTTGCGGCGGTGGATCTGCTGATCGTGCCGCGTCCCGGCCATCCCTGCGATGCGGCGGGGCTTGAGTTTCTGCGCCAACGCACCGGGGTAACGGTGGCCCACCTGCCCAACCCTGTGGATACGGCCTCCTCCGACTATCGCCAAACCTGTGACGACCTCGCCCTCACCCCCGCCGTGCAAGCCTACCTTGACCAACACCACCTCTACCCATGCCCGGAAAACTCCAGAAAAACGCTAATCCCCTCCTCACAAAACCTGCCCTAGCCGACTTTAAGGTGGGCGTAGACAACGTGATTTTTTCCGTTGATACCCACCAAAATCGACTGCTGGTGCTGGTGGTGATGCGCCACCAAGACCCCTACATGGGCTACTGGAGTTTGCCCGGAACCCTCGTGCGTCAGGGCGAATCCCTCGAAGCTGCCGCTTACCGGGTGCTGTCCGAAAAAATCCGGGTCAACACCCTCTACCTAGAACAGCTCTATACCTTTGGTGGCCCCCAGCGCGACCCCCGCGAGGCCCCCACGGCCTACGATGTGCGCTACCTCTCGGTGAGCCACTTTGCCCTGGTGCGGTTTGAGGACGCTGAGCTGATTGCCGATGGCGTCAGCGGCATTGCCTGGTATCCCCTGGCCCAGGTGCCCCAGCTCGCCTTCGACCACAACGAAATTCTCACCTACGGCTATCAACGCCTACGCAACAAGCTGGAATATAGCCCCATCGCCTTTGATGTGCTGCCAGAATTGTTTACCCTCGGCGATCTCTACCAACTGTATGTCACCGTGTTGGGGGAGGGGTTTTCCGATTATTCCAACTTCCGTACCCGCCTGCTCAAGCTAGGATTTCTGCAAGATACCGGACAGAAGACCTCACGGGGAGCCGGACGCCCCGCCAGTCTCTACCGCTTTAACGCCGCTGCCTTTGCCCCCCTCAAGGATAAGCCTATGGTCTTTATCTGAGCCTTGGGATTGCCACGGCGGAGGCCGATGATGCCCCGCATAGGCCGCAATCGAAGCAGTTCCCAAAGGGCCGCCGATTGGTCTTGTCCTCAGTACGGGGACAAAAGTTGCAGAGCCTGGTCGAACTCGGCAGATCGTAGGGCCAAATCGCAGCAGATGCGACGGAGGAAGTCGCACCCGTAGCGGAACAGACTCTTGGCCCTGCGGCCATGGGACTGGATAGGAATCGGGTGGTGCTGATGGTGCCAGAGCCCAGTGAGCATGGCCCAACAGAAGCCCAAGGCAAGGAGCGCGACGAGTTTACTGAGCCGCTCGGGATGGCAGAAGTGGGTGGATTCGAGGTTGAAGCCTCGGGTTTTGAGGGCGGAGAAGAGGGTCTCAATGCGCCAGCCATAATGCCCTCATAAATCGGTCATCGACTCAGTATCCGAAGATCAGTCTGGCGGGTTTACAGCGATTGGTTGACGTTGTCGCCAAAATAGAGGCAACCGAATCACCCTCAGAGGACGCTCTACCATGCCCGAGCGATACGAGCCCCCCCGTCTGCTTGCCCGCTGAATCAGAGTCGGTGGGCACGCCTGCCCCACCCAAATCGCCAACGTCTAATTTGTGTGGTCAGCCAGATGTTGGAGCAGCACCTGAGCGCCCAATCCAAGCCGGAGGTGCCTCATGACTCCTCCCACTAATCCTGGATTCGGGCTGTCAGACAAAATTCAATGGCCGCATCTCGACCGATTAGCTGTGGTGTATGTGCGCCAGTCCACGCTGCAGCAAGTGAGCGACCATCAAGAATCCACCCGTTTACAATATGGCTTAGTAACGCGAGCCGAAGCGCTGGGCTGGCCCCCTGAGCGCATCCTCACCATTGACGAAGATTTAGGGAAATCCGGCAGTAGCGCGGCAGGGCGTTCGGGCTTCCAACGACTGGTCAGCGAAGTGGGGCTGAACCACGTCGGTTTGATTCTGGGCGTTGAGATGTCGCGGTTGGCCCGCTCCTGCAAGGACTGGCATCAGCTGCTGGAAATCTGTGCCCTCTTCGGCACGTTGATAGCGGATCTCGATGGCATCTACGACCCGAGCCAGTACAACGACCGGTTGCTGTTGGGCTTAAAAGGCACCATGAGTGAAGCCGAATTACATCTCCTGAAACAACGGATGATGCAGGGAAAACGGACAAAGGCCCAACGCGGCGAGCTGGGGTTCAACGTTCCCATTGGCTACATTTGTCGTCCATCGGGGGAAGTGCAATTTGACCCGGATGAGCAGGTGCGTCAGGTGGTGCGATTAATCTTCCGCAAATTTGAGGAATTAGGCACCCTCAATGCCACCCTACGGTATTTGGTCAGTCATGACATTCAAGTGGGGGTGCGGGTGTTGTATGGCCTCGACAAAGGGGAGTTGCAGTGGCGACGTCCGAATCGCCCGACCTTACAAAATCTGCTAAAAAATCCCGCCTATGCCGGAGCCTATGCCTACGGACGTAAACAAGTCGATGCCCGCAGAAAGCAAGCCGGTCGTCCCCATACTGGCTGTGTCGTCAAACCCCCTGAAGAGTGGCTGGTCTTAATCCAAGACCACCACCCGGCCTACATTTCCTGGGAGCAGTACCAGCGGAATGGGGCTCAACTGAAAGCGAATCGGAATCGAGCGGATGAACTCGGCCATGCGCGAGAGGGAGTGGGTCTTTTGAGTGGGCTTCTGGTGTGTGGGCGATGTGGATGCCGTCTGCAGGTTCAATATCACCGGGCAGGCGGCTATCACCGCTATGTCTGCAATCGGGCGATGAGCGATTATGGGGGCCAATTTTGCCAGCACGTGTCGGGCACCTGTCTGGATGAGTATGTCACGGGACAAGTGCTGCGCGCCTTGGAGCCGGCTGCTTTAGACCTTTCCTTGGCGGCTGCCGCTCATCTGGAGCAAGACCGAGCCGAGCTTGATATTCTATGGCAACAGCGATTGGAGCGGGCTCAGTTCGAAGCCGATAGAGCCCAGCGGCATTACCAGTTCGTTGAGCCGGAAAATCGCTTAGTCGCCCGACAACTGGCTCAAGCATGGGAAGCTGCATTGCAGGCTCAGCACACCCTGCGGGACGACTACCAGCGGTTTTGTCATGACCAACCGAAAGGCCTCTCGCCTGACGAAAAGCAGCAGATTCAGCAACTCGCAGACAGCCTGCCCCTACTCTGGGCCGCGCCCACGACCACGATGGCGCAACGCAAAGACGTGATTCGACAGATGATTGACGGCATCCTCATGACCGTGGTGGGCGATACCGAACAGGTACAGGTGACGATTAAATGGGCGGGCGGCGATTCGAGTCAGGCTCAGATCACTCGCCCGGTCGCCAAATGGACTCAACTGAGTGACTACCCGCAACTGTGTCAACGGCTTGAACAACTGACCCAGGCCAATCTCACCACCCGCGACATCATTGACTGCTTGCATCAAGACGGGTTTCGCCCCCCAAAGCGTCGTCAAACCTTCAATCCAGAAATGGTGCAAACGTTAATTCGCAAGCTTGGCTTAAGATCTCACGCAGCGACTCCGGCAAAAGCACCGTTGCCGCCCCCCGAATGGTGGTTGCCGGACTTGGCTGCCAAACTGGACATGCCGACGATGACCCTCTATAACTGGGTGCAACGAGGGTGGGTGAAGGCCAGACAACCGGCAGAACCCCCTAAACACTGGATCATTTGGGCCGATGAGGCCGAACTGGAACGCCTCAGAACTCACCGTCAATGCCCCACCCGGGAGATCCTCAGGCAACGCTGGCAAGGGGAAACACCCAGCATTGCTTGTCCTCCTGACTAGACGGTTTGACCGGTATAAACTCAAATTTTTGACTGGAGAAGACCCATGGCAAAGCACACACCTTCGATTCCACCACCTCAGCATCCGCCTGAAGATGACTATGGGGGTATTGAGGCTGGAGTATCTCGATGCCCCAGCGCTGGCGGTAGTCGGCGAGGGCCGTCTGAGGGGCATGGTCGGTGGCGAGAATCAGGAGTTCGCCATCGGCGAGGCGGGTGGCGATGACGTAGACCCGTCGGCCCCAGACCCATCGTTTTCCCGATAGAATCCGAGTCTCCCCAGATCTCAGACTGGCGAAGACCCGTTCCCCCGATTGACGAGACTTTCCAGAGCGGGAACGAATCTGGTCACTATGCCGCAACCGGAGACGGAAGGGCATCGTTTTGGGCAACAGCAGATAACTGCACCACTCCTTGCCCACAAACTCCCGGTCGCCCGTCAGACACCGCACCTTGGCCTTCGGAAACACCCGCTCAAAGCGCTCCAGCAGGTCAATACGCTCGTCGCTGTTGCTGTTGCCCCGCTTGTCCAGCATCGTCCAGAACAGCGGGAAGGCCACCCCTTCATGGACAATCCCCAGCATCAAGATATTGAAATGAACCGCCCCAAACGACCAGGTCGTGCGGTCGAGGCTCAAGGTCCAGGGTTGAGGAATCTGGCTCCAACTCACCACCGCCCGCGCAATATCGTCAAAATCCACCGGAAACCCCCGCAAAAACCGCGTCAGACGCTTGTAACTCGACCCCGGTTTGGCCCGGTTGGCAAACACTGACGCCAGTTTGTCTAAGTTCACCGTCTCGACCCGGAACAACGCTACCAGAAACAGGGCCAGGAAGGTCAGTCGAGCACCATGCCACGGCAGATGAGCACGCAGGGCCCCTTGAAGTCGGTTAATCTGAGTCATGGGGAGGATCTGGCTAAGGTTGTGGTAATCCCTAGCTCACCTCCCTATTCCTGATTCTGTCAACCCCCTACGGGACAAGGCTTCAGCCCTCTCTCCTCAAGTTTTGTCCCTGTACCGTGGGTCTTGTCAGCATTGCCGAGCGAATTGTTCGAGCCCCTGGGATGGCGGTGTCTATGTCCTAGGTCATCTGCACCGAGCCGCTGTTCAGGGTTTGCTAGGAAAATACCCAGGGAGGAGGGCAAAATAGTAGGATCGAGAAACCTTAAACCTTCAATTCTGGCAATACCGATCCTATGGGCAGTACTTTTGGGCAGCTATTTCGCATTACCACCTTTGGCGAATCCCACGGTGGCGGCGTGGGCGTGGTGATTGATGGCTGTCCACCCCGGCTGGAGATCAGCGTTGAGGAAATCCAGGCGGAGCTAGATCGGCGGCGACCGGGCCAAAGCAAAATTACCACCCCCCGCAAGGAAAACGACCGCTGCGAGATTCTTTCCGGCGTGTTCCAGGGCAAAACCCTAGGGACGCCCATTTCCATCCTGGTGCGCAACCAAGACACCCGTCCCCAGGACTATAGCGAAATGGCCACCACCTATCGCCCCTCCCACGCCGACGCCACCTACGACGCCAAGTACGGCTTCCGCAACTACCAGGGCGGCGGACGATCCTCGGCGCGGGAAACCATTGGCCGAGTGGCGGCGGGGGCCGTGGCCAAGAAAATCCTTCAGCAGGTGGCCGGGGTAGAAATCATCGGCTACGTCAAGCGCATTCAGGATTTGGAGGGCACCGTTGACCCCGAAACCGTCACCCTAGAGCAGGTGGAGAGCAACATCGTGCGCTGCCCCGATGCCGAAGCCGCCGAGCACATGATCGCCCGCATCGAAGCCATCCGCGACCAAGGGGATTCCATCGGCGGCGTGGTGGAGTGTGTGGCCCGTGGCGTACCTATCGGTCTGGGGGATCCCGTGTTCGACAAACTGGAGGCCGATCTCGCCAAGGGCGTGATGTCCCTCCCGGCTAGCAAGGGCTTTGAGTTGGGTTCTGGCTTTGCGGGCACCCTGCTAACGGGTAGCGAACACAACGATGAATACTACACCGACGAAAACGGCCAGCTCCGCACCCGCACCAACCGATCCGGCGGCACCCAGGGCGGCATCTCCAACGGCGAAACCATCATTATCCGCGCCGCCTTCAAGCCCACGGCCACCATTCGCAAGGCCCAAAACACCGTCACCAACAGCGGCGAAGCCACCGTCCTCTCCGCCCGTGGTCGCCACGATCCCTGCGTGTTGCCCCGCGCTGTGCCCATGGTGGAAGCCATGATGGCCCTGGTGCTGTGCGATCATCTGCTGCGTCACCACGGCCAATGCACCCTGTTCTAAAGGATGAGGAGCACACCGCAGGCTAGGGCTGAAGGGCCGCTACATACTGGTTTACCAGGCTGTCGATACCCGTGAGGGCGGTGCCTACCACTACGGTAAAGGCCCCTGCTTCGAGGGCGGCACGGGCCATCTCCGGCGAGGCAATGCCCCCTTCACAGATCACAGGTACGGCACAGTGTTCCACCATAGCCCGCAGCAGATCCAGGCTGGGGGGTGTTTCCCCCTGGGTGGCTTCGGTATAGCCAAAGAGGGTGGTGCCCACGCAGTCGGCCCCGGCTTCGATGGCCCAGAGCGCATTATTGAGGTTGTCCACATCCGCCATCACGGGTTTGTTGAGGTGGGTGTGGATGTAGTCAATCAACTCTGCCAGGGTTTCCTGCCCCGGACGAGGCCGCTGGGTGGCATCGACGGCGATGATGTCGCTACCCGCCTCGGCCACGGCCTCGGCATGGTGGCGCTGGGGCGTAATATACACCGAAGACGGCGGCAACACCTGCTTCCACAGGCCAATAATGGGCTGATTAACCCGCTGCCGCACCGCCTCAATGTGGCTGGGAGAATCAATCCGCACCCCCACCGCGCCCTGCTGCACCGCCGCCGCCGCCATGGCCGCGATCACCTGGGGATGGTGCAACGGTGATGTAGCCGGAGCCTGACAGGACACCACCAATCCACCCCGCAGGGCCTTCAACCTTATATCCATAGGCATTGTTTGCAGGGCATCCTTCACCGTAGAACCGCCCCCATTCTATCCCCTGGGGGCAGCGTCATCCCCCTGGGCAGAAAGACCCGCCAGGAGAAACCACCTACCGGGCGGTGGCTTAGATCAGGGAAGCAATCACTCACCGCCGAAGTTCCACATCACCGGGTCGGTATCCACATAGTCGGTGACGGTGCGGCTAATGGCGTCCATATCTTCCAAGTCTTGGGGGGAGAGGTGGAGGGTGGCGGCTTTGGCGTTTTCCTGGGCCTGGAGAGCATTGCGAACCCCCACAATGGCGGTGGTTTGGGGCTGGGCCAACAGCCAGGCGAGGGCCAGATTGCCAATGGTGGTGCGGTGGCGATGGGCAATGGGGCGCAGTTCGGCCAAAGCGGCGAGGGCCGTGTTGTAAAGGGGCGGACGAAACAGCTTGTTTTTGCTGCGAATGTCGGCATCTGGAAAACGATGGGCCGCATCAAATTTGCCTGTCAGCAAACCTTGGGCCAGGGAGGAATAGGCCATGATCGTCAGGCAATGATCGATGCAGTAGGGCTGTTGATCCACTTCTACGCCGCGCCAAAAGAGGGAGTAGGGCGGCTGAAGACTGTCAATACGGCCATGCTGAGCTGCCTCCTCAAGCTGGGCTCGAGAGAAGTTGGAGACGCCGATGGCCCGAATTTTTCCCTGATCTTTTAAAGCATTGAGGGCGGCCATGGTTTCACCGATGGGCACCACCTCGCTACCAAAGGAGCCAGAGGGCCAGTGGATTTGGTAGAGGTCAATCACCTCCGTTTGTAGCCGCCGCAGGGACTGTTCGCACGCCTCCATCACCTGGTTGAACCGGAGATGGTGGGGAAATACCTTGGTCGCAATCACCACCCGCTCCCGCCGATTAGCGAGGGCCTTGCCGACGAGGGTTTCGGAGTAGCCATCTCCATAGATTTCGGCGGTGTCAAAGGTGGTGATGCCTGCCTCCAGAGCCGCCTGCATGGCGTGGATCACGGTCTCATCATCGATGTTGACCCAGCCTTTCTTCCCTGCTTGCCAGGTGCCCAAAATGATGGGGCTAATCGCGATATCTGTGGTGCCCAACAGGCGGGTTTCCATGGCAACACCTTCCTTTGGGCGTCCATTGTGTGGGGCTTATTATGCCCTGAACCGATGCGGGTCGCCAGGGGGCTGCTAGGGGGTGACGATCACGCTCATTCCCATGTGAACCTGGTCAAATAGCGCCACCACATCTTCGTTGCGCAGGCGAACACAGCCGTTGGAAGCCGCCTGCCCGATGGAGGACACCGTAGGGGTGCCGTGGAAGCCAATAATGCCGTTGTCTAGGGTCAAAAAGCCAATCCAGCGCAGCCCCAGGGCACTGTTGGGGCCAGGTTCATGGATTTCCCCCGTCCAAGGGCTTTGCCAAATGGGATCGACAATCATCTGAAAGATTTGGTACTCCCCGACGGGGGTGGGGGTGGCCGGGGCACCGATGGCTACGGGGTAGCTGTCGAGCACCGTCTCGCCGCCGTAGACATACACCCGCCGTTCTCCCAGGCGCAGAACCAGGTGGGTAGCCCCCTGTTGAGGGGCCTCAGGTAGGTGGTCTTCGGGAAGACCCAGAGGGGGCATGGAGAGGGCTGGCAGCACGGGCTCTGGAGTAGCGGCGAGGGGCAACGCCGACCGCGAGGGCTGTGCCAAGCCTGGAACTGCGCCTAAGCCTAGGCCAACGGTGGCCACCACCATGCCCAGGAGGATTCCCAGACCAGGGTTACACCATCGGGAAGCGGGCTGATGTCTGGATGCGTCAGTTGCCGTTCGGCTACGGCAGGGCCTTGTGCGATACATTGTCCCCAGGGCTGTTGTCATGGCGGCGGCTTTGCTTAACTCCCAACGCGATGGCCCCTAGGCTTCTGGCAAACCCACCACAGATCCAGGATGAATCCAGCGTGGGTTTTGTTGAGCTAGGGGCCGGGTTTGCTCTACCAAAGCCCTTGGACGGGCTCAGAAACGGTGGGGGCGGTGGTGGCCGGAGCCGTGGTCGGCGTGGGGGCTGGGGTCACAACGGCTTCTTCCACAACAGGGGTTTCGGACACTTCCGCCATCTCCGCTTCTGCCATGCGAGCCGTCAGAGCATCGACCAAACCCGCCGGGATCAGCACGGTATCGATGGCATGGATGATGCCATTGCTAGCCTCCACATCCGCCAGCACCACGTTGGCATCGTTGACGATGACTTCATCAGCGCTAGAGCGCACGCGCACGGGGCCGTTGAGGGTTTCAATCTCGCCGGGGCTAACTAGGCTGTCGGAGGTGACAATGTCGGGCACCACGTGGTAGGCCAGCACATCCGTCAGCAGATCTTGGTTTTCGGGCAGCAACAGAGCTTCTAACACCTCGGTGGGCAGGGCGGCAAAGGCGTCGTTGGTGGGAGCAAAGACGGTGAAGGGGCCTTCCCCAGACAGCACATCGACCAAATCCGCTGCTTGAACGGCGGTCACTAGGGTGCTGAAGGCGCTATTGCCAGCGGCGATATCCACGATGGTGTCGCCAGCCTGGGCCAACTGGTCGGCGACTGCCTCGGCGGCCACGGGGCTATCGGTAGCTGAGGCGGGCATCAACTCGTTAGCCAGGACTGGAGTGATCGTGAACACACCAAGGCCAGCCACGCTGAACAGGGCAGAGAGAAGCTTGTGCATCGTGGGGTAGGTCATGATTTTCAAATCGGTTATGAAGTTTTGCAAACAGACGGAATTATGGCCGATTCTAGTACACTTCCGTCAATTTAGGCAGGGTTTAGTCAGGATTTAGGTGGTCTAACCCTGACATCTTGCCCCTGTGTCCTGCTCGCTAGTGCAGCGTCACGCTAGCCCCGTGGAAGACCAAAATCGACAGAAAAAAGTCCACCACAAACAGCCCCACCCAGGTGGTGACGACGGCGGCGGTGGCGGCTCGGCCCACGGATTGGCTACAGGTGGTGGTCAGCCCCCAGGTGCAGCCTGCTAAGCCCACCATGGCTCCAAACAGCACAGATTTAACCAGTACCGCCACCAAATCTTCCAGCATGAGCAGGGTGCGGACGGACTCCAAAAATTGCTGGGCAGGCACCTGGTAGAGCTGGGCGGCAATGGCAGCTCCCGATAGAATGCCCACGACTAGGCCCAAAACCGTCAGCACGGGCAGCATGATGCAGCAGGCCACCACCCTAGGCACAACCAGGTAGTTCACGGGGCAAGTGTGCAGCATTTTCAGAGCATCGATCTGGTCTGTCACCTTCATGCAGCCAATTTCCGCCGCAAAAGCAGTGCCCACCTGCCCCGCCAATACTGCCGCCGTGAGCAGCGGGGCCAACTCCCGACAAAAGGCCAGGGCAAAGGCTCCCCCCAGGGCAAAGGTGGCCCCAAAGCGATCCAGTTCGCGGGCGGTTTGGATGGTAAAAATCATCCCCGCAAATAGGTTAATCATCAGAACGGGCATCAGGGTGCCGAGCCCCACCAGGGCCATTTGGGCCAGGGTGAGTTGACGATTAATCCGTCCCTGCAACACCCGTAGCAACACCTGGCCGCCCAGCAAGCCAGCTAGACCACAGTGGTACAGCCAGGACTTTTGCCGCAGATCCTCCGTGGGGGTGGGTTCCAGCCAGGGATCGGGCCAGGGGCGATTTGGTGAGCGGGGGCCATTTCTGACCCAGGACTTGGGAAACAGTGCTTTCACCATGGCTGAGGTCACAAGTAACGGGTTAAAAGCGGCCAGTTGAGAGATGATCCACGCAGATGGCCCGCGTAGTCGCCTATATCTTGCCATCTAGGCCATGTCTGTTTTGTCGTCTAGGGTATCCCTAGGAGGCGGGTTGCCCAGGGGGGTCAGGCTTGGGTATTGTGTCTTGGTCAATCCCACCATCTAGCGTCCGTAGGGTGCAAACCCAAGGCCATGCCTTAGACTCAACTATTTAGACTCAATTTGTGCCCGATGAGTTCGGTCGGTTCATAGATCTTTGTCCTGTCTTTGTCCTGCTGATCTCGGTAATTCGGTGATTTGGTGATGCGGAAACAACGCCAGCGGTTCGGCAATCCGAGCGCAGCCGCCCCGGTCGATGGAGCCCAAGGCCGATGCGGATCAAGCCTGCGGTGGCATGTCGGGGAGCGTAGGGCGGGCCGGGAGAGCCCCGCCTTGGGATAGTTTTGGTAAAGTGGTACTGAGTACGATTTATGTGCGTTGCCATGGATGATCCTGCCCTTTCCCACCCGCCCATCCGGTCTTTAGAAGACGCCCTAGAGCGCTGTCAGGTCTTGGGAATGCGGCTCAGTCGCCAGCGGCGCTACATCCTAGAACTCCTGTGGCAACAGCAGGGACACCTCTCTGCCCGCGACATTTATCACCGCCTCAACCAGGAGGGGCGAGAAATTGGCCACACCTCCGTTTACCAAAACCTAGACGCCCTCTCCGAGCAGGGCATCATTGAATGTGTCGAGCGGGCCGATGGCCGCCTCTATGGCCACAGCAGCCGCTCCCACAGCCACGTCAACTGTCTGGACACCGACGACATTATTGATGTGGATGTGGTGTTACCCGCCGAGTTAATTCAGCAAATTGAGGCCCAAACTGGGGTTGCGATTACCGACTATCGCATTGACTTCTTCGGCACGAAGGCCGTGTCTGCCTAAGCCTCCGAAATCCTCCCTGGGGATCGGGCACAAAACGGCCTGAACGACCTCAACCTCGGCGTAAAGATACCCTATCAGCCCTGTGCTCTGGCTCTCCATTGGCCCCTGCTCCAACCGGATTGCCCAGGCCCAGGGTGGCGCTGTTTCTGACCGCAGCCCAGGGCTGCAAGGTGGTCTATGCTACGACGGTTTTTGTCCCTAGGTGTGATGTCTGGGCTGTTGGCCTTCTCGCTGCCAGCGGCGGCTCGTCCAGAATTGGCCAGTGGCGATCAACTGCTCAACACTGACGTGGCTGGGTGTTTGGCCACCGCCGATCAATTCATCCAGAGCTTGAATATTGAGTCGTCCCAAGGCTCGATGGATCGCACCGGATACTTTGAGGATGGGGTCTTTCGCATTGTGTGCTACAGCGCAGGTGAGGATCACAGCTTGGCGGTGGTGGTTGTCAGCCATGCGGGGGATCGAGTGACCGTGGCCGATTTCGTTCAGTTTGCCCTCACCTCCCTCCATCAGATCGATACCCCCACCGAACCCATGGCTCCATCGGCCCAGGCTCTCCCCTAACCAACGGCCCCATTGATCGGTACACTACCCCCATAGTGGCGGGGAACGATCATGGAATCCAGTGCATTAACGACCCTGTTTTTACCGCTGGCGCTGTTTGCAGTCATGCTGGGTATGGGGTTGGGGCTACGGGGCGAAGACTTTAGGCGGGTCGTGGTCTATCCCAGGCCCGTAGTGGTGGGGCTGGTGGCCCAGTTGGTAATGCTGCCTCTGCTGGGGTTTGCCCTGGCCTCCAGTTTGCCCCTGCGGCCCGAACTAGCGGCGGGGCTGGTGCTGTTAACCGCCTGTCCGGGGGGGCCAACCTCTAACCTCATCACCTATCTGGCGCGGGGGAATGTGGCCCTGTCTGTCTCCCTCACGGCCTTCAGCAGCGTGGTGACGGTGTTCACCATCCCCCTGGTGGTCAATCTGGCCCTGGGACGCTTTTTGGGCACTGCCACAACCCTGCGACTGTCCTTGGTGTCCACGGTGGCGCAAATCGCCGTGATCACCCTCCTGCCCGTAGGATTGGGGATGCTGGTCAACCACTATCGCCCGCGCACCGCCGCCCAAATCGAACGGGGGGTGAAGTGGCTGTCGCTCTTTTTGCTGGGGGTGATCATTGCCGGACTGCTGATTCAACAGCGGGCGAACCTGCTGGAGTTCTTGCTTCAGGTGGGTGGGGCCATGCTGGGGCTAAACCTGTTGGCCATGGGGCTGGGCTATGGCCTAGCGCGGGTAGCGGGCCTCGATGACCCCAGTAGAACGGCCATCACCGTGGAGGTGGGCCTTCAAAACGGCACCCTAGCCATCACCCTAGCCAGTTCGCCGCTGTTTTTGAATCAGCCGGATCTGGCAATTCCCGCCGCCATCTACAGCCTGCTGATGTTTGGTACGGGCTTGGCCTTTGCCGCCTGGAAGCACCAGCGTCGCCCGGTTGCCGCCGTCTCCGTTCCCCAGTCCGATGGCGATCCGGTTAGCGAGCGCAAGTAGGGTCTGTCCGCGCCTAGGGCAGTTCCACAGACGTCGGCTTGGCGATGTGGGGCAAGCCCCAGCCCAGCTTTTCTCGCAGCACCTTAAAAAATTCGGGCGACCGCAGCCGAATGAACCGGGCTACGTAGGGAGCGCGACAGGTGCTCACCCAATCTCCTGGCATGACGTAGCATCCGGCATTGCCGTCTACAATCATCACCAAAGGATCGGTGTTGGCGGAATGGATGGCAACAGGCTCATGGTCGGGGAAGACTAGCCCCCGCGAGGCCAGGGAATGGGGACAAATGGGGATGAGCTGCGTCACCGAAACCCCAGGGGTAATCACCGGGCCACCCGCTGATAGGGCATAGGCCGTAGACCCCGTGGGGGTGGAGACGATGATGCCATCGGCGGCAATGTCTACGGGGGAATGGCGACCAATACCCACCTCGAAGTGGCACATACTGGTGAGGGGTTCGCGGTGCAGCACCATTTCGTTGAGGCAGAGGGCTTCCCAAATTAGGGTGTCTCCATGGCAGAGCTTCACTGCCAGCATGGATCGATCTTCAATTTCGTATTCCCCCGCCAGCACTTGGTCGATGGCCTGGGGCAGTTGGTTGAGGTAGGCTTCGGTGAGAAAGCCCATGTGGCCCGTGTTGATGGTAAGCAGCGGAATGCCAATGGGGGCTAACTGCCGAAACGCTGCCAGCACCGTGCCATCGCCGCCCAACACTAGGGCAAACAGCATATCGGCGTCAAAGTGGGGTGGCACCAGGCTATCTAAGGGCGTGTGGCACATGGGCCGCTCTGGGCTAGAGTAGCCCAAAATACCGCCCGCCCCGGTGGCCAGGACAACGTCTAAGCCTTTTCCCTCCAGCTTTTCCTGCCATTCCAAGGCGACCTGCTGGGCAACGGGCTTAATGTCGTTATAAATAATGCCGACCTTGGGCACAGGCAGTTTCCAGTGTTAAGCGAAGGGAAAAAGCCGCGATAGTTCGGCCTGGGGCACCCATGCGTGAGGCTGGGCACGGCAAGCCGACAGTAGGGCTTCACCCTAGGCTACCGTTTTTTCGTCGTGGATTAAACGCCTGCCCAAAATTCCGTTACCTCAGGTTGGGGCAGGTTAGGGCAAATCCAGCCTCGCCCTAACCTGGGCCTAGGGGTTATGGTACCTATGGAGCAGGCCCGTTCTGCATCATTGGTCTGCCTGCTGTCCTTGGCCTGCGGCCTGCTGTACTGTTCTGAGTCCTAAGTCCTGTGTCCAGACGCTCCTCCGAAACCACGGCCTATGTGCGCATCACCCACCAGTCCTGGAGCCAGGGCCGCATTGAAGGGGAGGTGCGGGCCAGTGACTACGAATGGCAGTTTCAATGGCGCTTTCGCCAGGGCCAATTACGCATTGAACCGTCCCTGGGGCGAGCGCTGATCTGCGAACCCCTCAGTCGGTTTTTAGAGCGCTGTGACTATCAACTGGAACCGGGCGGCGACTACTCCTTCACCATCCGCGCCAAACTTTAGCCAAACCTTAACCGACAGGGCTCAGGGATTTCCCATCAAACCATGGCGACCTAGGGTTCACCGACCCCGCCGCATCTCGGTGCGGATCGATTTGCCCTGGGTGGCCCCGGAAGTGCACAAAAGATTGGGCCAGAACCCGCCTATACTAATACTTTGGTGTTTGTGGCAAATCCGAGGAATTCCATGTCTGTCATCCGCGAACTGCATCAACAGTTGGTCAGCAAAGAGCGATCTGCGGTGGAAATCGCCCAGGGATACCTCGACCGGATGACGGCTTTAGAACCCAAGCTCCACAGCTATCTGACGGTGACGGCCGATGTGGCCCTGGCCCAGGCGGCGGCGGTGGATGCCCAAATTGCCGCCGGAGAAGCCATTGGCCCCCTCGCCGGAATTCCCATCGCCCTCAAGGACAACCTTTGCACCGAGGGTATCCGCACCACCTGCGCCTCCAAGGTGCTAGAAAATTTTGTGCCGCCCTACGAATCCACCGTCACCCAAAAGCTGAAAGACGCAGGCATGGTGGCCCTGGGCAAAACCAACCTGGACGAGTTCGCCATGGGCAGCTCCACGGAAAATTCCGCCTACCAACTGACGGGCAACCCCTGGGATGTGGAACGGGTGCCCGGTGGCTCCTCTGGCGGGTCGGCGGCGGCGGTGGCGGCGGGAGAATGCGCCGTGGCCCTGGGCTCGGATACGGGCGGTTCCATTCGTCAGCCTGCGTCCTTCTGTGGCGTGGTGGGCCTAAAGCCGACCTATGGCCTGGTGTCTCGGTTTGGGCTGGTGGCCTATGCCTCGTCGCTGGATCAAATTGGGCCGCTGACCCCCACCGTGGAAGACGCCGCCCTGCTGCTGGGGGCGATTGCGGGCCATGATCGCCGCGACTCCACCAGTTTAGATATCCCCGTACCGGACTACACCCAATACCTCAAAACCGACCTGAAGGGCCGCAAAATCGGCATCATCACCGAAACCTTTGCCGCCGAGGGCATCGACCCCGCCGTGAGATCCGCCACGGAAAAAGCCATCCAACAACTCAAAGACCTAGGGGCCGAAATCCAGGAAATTTCCTGCCCGCAGTTCCCCTACGGCCTGCCCACCTACTACATCATTGCCCCCTCGGAGGCCTCCTCTAACCTAGCCCGCTACGACGGCGTGAAATACGGTGCCCGCAAGGACAACGACAGTTTGATCACCATGTACACCAAAACCCGCGCCGAGGGCTTTGGGGACGAGGTGAAGCGGCGGATTATGATCGGCACCTATGCCCTGTCGGCGGGCTACTACGATGCCTATTATCTGAAGGCCCAAAAGGTGCGAACCCTGATTAAGCAGGACTTTGAAAAGGCCTTTGGTCAAGTGGATGTGCTGGTGTGCCCCACCGCGCCGACGACGGCCTTCAAAGCCGGGGACAAGGTGGACGACCCCCTCAGCATGTACCTGTCTGACCTGATGACGATTCCCGTCAACCTGGCGGGTCTGCCGGGGATGAGTTTGCCCTGTGGGTTCGATGATCTGGGCTTGCCCATTGGCCTGCAACTGATTGGCAACGTGCTGCGGGAAGACCTGCTGTTTGAGGTGGGCTACGCCTACGAACAGGCCACCGACTGGCACAAACAGCGGCCCCAACTCGGCTAGCCAAGGGCTAAAGATGATGATGATGTAGGTCTGCCCCAGCGGTTGTGCCCCAGCGATTGCGCCGAGAGGGAATCCGGAGGCCAAGCCGAAAGTCTATCCTCGCCGCCCCTAGATGCCCTAGAACACTAAATCTAACCCCAGATGGGCGAGGTCGAAGTTGTAGAGGCGACTGCGCTGATCATCTTCAGGAACGCTCCAAATAAACTGGCTGGGGGATCGCTGCACCATGGCGGTGGGGCAGGGCAAATGGCTGATGCGGTTAATGACTTGCCCCTCTTCATTCATCAGGGAGAGGTGGCCCTCAGCATCGAGCAGGCCATAGCCAACGGCGGTTTCAAAGATCCAGCGGGGGTGGATATCGGCCCGGTAGCGCACCATCCGCAGCGGCTTCAGATCCACCACCAGGAGCGACTGGGGTTGATCCACCTCCAGGGCCAGATAGCGGTAGGGTCGCCGGGTAGGTACCAGGTTGTGGAGAGCAACGGGCAGCGGCATTGGCCCTAGGTATTGGCCTCGCCGGGTAATCAGATGCACGAGGGTTTTCTGGGGCTGTTGCACCACTAGGCCCAGGTGGTGGCTGTCTAAGGCCAGCAGCGCAATAATGCGGCCCTCGGCGATGGGAATGGAAACCCGACAGGCGGCAGAAATTTTGACCGGGGTCTGAGGCTGGTTCCGCAGGTGGCGAATCAGCAGGTCGGCGGTGGCCGGGTGGGGTTGCTGCACCGTGGCAAACCAGCGGCCATGGGGGGCTACCGCCATCTGAATAGGGTCGGCCTCTTGGGCAATGCGGCCCAAACCGTGGGGAATAGCCAAGAGATGGAGGGAGGTGGTCGTAGCCAAAATACCGCCCTGGGGCAGCGGCACAAAGCGCTGGACTGGCCCCGGTAGGGTAAAGCCCTGGGTGGGGCCGGGAGGGGTGGGCATTCCTTGATTGGGCCAATGGTAGAACCAAACGTGATTCTCAGCGGCGGTGATGAGGAGATTGGGGGTGGCTGGTGACAGATTGGACGCCGCCGCCGGAGACCAAGCCCCATCCTTTGTGGTGGGCTTGGACGCTAGCGGCGGGGCAGCGTGCGGCAAGGTGACTAGGCCCATCACCTGAATTGGGTGGGGCATGGCGACCCAGGGCAGGTCAGGGGCTACCACCGGGTCGGGCAGTACCTTTCCCCCGAGGGGCACGGCAGCAAACTCTCCGGTGCGGCAGTCTTGGTAAATTTGCCCAATGGCTTGGCGCATGGCCTGGGCACTCTGGAAACGCTTAGGAGCCAGCTTTTGCAACGCCTTGGCCACCACGGCCCGAATTGGATCCGGCAGCTCCGCTGGAATCTCTGGGGATTGGTTCATGTGAGCCACCATCAGCTCCATGGGCGTGCCAGAAAAGGGCCGTTTCCCCAACAGCATTTCGTAGAGAATAATCCCTACCGCATAGAGATCAGAGGTGAGGGGGTGCTGGTTATAAAACCGCTCCGGGGCCATGTAGGCGGGGGAGCCAGAATGCCCCATTTCCGACTCGTTCACCTCCTGGCTAAGGCGGGCGATGCCAAAGTCAGAAATCCGCGCCACCCAGCCCCTAGGTGTGAGGGTGAGCAGAATATTTTCCGGCTTGATGTCGCAGTGAACGATGCCCTGCTGGTGGGCATGATCCAACCCCGACAGGATATCCAACACCAGCCCCAGCATTTCCTCCCAAGACAGGATGATGTCGCTTTCCAGGATGGATCGCAGGGTGCCGCCTTCGCAGTAGTCCATCACCAAGTAGCGGCCATTGGCGGAATGCTCTAGGGCTTGGCAGGTAACAATGTTGGGATGTTCTAGGCTCAGCAAAAACCGTAGTTCCCGCAGAAACTTGTGGGTCGGAAACCGATCCTTGTGCAGATATTTCAGCGCCACCAGTTCCCCCGTTTTGCGATGGATGGCGCAATAGACCTGACCAAACTGCCCATGGCCCACCAGCCCAAGCAGTCGATAGTGGGAACGTCGGATCGGTCGGCGTATAGCCACTAGGCAATCATCCCTGCTGCACTAGGGCCTGCATAATACTCTGGTGAGATTGGCCATTGGCCACCAGCGCGGTAGCCGCTTGCAGCCGCTTCCCGAGGCCAATGACAAAGCGATTAGCATCGTCGCCCCGCGTCGTGCAGCTCGTTTGCACGCACACCAGTTCGCGCCCGGTAAGCTGGCTAAAGAAAATCTCTAGGATGCCCCGCTCTAGATCGCCGGAGGGGCTTTGGCTGTCGGGGGCGGCGGCGGTAAAGGGCGAGTGGTCAATTTCGAGGCAGAGGAAGCCCTGATCCCGGTAGGTAATATCTAGGGTGATTTGGCCCCAGCCGTGGGTTTTCCAGCACTGCTGAAGGGACTGCAAGAACTCCGCCATGGAGAGGTTGGCCAGGGGCTGGCTGTAGTAGTCGGCCAGTTCTTCACAGAAGCGGGCGTAGAAGTTTTTGCCCCACCAGCGGCCACAGTTGTACAGCACCAGCTTCGAGGCTTGGCCCGTTTCCTTTTCCAGTCCGGCGTAGATGGCTTGCAGGAGGGGATTGGGAATGGCCAACAGGCGATCCCCTCGGCGATTTTCTAGCAGGCCAAGCTCGGTCGAACCGCGCACATAGAGATCCTGGGCAAAGTAGTTGCCCGGTAGACGGCCATCAACGAGTAAATCAGCAACGGAGACCATAGAGTGATGTCCTCACGGGTACGGTAGTGGGCGAAGGGAGGCCGAGGCGGGCCGAAGTATGAGTCTGGAGGGTGAGCCTGAACGGCAGGGCTAGAAGGTCAGTCTAGAGGGCAAGACGCTGTCTGGATAGAGCAGCGCTAGGCGGTATTCCTCGATTGAGCGGCCTAAAACAGGTTCGCTAAGGAATCCATCTCTGCCGCAGGGGCCGTGGGGGCGGCGGCGGTGCCCAACAGCAGATCTTTCGCCTTGGTCAGTCCCGGCTTCAGCAAGTTAAGCTGGGCCGGGGTAAAGACCTTGGCCAGTTGTTGATCCAGCAGTTGAAACAGTTGCTGATCGAGGGCTTGGGTTTCGTGGGCCTTCACCAGTTCTGGAAGCCAGCCCTGCAACCGCCCCTCCACAAAGGCGCTGTCGTCCAGCAGCATCGACATGGCCACATAGCGCAGCACCATCAGGCCATTGCGAACACTGCGCTCCACCTTGGCTTCTGGTTCTTGGGTGCGTTGTTGGAGGGCATCGGCAATGGGCTGCATGATGGCCACTTCCTGATCGCGCAGGGTGCGATAAACCGCGATGCGCTCGGGAATCGAACTCACGTACTGGCTCAGCAGGGTGAGATCGTTGGCATCGAGGTAGGGTTTATCTGCACTTTCAAACAAGCTATCGAGTTTGAAGGTCATAATCCGAATCCTTGGGAAAGCGTTGCAGGGCAGCAGAAACGGGCTACGAAGACGGTCACGGGCCTAGGCTTTTCTAGCCAAACAAGCTAGAGAAGTCGTCGAGGGTGAGATCATCGCTAGGCATATCCGTGGTAGACGACGGAGCCTCTAGGGGCGCAATGGGCACACCAATGGTGGGCTTACCCTCCCAGGACATCGTCTCAAAGAACTGGCCCACGGTCAGGTTGAGGGGCATCTCTCCACCCAGGCTGGGGTCGCCGATGGCAGTGGCGCTAGCGGCAGAACGCATCGCCACGCCGCTCCAGTTCACCCCCTCAAAAAAGGCTTGAACCGTTTCCCGCATCCAGGGCTGGTTGGCCGACTGACTGGCTGAACTGTGGCCATTGGTGGCCGATAACGTTGCGGAGATCATGCGCCACCTTCCCCGGCCCGCAGCCGTTTTTCAATGTCGCGGGCGTTGGCCCCTTCGTTCATCCAAAAGGCGGCGGCGTCAATGCGCTCCCGGCCCCCCAGCAGGAATTTGCAGTAGGTTTCGCCCATGGAGTAGCACTGAATTTCGATGCAGCTCAGTTGTTTCCGCACCATTTCGGTGAAAAATCCGGCAAACAGCCCCGCATAGAGGTGGCACACGGGCTTGCCTACGTCCCCTAGGGTACGGGCCACCGCCGAATCAAACAGGTTGATGAACATAAAGCCCTGCTTGCGGTCGCTCATGTCCACCTCCCAACGGCCCCAGCCCTGGGAGATAAAGGGCCACCACCAGGTTTCTAGCAAAAACATCAGGTTGGCGCGGCGAGGGCTCATGGAAAACTCCTTCTCAAACCAGCGCTCGAACTGGAGGGAGTCAAACTTGCCCCACTCTAGGCCCACGGTGTACATGATGGCGGCGGAGGCATCCCCCACCTCCTCCTGAAGCCCTTCCAGCAAGCCAATGATGAAGTCTTCACTGGTCAACACGTTGCGGGTGTCGTTCCAGTCGGTGATGGTGCCGCGATCCGTATTGAACTGGAAAAAATCCTTGAGGGCATAGTGGTTATGCTTCTTCGGGAACTTTTGGTGCAGGCGATGGGCGGTCTCTGGGGTCATAACCATGATCTATCAAGCCTTGACGGTTCTCACTGCTATACGTAATGTGCCCACGCCACGCCAGAATTAACCGTTTTTTTAATCATTATTGACGCTAAATTCTGGCCAGCTTGGGGCACCTATTCCCTAGGGTATCGAGGATCCGGCGATCCCGCCCTTTGGTCGGGTCTTCAAATAGACACAAAACTTATCTCAACCCACCCCAAACGGGCCACTCTTCCGGGCAGACGCTTGACCTTGACCCTCCTTGACAGACTTCCCTAGGGTTTTCTGTCCTTCAAGATCCCCTCTCCCCTGTCTGACCCAAAAGCCTGGATCCCAATCGAGCCAACGCAACAAAACTTAAACCCCGCCCCCCCACGGGAACTGTGCAGTCGTAGTAATCTGTTGAACGTGGAAGTCAACCCTATTGAGGTTCTTGCTCGGTTCTTGTTAATAGGACAAGGCCACGGAAGGGTCTGGGCCTTAATAGATTGTCATAAATACTTGGTTTTCAAGAGGGCATGATTTATGGTTCAACGCGGTTCTAAGGTTCGGATTCTCCGCAAAGAGTCCTACTGGTATCGGGATGTGGGTACCGTGGCCACCATTGACCAAAGCGGCATCAAATATCCCGCCGTGGTTCGCTTTGACAAAGTGAACTACTCTGGCATCAACACCAACAACTTTGCACTTTCTGAGCTAGAAGAAGTGGAAGCGCCCAAGGCTAAGAAGTAAGCCTATCTCCTGGACAACGCCACTTTCTGACGGTTAGCCCACACAATACCCCTGTTGCCTACACTCTACCCCATGCTTGACCGTTGGTCTCGGTGGGGCTGAGGAAGGGTAATGGGGGTGTTGTTTTTGGGAGTGGGGAGTCGGGTTAGGATCGGGCTGTATCATTCCGCTTTCTGGAGAACTCTGTGCCTGAACTGCCCGAAGTTGAAACCGTCCGCCGGGGGCTAAACCGCGTTACGCTGCATCAGGCGATTGTGGGCGGTGAGGTGTTGCTAGCCCGCACGGTGGCTCATCCTCCCAGTGCCGATGCCTTTTGGGCTGGACTCCGTCAGACTCACCTGGTCGAATGGCAGCGACGGGGCAAGTATTTGCTGGGTCAATTGGCGAACGAAGCCGATCAGCCTGCGGGCTACCTGGGGGTGCATCTGCGGATGACCGGGCAATTACTGTGGGTTGATCCTACCGAACCCGTGCAGACCCATTGCCGGGTGCGGCTTTTTTTGGAGGGTAATCGCGAACTGCGCTACGTTGACCAGCGCACCTTTGGCCGTCTGTGGTGGGTGCCCCCCGGTCAGGATCCGGCCTCAGTGATGACGGGGCTGCAATCCCTAGGGCCAGAACCCTTTGACGACGCCTTCTCTCCGGCTTACCTAAAGGAACGCCTTGCCCGCAGCCAGCGCCCCATCAAAAACGCCCTGCTGGATCAAGCCCTCGTTGCCGGAATTGGCAACATCTACGCCGACGAAGCGCTGTTCCTCAGCGGTCTGCGCCCCACCACCCTGGCCCACAGCATTAGCCTGCCCCGCCTAAAAAAGCTGCACCAGGCCATCCGCGACGTCCTCACCACCAGCATCGAATCTGGCGGTACCACCTTCAGCGACTACCGCGACATCTACGGCACCAACGGCAACTACGGCGGCGTGGCCTGGGTCTACGACCGCGAAGGTCAGCCCTGTCGAGCGTGTCAGTCCCCCATCCATCGGCTCAAGCTGGCCGGACGTTCCGCCCACTATTGCCACCAATGCCAGCGGTAGAGGCGATACAATCAGCATAGTTAACCTGTTGTTCACGAACGTCATCCACACCATGGCAGCAACCCTCAAACGCGGCGATTTGGTCAAAGCCCTGCGGGACAAATTAGAAAACAGCCTAGAAATCAAGGCCAGCGACCCCCGGCTTCCCCCCTACCTGTTTGAAACCAAAGGGGAAATTGTCGATCTTACCGATGACTATGCCCTGGTGAAATTTGGCCATGTGCCCACCCCCAACATCTGGCTGCGGCTAGATCAACTGGAGAAAGTCTAGATCCCTCACCCCGCCTAGGAGATCGGCCCACCCATGACGACGGATACTCCCTTTCCCCCCAGCCTGCTCAAGGACGACCTGTTGCGCCTCGTGCCCATCGACCTGGCCACGGCAGACTCCCTCAGCCCCATCACCGAGGTTTGGGTGGATCCTCGGCGTCATCAGGTTATTGGGGTGGGCTGCGGGGGCGGATTAGGTCGTCGCAGCCAGCGCTTCCCCTGGAGCCAAGTGGTCTCCATTGGGCACGATGGCCTCGTCCTACGAGCTTCGGAACCTCCATCGAGTCTTTCAGAAGAAAACCGTCTTCCAGAGGACAGCCCCTTTGGCGAAGGCATTGCCCTCAGCGACGTGGAGGTGTGGTCAGACTACGGGGATCGCCTCGGCACCCTCACCGACTACCGCCTTGTGCCTGCCACGGGCGAAATTGTGCAGTACCACTTCACGACCCCAACGACAACAGCTTCGACAGCACCTTCTGAGGACGCCAACAGCCTGCCGCCGGGGTGCTATGCCCTGCCGCCCCAGGCTGTCATCAGCCTAGGCCGTCGCCGCATGATGATCGCCCACGAAGCCCTCGCCCAGGCCGAACGTTTGGGAGATCCGGCTCCCCCCCGTCCCGCTGGCCCCCGGTCGGCCCTTGATGCCCTGCCCTTAGATCAAGTCTTCGACCACATCCCCGACCCCAAACAAACCTGGGACGCCACCCTAGACAAAACCCGCCAAGCCCGCACCCAGTTCTCAGAACAGTGGCAGGAGCAGGGCCAACGGTTCCAGTCTGAGGCGCAACAGCGCTTAGGCCACTGGCTGGGCGACGTGAAAAAACGCACCCGCCGCCTGCGCCATCAACTGCGGGAAACCGTTTCTGATGTCACCGCTGGTCTGCCCGAACCGCCCCAACGACGACGCCCCGAACCGCCCCCCGTCATCGACGTAGACGCCACCGAACTCTGGGGCGACGACGAGCCGCCACCGCCGCGCCGCTAAACTGATAGCTCTGCCTCAATACTAGAGCTACCTGCTCCCTTGTCCTGAGAGCAGGTCAGACGTGGGCGGTACGAGGAATGGGCCAAAGTTAGGGGGCTTACCGTGCCGTAAAGCGCCTAGACCACCACAGCAGTGCTCCATAGACCAGCACCAAGTAGGCCACAGCCAGGACGGGAATAATCAGGGTAGGGGTATCGAGGGCCATGACAGTCACAACGGGTAGGAGCGAAGGGGACGCAAAGGAAGCCGTTCAATCCTCAATCCCAAAAACGTCCCTAGGCAAAGATATAGGGGAAGGTGGGTGAGGGTCACTTCACCGCCCTGCCGGATTTTTTAGAGCCCAAAACCTTCCGGTCTTTGGGGCCAAAAACCAGCGAACGACGATAGCAATAAGGCCCATAGGCGCAGGGATTCAGCCCCAGCATTCCGGCGATAAACACCAGAACCAAGGCGACCTTGAGCAACCTACTCCTATGGGTGGCAGCGGCGTTGATTCACTTTGCACAACCCTGGCGAATCTAAGGACAGTCTGCACTGCTGCAAGACGGCCGAGACCGACGAGCACTTAGACACCGCAGCTTAAACACCACAGAGAACCTTACTAAATGATTCCCAGCCGTGGCTCTATGCCAAACCAGAGGCAACGGAAAAGTGAAAAATAAGAGACCTTGGCCGCTTACCTGAGAAAAGTCTTAGCTGTATCCTAACACGCCATTCCCTGACTGGGAGCGGCATTGAAGAATTTCATTGCAGGTATTGATCGGCCATTTCCCCCGCTGGAGAGCCCGCATCTTTGTGCCCTTTGGAAGCCCCATTGAAGTCCGTTTTTAGGTCGATTTATCTGATTTTCGAGGAAATTTATCCTAGGCTGGGACAGGTGGATCGGGTCTAAAACCGTGGGGCGATTCTGCCACATCTCCAGGGGTTAGCTTAAAATAACGGTAGACTATGTTAAAAAACGTAACCATAACTGCCTCCCTGGCTGTCCATGACTTCAGTAACCTCCCTTTTCGCGCCGGTTGAGACCGATCTTGACCTCCTCACCCAAAACCTCAAGGGGTTAGTGGGGGCACGGCATCCCATTCTGTCCGCCGCCGCTGAGCATCTCTTTGGGGCCGGGGGCAAGCGCATTCGTCCGGCCATTGTGCTGCTGCTGGCTAGGGCCACCATGCCCGATCAGGACATCTCGCCCAAGCACCGACGGCTGGCGGAGATCACCGAGATGATCCACACCGCCAGTTTGGTGCACGACGACGTGGTGGATGAGGCCAGCGTGCGCCGGGGGGTGCCCACGGTTCACAGTCGGTTTGGCAACCGCATCGCCGTCCTCGCCGGAGATTTTCTATTTGCCCAGTCCTCTTGGTACTTGGCCAACTTGGACAATCTGCGGGTGGTGAAGCTGCTGTCCCAGGTGATTATGGATCTGGCTGAAGGGGAGATTCAGCAGGGGCTGAACCGCTTTGATACTAGCCTTTCCATCGATGCCTATCTGGAAAAAAGCTACTTCAAAACGGCTTCCCTACTGGCCAACAGCGCCAAGGCTACGGGGGTGCTGAGCGATATTTCCGAAGTGACCATCAACCAGCTCTATGCCTACGGGCGCTACCTGGGGTTGGCCTTCCAAATTGTGGATGACATCCTGGACTTCACCAGTTCCGATGAGGTGTTGGGCAAGCCCGCCTGTTCCGACCTCCGCAGCGGCAACCTGACGGCCCCCGTCCTCTACGCCATGGCCGAACAGCCCTTTCTGGCCACCCTGATTGAGCGAGAGTTTTCGGAAGCGTCGGATTTTGACCAGGCCATTGAGTTGATTCACCGCAGCAACGGCATTCAAAAGTCGCGGGATTTAGCCGCCGAACAGTCGCGCCTAGCGGTGGAATGTTTGGCTTCGTTGCCCCCCTCCGCCTCCAAGCAAGCCCTCCAGGATATTGCCGACTACGTGCTGCGGCGAGTATTCTAAGCCCTAGGGTATTTTCGACCACCATTCGCCATGGCCCCACGGGTAATTTGTTTGGGCGAGGCGCTGATCGACCGCATTTTTGATCGGCGTGAGAATCAGGAGACGTCATCTTCCTTTTGGACGGATTACCCCGGCGGGGCTCCGGCTAATGTGGCCACGGCGTTGGCGAAGTTGGGCACGCCCACGGCCCTGATCGCCTGCCTGGGCAAAGACCCCCAGGGGCAACAGCTTGATTTAGCCCTCAAAGCCGCCGGAGTCGATATCACCGCCCTGCAATGGACAGCAGCCCATCCCACGCGGGTGGTGTTGGTCAACCGCGACGCCCAGGGAGAGCGCACCTTTGTGGGCTTTAGCCTGCCCGACCCCAGCCGCTTTGCCGATGCTCACCTGGAGGCGGATCAGATTGAGTTGACCCAGTTTGAATCTGCTCAATACTTGGTGATGGGCACGCTGGGGCTGGCCTATGATGCCCTAGGCCGAAGTATGCGATCCGCTAGGGAATGGGCACACCAGCACGGGCTAACGACGGTGGTTGACCTCAACTGGCGGCCTAGGTTTTGGCCTCAACCAGAGCAGGCGATTCCCATCATTCAAGACTTTTTGGCCCAGATAGACGTTCTTAAACTCAATCGTGAGGAAGCCATCGCGCTTTTTGACACCAGCGCCGCCGCCGCCATTCGGGAGAAACTATCGGCTTGCCTAGTGCTGCTGACCGATGGGGATAAGGGTTGCGATTACGCGACCGCTGACTTCCAGGGACACGTGCCTGCCTTTGTCGTCGATTGCGAAGACAGCACCGGGGCCGGGGATAGCTTCCTGGCCGGGTTTCTGCACCAGTTGGATCGCCAGGGCTTAGACCTCTTGGCGCACGAGGATTCCTTGCAGAGTGCGGTGCAGTATGCCAGTGCCGCCGGAGCCCTCACCGCCACGCAGCCCGGAGCCATGACCGCCCAGCCCGACGCGAGGGCCGTGGAGGCGTTTTTGTATTTACACAATCAGTTGATGTCCTAGGGGCCAGGTATCCCAGGGGCCAGGTATCCCAGGGGCCATGCGTCCTAGGGGGAGCCTGCTCCGTGGCCGTCGGGACGGGGCTCTTGTCAGCGTTCTATCATCGACGTCCCATAATGGAGAGGAACACGGTGGGAGAACCTCATGGGGCAGGAGATTGAGCGCAAGTTTCTGGTCACGAATGATCGCTGGCGCAGTGAAGACCCAGGTCAGCGGCTGTGCCAGGGATATATTCCCACCCAGGATGCCCGGACGGTGCGGGTGCGGGTGGCAGGAGACCAGGGCTACCTCACCCTAAAGGGGCCAGCGGTGGGGCTGGTGCGTCCAGAGTTTGAGTACGCCATTCCCCTAGAGGACGCGGAGACCCTGCTGTCTACGCTCTGTCAGCCGCCCCTGATTGAGAAAATTCGCTACCGGATTCCCATCGACGATGTGGTGTGGGAGGTGGACGAATTTTTTGGCGCAAACGCAGGGCTGATTCTGGCGGAAGTTGAGCTGACGACGCCCAATCAGCCCGTCAACTTGCCTGATTGGGTGGGGGAAGAAGTGACCTACGATCTGCGCTACAGCAACTCTAACCTGGCGCTCCATCCCTTCACGGCATGGAGCTAATCGCGGAGGGGTGTTCATCCTGGGCGTCACCCATCGTCAGTGGCGTCATCCTTCTGGGGGGTTGCCGGGGGCGGGCGTTGGCGATGACGGGCGAGAGAACCAGCGCCGTACCCAGCGGTAAGGCCACCGGAGGACAGATCGAACGCGCCGCCGAAGATAAGCCCCCAGTCCCTTCGAGATTTTTTCAAATCGATAGTCAAACAAGATGGCCACCACTTCTTCCAGGGAGAAGGGGGCGAGGTAAGTGACCACCTTATCCACCAGGCGATCACTGTCGGCGAGATATTTTTTCAGGGCCAAACGTTCTGAAATCGTCCAAGGGGCCAAAAACTGGCGGTGCATGGCGTCTCGATAGCCAGAGAAATCTGTCCGAGTGCCTTTCAACCGCTCAACAATAAACCTCTGGGCAATCTCAGCGCTGACCATGGCATGGCGAATGCCCTCCCCTCCCAGGAAGTTTACGGTGGAGACCGTATCGCCGATGGCAATCACCCGACCGTCGGCATAGCGGTCGCGCAGCCCCAACCGATAGCGCAGGGTTTCCCCGTGCACATCCAGCACTTCGTAGTGGCTGGGCTGGAGGTAGTCCCGAATCAACAGCTCGACGTAATACTTTAGGGGCTCTACCGTAGCAACCACCTGATGTGCCCGGTTCACCACCCCCGCCCCTACCTTGAGCTGGCCGTCGCCCATGGGAAACACCCAGGAATAGCCCCTCGGAATCCAGCGATGGCCCAATAGGAAGACCAGCGATTCGGCGCAGCGTTGATAGGTGTCATCATCCACGCGGATCAGGTACTCAATTCCCGTACCCGTCAGCAGATTAGCGTCTTTTTTGCCCAGTTGGCCCGGTTCCATCACCGCCCGCGCAGGCCCGGTGGCATCCACCAAAACCTGAGCCTGCACCACCCGCTGCCGCTGCCCCAGGTTGTCTTTGAGGGTGATCACCACGCCGCCGTCGGTCTCGTGATGGCTGACGTAGCGACATCCCATCCAGACCGTTCCCCCCAGGCGCGTCACCTCATCGGCTAAAAACTGCCGCAATCGGGCGAAATCTAGCACCGCCCCCTGGGTCTGCGTGGATGTCCAGCGGCCATGCTTTTGAGAGGTGACGATTTCGAGCTGCCGCCACCAGCTACCCACTACCGTTTCGGGCAAATCAAAGCGGCGCAGGGTTTCTAGGGGGGTGCCGCCGCTCGAAAAATTGTTGCGATAAAAGTCTCGAAACCGCTCGATCAGCAACACCCGGTAGCCTTGCTGGGCCAACACCCGACCGCATTGCCCCCCCGCTGGGCCAGCCCCCACAATGACCACATCAAAGGTCTCCTCTGGGGCCATCTCGGTCGCTGAGGTTGAAGCTTGGAGGGGGATGTCTTCAGTGGGCATGGGCGTCATGGAAGGTCTCGGTGGGGAATCAGCACAATCACGTCCACCCCAGGGTATCGCGCTCTGTAGACCGATGCGATGAAGCACCGCGCCATCACGATCCAGGGGCAGGATATTGTCGTCCGCGCCACTGGGTTGGGCGTTGCCATGCCGATTTAGCAATGCGATACACCGCCGCCAAATCCGCTAAGGGCGAGAGCCAAAACGCCCATTGGCCCTGAGCTTGGCTGAGATCATAGGCGGACAGAACAGCGGCCTGCATCCCCACCCGCATCAATAGCAAAACGCCATTCATCACCAGCAGCAGTTGCAACGCCAGCGACCATTCCCCTAGGTTCAGAAATTGGAGGCCCAACAGCAGCGGCGTCAGCAGCCACGGGAGACCTTGCACCAAGGCCAAAAAGGCCACATCCCACCAGGTTTGTTCTGGGGTGGCGGCGTCTTTGAGATCGAGGGATCGGCCCCATTCTTTCCAGGTTTCGGCAATGCCTTCGTACATCCGCACCTTCAGCAGGCGACTGCCATCCCAGAAGCCCACCTTGGCCCCCTGAAGCGCCGCATTGCGGGCGAGGGTGACGTCATCACAAAAGGACGACCGGGCAGAGGTGTAGCCGTCCAGAGACTCCAGCAGCGACCGCCGCACCATGAAGCATTGCCCGTTGGCCATCACCCGCTGGGGCTGGGCACCGCGATTGCCAGCGGGGCCAAAGCGGTAGATCAGGGTCATCAGCAGGGCGGGCTGGAGCCACAGTTCCCCAGGGGTTTTGAGGATGAATCGGGGCGCGAGGGACACCAGATCGTAGCCCTCCCGCTCCATGGTTTGTACTAGGGCGGCGATGAGTCCGGGCTGGGGCTGGGTGTCGGCGTCAATGCCCAAGACCCAGGTGCTGGCGGGGGAGGTTTGGCGAAAGCCGTAGTCCAAGGCCCAGGGCCGCCCCACCCATCCCGGCGGCAGTGGATCGTCGGTGAGTACCCGAATCCGAGGATCCTGTCGCTGGTAGGTGGCCACCACGTCGGGGGTGCCATCGGTGGAGCGGCTGTCCACCACCAGCACCTCCCGCAGCTCGTAGCCCTGGCGAGTGAGCCCTTCCATACAGGGGACAATGCGCTGGGCTTCGTTGAGGGTGGGCACCACCACGGAGACTGTCCCCAACTCCTTCAGCGTGGCGGAGTGGGGGGCCAAGGGCGGACGACGTAGGGGACCAGTGATTAGCCGCGACAGCAGCACCGCCACCATCGGCAGTTGAAGAACGAGGATTAGCAGAACCAGTCCGCTCAGCCAGGGAAAGGACGACAGCAACGAAGACAATAGACCAAACTCCTGGCAGATTTACTTGAGGGCCGCATTGGCCGGGGGTGCAACGGCGGGAGCGATAGTCGAGGCCCCATCGCTGTCGGCATCAATGGTGCCCTGGTTGGCAGTACGCCAGCAGAGAATGGCAGGAATCAGTCCCGTGATCAGCCCCATCGCAATAGGCACATAGAAGCCTGCACCCAAGCTCATCACCGTGGCAAAGGCAAAGTTGCCGATGTAGACAATCAGGGGCATCGTCACGGATTTGGGGGGTTCGGTGCCCACACCCAGGACGCGCCACAGACCCAAGCCCACGGACATAAAGACAACCCCAGTACCAAACCAGCCCGCAAAGTTTTGGTAAGGCATCCCAAAGAACGCACCAGGCTCATGCCAATACCAGAAGGGCAGGTCGGTTTGGCTCATGGCTGGGTCGAGTACAAAATCCCAGGAGGTGAGCAGCACAGAGCCCAGACAGATGGCCCCCAGGGTACGCAGCCAGCCGTAGCTGGATTCCGCTTGGGCCGATTGAGACCCCGTGGCCTTCAAGCCGCTGCGGGCCAGCAGGTAGGAGGACAGCCCCAGGTAAAACCAGGAAAGGGGAATGGTAAACGGCACCAGGCCCGCAATTTTGTAGCCCAAACCGTTCAGGTAGCTGTAGTGGCCGAAGGGAAAGCCCGTGCTGGTGCCCAGCAATTCGCTGGAGAGGGAGACGCCAATGGCCGCTGCGGCAAAGGCTAGCACCGCCTTCAGGCCCAGGGTGCGATAGCCGTAGAACGCCATCGCCAAGGTGCCCAGCAGAATGTAGCCGACGCCACCCCCGGCCATGCTCCAGCGGAACATGGTGTGTCCGGCGGGGAGGTAGTCGAGAATTCCAGGGTGCGGCACCACCCAGAGTAATCCGGCCAGCCCAAAGGCCATGGCCACCAAATGTCCGTATAGGCAATAGCGTTCAATCGTCAAAAGGCGTCTCATGGTGAATCTCAGATACCGCTTGCAGGATGGGAATGGAGCTGTTGGGGCAACGAACTCGGTGTGACCGACCATTTCTAGCGGTCAACGATAAGTTTGGGGCCAAAACCTGTAACCGACGATGACGTTGGGTCTAATGATGAAATCGTGCCTTAAATTATAAGTTTTGTAAACGGTTGCGGCCACGAACTCAGTCTAGAGCAATTTCCTGGATCACCCTTGGGCAAACCCCAGCGCTGGGCAAAATGCCTTTCCTGCCTTTGCGCTCATGGCTGTGGAAATCTAGAAAAACGGCTAAGATAGGCGGGTAAACTGGTCTCCTACGGTCTTGGCTATGGCCCGCATGATGACAACAGGCCCAATGCTTACGGTGCGGCCCTTGCAGTATCGAGATCTCGACGATCTCATGCAGTGGCACCCCGAAGATCTGGATGCCGGAGACGATAACCTTTCATCGTCGTCGGTGATGTCTTGGCTGGATCATCAGCGCCGCTGGTATGCCCCCCTCAAGCTGCTGAGCTGGATGCCCAGCCCGGTATCCCCGGCCTCGCTAACCTTTGTGGCCGAGCGGCAGGGGTGTTTGGTGGGGTTCATCCAGGTCATGCCCTTCAACCGCACCCGCAGCACCTGGCAGGTAGAACGAGTGGTCGTGAATCGGGCCGTAGCTGCCAAATTAATGATTACGGGCTACATGGATGTGGGGTCGCGGCTGTTGCGCCACTGCTTTGAGGCCGTGTGGGAGGCCCGCACCTGGATGTTAGAGGTGAACGTTAACCACAAGACGGCGCTCTCCCTCTATCGCTTCAACGGGTTTCAGCCCTTGGCTCAGACCACCTACTGGTCGCTGCCCTCGGAGGCCATCGCCACCCTGGCCCAGCGGGAGCCGGATTTACCCAACCTGCTGCCCGTCAGTAACGCCGATGCCCAGTTGCTTTATCAGTTGAATACGGCTTCCATGCCGCCCCTGGTGCGCCAGGTGTTTGACCACCAAATTCAAGACTTTAAAAGCGGCGTGGTGGGCACCGTCAATGCCACTATGGATCGACTGGTAAACAACCTCGAAACCGTCAGCGCCTACGTGTTTGAGCAGCAGCGCAAAGCCGCCATTGGTCAATTTCAGCTCACCATTTGCCGCGATGGTCGCCAGCCCCACACCGCTGACCTGACGGTGCATCCGGCCTACACCTGGCTCTACCCAGAGCTGATGATCCAGATGGCGAAGATTCTGCAACCCTTCCCGGCCCAGCCCCTCCACCTCACCTCGCGGGACTACCAGCCCGAGCGAGAGGAATGCCTCACCCAAATGGAGGCCGTGCCAGACTCTCACACGCTATTGATGTCTCGTTCCGTGTGGCACAAGGTGCGGGAGAGCAAGCCCATTTCCCTGGAGGGACTGCAACTGTCCGATGTCTTCACGGGGTTGCAACCCGCCAGCAAGCCCATCCCCGGACGCATGACCTGGGCCACCGAACTACCGCCTAAGCTGTCCCCCGACGCTGCCGACCCTCCCACCCCCCGACCCCAACCCACCGAGGGTGCCGAAGGCTAGGGAGACATATTGCCTTGAATCGGTCTTCAACTCTGCACGCTAACCCAGGCATTGCCGCCCTTGGTCTGGATATTGGCCGCAAACGCATCGGTGTGGCGGGGTGCGACCGCCTGGGGCTGATGGCATCGGGGCTAACCACCATCTATCGTCAGTCCTTTAATCAGGTTGTAGCGGAGTTGGCGGAACTGGTGCAGGAACGCCAAGCCGAGGTGTTGGTCATCGGTCTTCCCCTCACCGTGGCGGGGGAGGAAGGGGCTCAGGCCAAACAGGTGCGGCGCATGGCTACAGGGCTTTCTAAGGCCCTGAACCTGCCCGTGGTCTACATTGATGAGCGGTTTACCTCCCTGGAGGCCGAGGAGCTGATTCGGAACCAGGGAGGATCCGTCCAGGCGGATAAAGGTTTGGTGGATCGCAAGGCGGCGGCCCTAATTTTGCAGCGCTGGCTGGATGAACGGCCAAGGACGGAACAGGATGGGATATTCTGATAAGACCGTTTTTGAACGCCCTAGCTCCATTTTTCGCAATTTGTCCATCCAAACTATGTAGAGTAGCCTCCATGGCGGATGATACCCAAGCCTTTGACGATTCAGCCGTTGTCCTTACGGATGATGTAGGCCGCTTTTTACCTTGCCAGGTAGAGCAGCGCTTTGACCTCAACGGTCGCGAGTATTTACTGCTGTTGCCCATTGATTCTCCCATTGAAATCTTTGTGTGGCAGGAGGAAGACGACGATGATGATGGCGTGCTGATGGACATTGAGGACGAGGATATTGATCTCGTCTTTCCCACCGCCAAGGCCGTCCTCGCGGAGCATAATCTGACCCTTCAGCGCACCGCCATCACGCTCACCGCCGCTGGCGAGCTACCGGAGGCCGATGAAGAAAGCTGCCTCATCCTAGATCTCGATGACGTGGACGAAGCCGGAGAACCGATGACGGAGGAGTTTCAAGTTCTGGCGAACTGTTTCCACAACGAGCAGGAATACGTCCTCTGCACCCCTATGGAACCCCTGCTGATTTTTGCCTATCGCACCGCTGAGGGCACGTTGGCTATCGTTACCCCCGAGGAATTTCAGGCCATTCGCGGTAGCCTAGAGGAAAAGCTGTTTGACTTGGATGATGAGGAGTAACTCATTTCCGGGTCAGTGATGGCTTCGGTTGTTGATGACCTATGGCGTTGATGACGTATAGCAACGTAGTCCCAAGGCAATGACGAAAGGTTCTAAGTGGGCAAGGTGGGGATTTCTGGGCCTGGTGGTTCCCGTGGCCGCAGGGGTCGCGGCTTGGCAGGGCTGGGCCTGGTGGAGTTGGGCCACGAGCCCCGTGGTCGCAGACGCCACCGAGCAGAGCGCCGACCAAACCATCCAAATTCAAATTCCCCCCGGCACACCGGGGCAGCAAATTGGCCAAGACCTAGAGGCGGCGGGGTTGATTCGGTCGGCCCTGGCGTGGCGGTTGTGGTCTCGCTGGCAGGCCCGCCAGACTGACGGGGGATTTCAGGCGGGCACCTATGCCCTGGCTCCCACCAGTTCCATGACCAACATTGCCGAAGCCATTTGGACGGGGCAGGTGGTGCAGACCTCCTTCACCATCCCCGAAGGCTGGAATCTGCGCCAAATGGCCGCCTACTTTGAGCAGGAAGGCTTCTTCCCCGCTGCCGAGTTTATGGCTGTTACCGAGGAAATTCCCCGGGATCGGTTCCCCTGGTTGCCCGATGGGCTGCCTCACCTCGAAGGCTTCTTGTTCCCCAGCACCTATCGACTGCCCGCCGAGGGCATCACGGCTACCCAGGTGCGAGACATTATGCTCAAGCAGTTTGAAACCACGGCCCTGCCCCTCTACGACCCCAACGCCATCAGCCTATCTCTACTAGATTGGGTGACGCTCAGCAGCATCGTCGAAAAGGAATCCGTCGTCGAGGAAGAGCGCGGCACCATTGCCGGGGTGTTTACCAACCGCCTAGAGCAAAATATCCCCCTAGGGGCCGACCCCACCGTGGAATATGGTTTGGGCATTACCCAAACCCCCGAACAGCCCCTCACCTGGGCGCAGGTGGGTACGCCCTCCCCCTACAATACCTACATCAACCCTGGCTTGCCGCCCACCCCCATCGCCAGTCCGGGCGTAGCCAGTCTGGAGGCTGTTCTTAACCCAGAGGCCACGGACTATCTCTTTTTTGTCGCTCGCTACGACGGCACCCACGTCTTCAGCCGGACGCTGGCGGAGCACGAAGCCGCAACCAGAGCGATTCGTGCCACCTTCAACAACTAGGCGCAGGGAGGCAGAACCGATGGCAGTTGGGCCAGTCTACAGGGGATCGCACAGGGGCCATCATGCCCCCTCAGTAGCTTAGGGAAGAGGTTTTGGCGATGGTGTGGTCTAGCCTGGTGCAGCCTAATTTAGTGCTGGGGGGGAGTGTCTTTGATCTATCCCCCGACCTCCTACATCGCCACAACCTTAAAGGGGTGATTTTGGATGTGGACGATACCCTGGTGCCCCTGCGCCAGGTAGAAAGCGACCCTGACTTGATCGCCTGGATGACGGGCATCAAAGCGGTGGGGAAGGTTTGGCTCGTTAGCAACAACGTCAACGGCAGCCGCATTAAACGCATCGCCAACGCCCTAGAAGTTCCCTACCTCACCAGTGCCGGAAAGCCCTCCCGCCGCAAGCTGAAACAAGCCCTGGAGGCCATGGATCTGCCCCCGGAACAGGTGGCCATGGTGGGCGACAGGCTGCTCACCGATGTATTAGCAGGCAATCGTCTGGGGCTGTTTACCATTCTGGTCGATCCGATGCCCAATCTCGATCAGGATCAGCCCCGGTTTTCGCTGCTGCGTACCCTCGAAGTGGCGCTGCTGCGAGCCATGGGCATTTCCCTCAGCGCCCCACCGCCGCCGTCTCAGCCCTAACCTGAGGGGCCAACCGGGTCGTCTTGAAAGGGATGCAGGGTAGTGATTCCGGCGATTCCCCAGGGCTGTACCGTAGCCCCTGGGGGGATCAAGTATGTCGTTTTGCAACGGAATCCCAAGAACCCTAACGATGCCGGGGGAAACGTTAGGTTGGGAAACATAAAGAAAAGATTACGGATTCCTGCCCCGCCCCAATGTGCCGTGATAATTGAGAAAGATAAATAAAGGTCACACCAAATAAAGACCTTTCGGTTCAATATTTTCTTTAATAAACTCTTTTTGGGTGTCGGTTGCGTAGCGATTGGCACCCAAATTTTAATTTAAATCGCTGGACTGGCTGCCATCTCCATCGGCCCTGGCCGCAAGACAGACGAGTTAAAGGCGTAGTATCGAAAGGGAGATGCGCAAAAGGAATCTATGGCGGTGAGTGCGGCACAAACCTTGGTCGTCAAAATTGGGACATCCAGCTTGGCGGGGCCGGGGCTGGGGCAGTTTGCCCTGTCTACCCTAGCGAATTTGGTGGAAACTCTCTGTCTGCTGCGAAACCAGGGTCATCAGGTGGTGCTGGTCTCATCGGGGGCGGTGGGAATTGGCTGTCGGCGGTTGGATATGGCCGAGCGGCCCAAGACCCTGGCCATGAAGCAAGCGGTGGCGGCGGTGGGCCAAGGGCGGCTGATGCGGATCTACGACGACCTGTTTTCGGCCCTGAACCAGCCCATTGCCCAGGTGTTGCTCACCCGCAGCGACTTGGCCCAGCGTTCTCGCTACGTCAACAGCTACCGCACCTTTCGCCAACTGCTGGCTCTGGGGGTGATCCCCATCGTCAACGAAAACGACACCGTGGCGGTGGAGGAACTGAAGTTTGGCGACAATGACACCCTTTCCGCCCTGGTGGCCAGCCTGATTGGGGCTGATTGGCTGTTTATTCTCACCGATGTGGATCGGATCTATTCCGCCGATCCCCGCTCTAACCCCGATGCCCAACCCATTCCCCTGATTGAAGACCTCGATACCCTGAAGGCCCTGAAGGGAGCAGCAGGGGGCCAAGGCACCACCTGGGGCACGGGCGGCATGGTGACGAAGCTGGAAGCCGCCCAAATTGCCACCACCGCCGGGGTGCGGACGGTGATTACCAACGGCAAACAGCCGGGAAATCTGCTGCGGGTGTTGCAGGGCGAGGCTGTGGGCACCCAGATTATCCCTCAGCCCAAGCCCAGCCGGGGCCGCAAGCGATGGATTGCCGCCAGTTTGCCCCCCGCCGGACGGCTGCGGGTGGATGAGGGTGCCGCTAAGGCCATCCTAAAGCGGGGCAAGTCGCTGCTGGCAGCAGGCATTATCGAAGTGTCTGGAGAGTTTCAACCCCAGGAGGCGGTGCAGCTCTGCGCCCCCGATGGCGAAGAAATTGCGCGGGGCATTGTCAACTACAGTGATCAAGACCTCAAGCGGATCATGGGCCGACATTCCGACGACATTCCCGCCATTTTGGGCTATGTTGGGGCCGATACCGTCATCCACCGAGATAACCTGGTTGTCCTCAAGCCCTAGGACAATCTGCGCCTAGATTCACCTAGATTCGCTGAAATTAGCTTAATTTGGCTGCTCTCCCCAGCTTTGCCCCTCTCACACGCCCCCTATGAACGCCATGCCATCCGCTCCAAAATCTGGCTTTGGGTTAGCCATTGCCACCATCGTCGCCATTGTGGCCACCTTGGCCGTGAATACCCTCTCCAACCTGTACCCACCAGGGGGGCAAAACGTGGGGGAAATTTCCAACACCGTCCTCGCCGGAGTGCTGATTACCCCGGCTAACTACGCCTTCATTATTTGGGGCGTGATTTACCTGGGATTGCTGGCCTATGCGGTGTATCAGTTTCATCCAGAACGGCGCACCGATCCCCAGATTCAGCGGGTCAACCAAGGGCTCATTCTGGCCTGTGTAGCCCAGGTGATTTGGATTTTTCTCTTCACCTTCCAATGGTTTGCGGCGTCCATCCTGGCCATGCTGGTGATTTTGGCCTCGCTGATTCAGATCTACCGCACCCTTGATATTGGTCGCTCCCGCGCCTCCCGCCAGCGCCGTTGGATGGCCCACATTCCCTTTAGCCTCTACCTGGGCTGGATTGCCGTGGCCACCATCGTCAACATTGCCGCCAGCCTCTATGCCGCTGGGTGGGGGGGCTGGGGCATCTCCCCCGTGGCGTGGACGGTGGTGATGATGGTCGTGGCGATCCTTCTGGGGGCGGTCGTTCTCTGGCAGCGGCGGGATGTCACCTTCGCCCTCGTCTTTGTGTGGGCACTAGGGGCCATCGCCCAACGTCACTCAGATCAGGCCGCCCTGTGGATCGCCGCCCTGGGAGGAATGGTGCTATTGGGGCTGGGCAGTCTCTGGAGTTTGCGCTCCGCCCGTCTGGGCAACGCCTAGGGGCTGGGGTTATGGTTGCCGGATGGGTTATCCATGGAAAACCCACGCAATTTTCACACATAACTCACGACTTCCTCTCCATCATCCATTACCCATAGGAATACGCGCCTGGGAGAAACCCAATGGGATCACGACTCGCCGCCATTGCCACCGCCTTCGACAACGTCTATAGCGGCTGGATTTTGTGGAACTTGTTTTTGGCCTTTGTGCCGCTGCTGCTCAGTTTTTGGTTGTTTCGCCCCCGTACCATTCCCCGCCGCTGGCTTCAGGTGGCCCTCGGCGGAGTGGTATCCATCGGCGTCATTGGGCTTTGGGCCAGAAGACCCGGGGTCTTGATGGACTGGGGCCGCACCCTTGTAGATGCCCTCACCGGAGACGTCAGTGCCCTGCTGCGGCTGAGTTGGCTAGTGCTGGTGCTGGCGGTGGTGATCGGGCTGTGGCAGTGGGGGCTGAGCCCTAGGAAGACGCGCCGTCCTTGGCTGTGGTGGCTGGGATTTGTGGTCTTCATGGCCTTTTTGCCCAATGCCCCCTACGTCCTCACCGACATCATTCACCTGATTCGCGGCACCCGCAGCGACACTATTCCCGCCTGGGTGATTGCCCTCGTCTTTGTGCCTATCCACATCACAGCCATTGCCCTAGGGTTTGAAGCCTACGTGATTTCTATCCTCAACGTGGCCTACTACCTGAAACAGCAAGGAGCCAGGGCCTTCATTTTGCCCATGGAGCTAACCATCCACGCCCTCTGCGCCGTTGGCATTTACCTGGGCCGATTCATCCGCTTCAATAGCTGGGACTTAGTGACGGATCCCCTCGACGTGCTCACCGACACCCTGAATATCCTCACCTCCCGGCGACCGCTGGCCGTCGTGATCGTCACCTTTGGGGTTTTGACCGTGCTCTACTGGCTAATGAAGCAAATCACCCTCGGCCTCAAACTACGCATCCACTACGCCCGTCAAGGCATGGATGCCCTCGACTAGGATTTTGGATCAAGGGCAACCGTCCTAGCCCAAACTGTCCTAGCCCAAAACCTGATTGACTGACCAAACTGGCTAAAACCCACATCTGTCAAAGGGTCAGGAGACCTGACCCCTACATGAACCCAGGACTGTAGGGGCGCAGTTTTCGCGCCCGCCGCAGAATCTTTTGTCAGTCAATCAGGCCCAAAACTGCCCTGGCACAAAAAAGCCAGGAGTTTCCCCCTGGCGAATAATCGTTTAAGTTGCTTAGCCGTTGATCGGCTATCCCGTCATAGGAGACACCTACAACAAGCTTGTTTAGCCCCCAGCCACAGCGGGGACAATGCTGACTTCGTCACCATCGTTCAGGACAGTTTCTTTGCCGTCCAAGAACCGAATATCTTCGCTGTTGACGTAGAAATTTACAAAGCGGCGCAGCTCACCGGAATCGTCGCAGAGGCGGGCTTTGATGCCGGGATAGGTGCTGTCTAGAGCATCCATCAGTTCCACAATGTTGCCGCCTGTACATTCGATGGTGGCTTCATTGTTGGTGAACTTTTGCAGCGGGGTGGGAATCAGAACTTTAATGGCCATGTCACTAAACTAAATTGAGCAAACTTGAATCAACAAAAATGAACCTGTAGGGGAAGCATCCCACTGGTACAGGCTTAGCCCTCATCCCCTGTCCCCTTCTCCCAAACTGAAAGAAGGGGGGCGATTTCAAAGTCCCTCTCCCCACGGGAGAGGGATTTAGGGTGTAGCTTGCTTCCCGTAGGGTGGGCTTCCGAGGGCTTAGACCAGCACTTGCTGCCACTCCAGGCGATCCAGGGTGCGAGCCCGCTCCAGTGCCCGCTCGAAGCTGTCGAGCTTGGGTTCGATGGTGAGGGGTTCGCCAATGTAGCCCTGAACGGCTTCCTGGGTCTTGAGGCCGTTTCCGGTGATGTAGGCCACGGTGCACTCGTCGGGATTGATTTTGCCAGCTTCGGCCAGCTTCTTCAGCACGGCGATGGTGGTGCCGCCAGCGGTTTCGGTGAAGATGCCTTCGGTTTCCGCCAGCAACTTCATCCCTTCTACGATTTCCGCATCGGTCACAGATTCGATGTTCCCGTTGGTTTTGCGGGCAATGTCGAGGGCGTAGATGCCGTCAGCGGGGTTGCCGATGGCGATGGATTTAGCGATGGTGCTGGGCTTCACCGGAGAAACGAAGTCGCGACCGTCCCGGAAGGCTTGGGCGATGGGGGAGCAACCTTCGGCCTGGGCACCGCTGAAGCGGACATCCTTGCCTTCTACCAAGCCGACCTTGGTGAACTCTTGGAAGCCCTTGTAGATTTTGGTGAACAGGGAGCCAGAGGCCAGGGGAGCCACCACATGGTCGGGCAAGCGCCAGCCCAGTTGTTCCGCCACCTCAAAGCCGAGGGTCTTGGAGCCTTCGGAATAGTAGGGGCGCAGGTTGATATTGACGAAGCCCCAGCCGTAGGAGTTGGCCACCTCGGAGCAGAGGCGGTTGACTTGGTCGTAGTTACCGTGGACGGCCATCACCGTGGGGCCGTAGATCAGGGTACCCAGGACTTTGCCCGCTTCCAGGTCGGAGGGGATGAACACGCAGCAGTCGAGACCCGCGTGGGCGGCGATGGCGGCGGTGGAGTTGGCCAGGTTTCCGGTGCTGGCGCAGGAGACTGTGGTAAAGCCCAGTTCGCGGGCACGGGTCAATGCCACAGAGACCACCCGATCCTTGAAGCTGAGGGTGGGCATGTTGACGGCGTCGTTTTTAATGTAAAGCTCTTTCAGGCCCAGGCGACGCGCCAGACGGTTGGCCCGCACCAGGGGGGTCATCCCGGTGCCCACGTCGATCACATCATCGGTGCTGACAGGCAGAAACTCTTTGTAGCGCCAGATCGACAGAGGGCCAGCCTGAATGCTGCTGCGAGACACCCGCTGACGAATGGCGTCGTAGTCGTAGGCGACTTCCAGGGGGCCAAAGCACACATCTTCGCAAACGTGCTTAGCGGTGGCTTCATACATTTCGCCGCACTCGCGACACTTCAGCCCGGTGAAGGTGGGGGCGTGGGTCTTGGCGGACTGGGTGACAAGGCGTTCGAGGGACTGCGTCATGGGAATAGAAACCTGTAACTGCAACAACTTAAACGATGGAAACGCCTGGGGAATGGGTTACTCAGACCTTCATTGCGTTTCGTTGAGCGAACTGTAGCACGACCACCAAATCGTTACCAACTATACCCGACCAAAAAAGTCGGATATCCCTGAAACCCTTGTGTTAAGGCTGGTTGAGATAGGTTGACCGGGTGTTTTTCAGAGGATATTCTGCCTTGAGGCGCAAAAAAAAGTTGAAAATTTTGTGGCTTTGGCTGCAAAAAATAGCTGGCGAGGGCCAAAAAGTAATCCACTATACAAACGCGTCCCAGGTAGTTAAGGTTAAGTGTTCTAAAGTCATGGAACGCTTGCATTACTCTGTGCCCCATGCTAGAAGGGCTGTCCATCCATTGACGTCGCAGCATCCCTCGATTTCTAGGTGGACAAGGATTTGAAGAGTCCTGGGATCCCAGGAATAGCTGAAGTTTCCGTGATGGCCTTAGCAAAACGTTATGGTAGTGACCCAAGATAAACCGCTTGCCAATGTCTTTCGCCAGCTTTCGGGCGGGGCTTTCCCTCCAGTCGTAGAGTCTTACGAGCGCGGCAAAACGATTTTCTTCCCTGGAGATCCGGCGGAGCGGGTATACTTTCTGCTGAAAGGAGCCGTCAAGCTATCGCGGGTCTACGAAGCGGGTGAAGAAATTACCGTGGCCCTGCTGCGGGAAAACAGCGTATTCGGCGTCCTCTCCCTGATTACCGGAAACCGCTCCGACCGCTTCTACCATTCCGTCGCCTTCACCCCGGTTGAGCTGCTATCGGTGCCCATCGAACAGGTGGAGCAAGCCCTAGAGGAAAACCCCGAACTGGCCATGGTGATGCTGCGAGGGCTGTCCTCCCGCATCCTGCAAACGGAAATGATGATCGAAACCCTGGCCCATCGGGATATGGGATCTCGCCTGGTCAGCTTTTTGCTGATTCTCTGCCGCGACTTTGGCGTGCCCAGCCAAGACGGCATCACCATCGACCTCAAACTCTCTCACCAGGCCATCGCCGAAGCCATCGGCTCCACCCGCGTCACCGTCACCCGCCTGCTGGGGGATCTACGCCAGGAAGGGATGATTTCCATCTACAAAAAGAAAATCACCGTCCACGACCCTGTGAATCTCAGCCAGCAGTTTACCTAGGTCGGTCGTCTATTCAAAGATCAGTATCAGTAAATGAACCTTGGCTGTTTTGGGTCAGGGCTGACTGCGCTTAGACTGATAGTGAGCGTTTAGCCGTTAGGCCAGTGCTATGTTGACTAATAATTCTAAGTCGCAGCCCTCCCGGCGTTCCGATAGCCCCGATCTCGCGCTAAAGGCCATCGCTTACAGCCTTGACTGCCTAATTCCTGGGTTTTATCTGTGGCTGGGGCCAATTAAGCTGCGTCTGGGCGGCAGCTTGCCAGAAAAAGACGATCCCGGCATTATTCACAGCAAAGCTGGTGTTGCAGTTGTTTTGCCGGGGTATCGCCTTTTCAGCACCTATCAGGGCACCTATGACCCTTGATGGTGCTAGTTCCTCAGTGGTGCATTGCTCCGCGAATGCACTCTACCAAACTTGATTCCATCCTCCTATTACCGTAGGGTGGGCATTGCCCACCGTTAATCCTGCCGTTATGGCTGGGCTTGTGGGTGTTGGGTTGTGCGTTGTGGCCCCTAACCTACGGGCTTTGTGTGAGGGGGGAACTGTGCGGGGTAAGTTATGCGGGGAAAGCTAATTGTATTTGAGGGGGTGGAGGGCTGCGGCAAGTCTACCCAGCTTCAGCAGTTGCGGGAAAGTTTGGCGCAGAGTGCGGCTTTTCAAGCGCTACAAAACCAGGGGATTATCCCCGAATTACTGACGACCCGCGAACCCGGTGGCACAGACCTAGGGATAGGGCTGCGGCGGCTCTTGTTGGAAGATTATGGGGAGGTGGCCATTGCTCCACGGGCGGAACTGTTGCTCTACGCCGCCGACCGGGCGCAGCATATCGAAGAAATGATTCTGCCCACGCTGGAGGCCGGAAGTTGGGTGTTGTGTGATCGCTTCACCGATTCCACCGTGGCCTACCAGGGCTATGGTCGGGGGTTAGATTTGGGGCTGATTCAGGAACTCAATCAGGTAGCGACGGCGGGATTGGTGCCAGATTTGACGATTTGGCTGAAGCTCGATGTGGAGCAGGGACTCGCCAGGGCGCAGCGGCGGGGGGCGCAGGATCGCATGGAGCAGGCGGAATTGGCCTTCCATCAACGGGTGCAGCAGGGGTTTGAAACCCTGGCCCAGCAATTTCCAGACCAACGGGCTACCATTGACGGGGCACAGTCTGCCGATGCGGTGGCGGCGGCGATTCATACCGTGGTTCAGGACTATTTGGCGGAATGGTACAAGCCCTTTTTGGCGATTTAGTCGGTCAAGAAACGGCCATTGCTCTGCTGGCGAGGGCGGTGGATCAGCGGCGGGTGGCTCCGGCCTACCTGTTTGCGGGGCCAAATGGCGTGGGGCGGCGGCTAGCAGCGGAACGCTTTGCCGAAGTGCTGTTTGCCCCCGATTCCAACCTACTGACAGGCCCAGATCCCACCCCCAACCAACGCCGCCGCATTGCCCAGCGCAACCACCCCGACCTGCTTTGGGTGGAGCCCACCTATCTGCACCAGGGCAACCTGGTCTCCGCCTCTGCCGCCGCCGAACAGGGCATTACCCGCAAAAGTGCGCCCCAAATTCGCCTAGAGCAGGTGCGGCAAATTGCCCAATTCCTCAGCCGTCCGCCGCTGGAATCGCCCCGCTGTGTGGTGGTGCTGGAATCCGCCGAAACCATGGCCGAAGGTGCTGCCAACGGGCTGCTGAAAACCCTGGAAGAACCGGGACAGGCCACGATTATCCTGCTGGCCCCTGGCCCCCAAGCCCTGCTGCCCACCCTGGTGTCTCGCTGCCAAACCATTCCCTTTCAGCGGTTAAACGGGGACGACTTGACCACGGTGCTGCAACGGGTGGGCCAAACCGAAGTTCTCAACCAGCCCCAGGTGCTGGCCATGGCCCAGGGCAGTCCCGGACAGGCCATTGCCGCCTATGAGCAATTACAAGCCATCCCCACCGAACTCCTGCAAGCTCTGCACCAGCCCCCCCGCAGTCTCCGTGCCGCCCTCGACCAGGGCCGTCAAGTGGCCAAAACCCTGGATACCGAGTCTCAACTGTGGCTGCTGGATTATCTGCTGAACTGGTATTGGCAAACCTATCCCGTAGAAAGCGCCCAGTGGTTGCCCCACTTGGAAAAGGCCAAGGGCTACCTGCGCCGTTTCGTGCAGCCCCGCCTGGTGTGGGAAGTCATGTTTATGGAACTCGCCAATCTAGGCCACTAGCCTGCCTTTTAAGCTCACAACAACTCCCGATGAAAAACCGTTATAAACATAGAGAGGCTTTGGGGAATTAGGGATGAATATTTATCGGCTGCGAGCCTTTCGGGACAACTACATTTTTGTGCTCCACGATCCCAACACCCGTCAATCGGCGGTGGTCGATCCAGGGGATGCGGCTCCCGTTTTGCACTGGTTGGATCAGCATGGCGCAAATCTCATCGCCATTTTCAACACCCACCATCACAGCGATCATGTGGGTGGAAATCAGCGGTTACTCAGCCGTTTTCCAGAGGCCAAAGTCTATGGCGGTGCTGAGGATCGGGGCCGAATCCCAGGGCAAACGGTCTTTTTGCAGGAAGGGGATCGGGTTTCCTTGGGAGATCGCACCGGAGAGGTTATCTTTGTCCCTGGCCACACCCGTGCCCATATCGCCTACTACTTCCCTCCAAATCGGGGTGAAGATTGGGGCGAGTTATTCTGTGGAGATACCCTATTTGCCGGGGGCTGCGGGCGTTTGTTTGAAGGCACCCCCGCCCAAATGGTCGATTCCCTCACCAAATTACGCCAACTGCCCGACACCACACGGGTCTGGTGCGCCCACGAATACACCCTCAATAATTTACGCTTTGCCATCACTGTAGACGCCCACAATTCCGCACTTAGTCAGCGCTTGCGGCAGGTAGAAATTTCTCGCCAACAAGATCAGGAAACCGTACCTTCAGAACTGGGATTAGAAAAGCAAACCAATCCCTTTTTGCGGTGGGATGATCCGGCTATTCGAGCCGCCGTGGAGGGCCAAGATGCTGCCCAAACCTTTGCTCGTTTGCGCGGCAAAAAAGATTTATTTTAGCCACCATAGAATGTTGGCTCGCGTGTAATACTAAATCTGGCTCGTTTGCCCCCGGTATCATTAGCGGGCGAGGAGACCTCACCCCTACCGTTGGCGGGGTTAGGAATCGGGGGGTACTAACTCGAATTAGGCATAAAGTACTCTGGCTAAGGGATGACAAACTTCAGTGGCAAGAAAATCAACTCTTCACTGATTTAGCCATCCATGCTGCTAATTTCCACGGGCTTTTCCCAGCCAATCAGCACAATGCACCCCTCTGGGCTGGCCACCTGATGCTGGCTACCGGGGGGATTAATGGTGAGCGTTCCCGCCGAATAGCGCCCGTGATCATCCTCCTGAGCCCCCCACAGGACGAGGATATGCTCAAACCCTGGATGACGATGGCGGGGCACCGAAGCTCCTGGCTGATAGCGCAATAGGGCCAGTTGGGCCGGGGTATCTTGCCCTTGGCAGAGGGGGTAAATTTCCACCCCAGGCCGGAAGGGTTGCCAGGGTAGCTGGTCTTGGTGCTGGCCGATATTAAACAAGTCTGCAAGGATGGTCTGGCTGGGAATCATAGGGCTGGGTTCCTAAAGGACGGGCTCGTTGCCTGGGATGATCTGGATTATAGGGACAGGGTTGGGCGAGGGGATGGACAGGGCCACTGGCAGACGGATTGGAAGGACAGCCTGGAAGATAGGCTGAAAGGATGATTGGCGGCGGATGAGGCACCTAATCCACCGCAGCAAAGGGGTAAGATAAACGGGTTAGGCGGGGCATCCCATGCCGTTTAGGAACCTTGGTGTTCGTAGGCGTGGTTAGTCTGAGCGAGTCGGCAAAATAGGTTAATGGCAACACTACACATTGGTTGGTTTCCGCAGGCACAGCAGTTTTTCCTTTGGGGGGAAGCCTGGAAGCCATTGCCCCAGGAGGGGTTTGCCGCCTGGGAACAGGTACACCTCCACCCCTACGCCATCGACCAAGCCGAACTCAATGCGCTGTTGACCCGGCTCCAGCAGGCCATCCTTGGCAAAGGCGAAGGGACGCTATTGCCTGCGGCCCTTACCGCTGGGGGCACCCGCCGCAAAGCCATGACCAGCAGCGGAAAACGCACCGCCAAATCAACGCGCAAGGGTTCTGAACCCAGTTGGGGGCAGTGCGTCCTGCATTTGCCGTCGCATTTAGATATTCCTAGCCAAACCGATACCGATAATCAGGGCAGCCACAGCCAGACCGATCACGACCTCGACAATCCGGCTGTATATAGCGCCATTCACCCCATTCATTCCGCCTATGGAGGGGCAGAGGATCCTGATAATGGGCCTAGTGACGGGGCTGAGATTCCGGCGGTGAAGGTGCTGCACCCGTGGCAACTTCAGGGCTGGTGGCTGTCGGCCTCCGATGCCTTGCCGCTGCTCTTGGCGCTGCCTTTGGGACAGGGGGTGGAACTGGGGGCCGATACTCTTGGGGCCGATACCCGCTTTTGGGGGCACATCGCCCGCTGGGGGCTGAGTTTGCTGGCGCGGGGCAAGGTACTGCCGACGATTGAACTCACTAGCCAAACCCTAGCGGCGGGCTGGCGACCGTTGTTTGACAGTGCTGCCGATCAGGAGCGCCTGCGGAATTTTTCCCACACCATACCTGCGTTGTGCCGAAGTTATTTGGCCCTGGGCAAGGCGGAACCCAGCCTTAGTTGCATGGCCCCATGGACGGCACCCCAGGAACTTTTGGTTAGCCTGCTAACGGCCCAGGTGGATCATCAGATGCGCCAAGCGGCCCAGGAGCAACCCCTCAGCCTCAGCAACCTGGGTCAAGAACTGCCCCTCCAGCCCTGGCTTCAGGCGTTGACGCAGGCCCGCAATACCCTAGAAGCGCCCCCGGTGGCGGCGAAGCGGCTCCAGGAAGCCCTCACCACCTGGACAACTCCCCTACAAACCCTGGCGGCGGATCCGGCCTACCAGTTTCGGCTGCGGCTGGTGTTGCAGCCTCCGGATACCCTAGAAAATCCCTGGGAACTGCGCTACCACCTGCAATCCGTGGCGGTGCCCGACTGGCAACCCAGCGCCGAATACATCTGGCAGCATCCCGTGGCGGAACTGCGGCACCAGGGGGCGATCCTGCAAGATCCCCAGGAAACCCTGCTGGCTGGCCTAGGCCGCGCCGCCCGATTTTATGACCCCATCCGCGACAGCCTACACCAGCCCCATCCCACCCACTGCACCCTCGACCCGATCCAGGCGTACCAGTTCATCAAAGCCTCGGCCTGGGTACTCCAGGACAACGGCGTGGAGGTGGCCTTTCCCCCCGGTTTGGCCCCTTCGATGGATGACACCCGCAGCCGTTTGGGGCTGAAAGTCCAGGCGGAAGTACCCCCCAGCCAGCAGCGGCAGCGCTTGGGCCTCAAGAGTCTGCTGAATTTCAAGTGGGAACTGTCCCTGGCCGGGGAAACCCTCAGCGCCAAGGAGTTCCAGCAGCTCATTCGCCAAGGGTCGCCCCTGGTGGAAATTAACGGCAAATGGGTAGAACTGCGGCCCCAGGATGTGAAGGCGGCTCAGCGATTTTTGGAGGGCCAGAAAACGGCGGCTCCCCTGTCGGTGGAGGATGCCCTGCGGATCAGCACCGGGGACACGCAACTGATCGACAAGCTGCCCGTCGTCAGCTTCGAGGCATCGGGATCTCTACAACAACTGATCGACACCCTGACCACCGGGAACCAAACCCTGGCGGAAATGGCGGAACCGCCGGGATTCAAGGGCAAACTGCGTCCCTACCAAGCCCGTGGCGTCTCCTGGCTGGCCTTTTTGGAACAGTGGGGTCTGGGGGCCTGCCTTGCGGACGACATGGGTTTGGGCAAAACCATCCAACTGATCGCCTTTTTGCTGCACCTGCAAGCCAACGACTGGCTAGAGTCTCCGGTGCTGCTGGTGTGCCCCACCTCGGTGCTGGGCAACTGGGCCAAGGAGGTGCAGCGCTTTGCCCCCAAGCTCAAAACCCTGGTCTACCACGGCGACAAACGCCCCAAGGGCAGCACCTTCGCCAAACTTGCCACCACCAAGTCCCTGGTTATCACCAGCTATGCCCTGATGCATCGCGACCTCAAATCCCTGCAAGCGGTGGACTGGCAGTGCCTGGTGCTGGATGAGGCCCAGAACATCAAAAACGCCGAGGCCAAACAGTCCAAGGCCGTCCGCCAGATCGAGGCCCAGTTTCGCATTGCCCTGACCGGAACCCCGGTGGAAAACCGCCTGACCGAGCTGTGGTCGATTATGGATTTCCTCAATCCGGGCTATTTGGGGCCAAAAAACTTCTTCCAGCGTCGCTTTGCCACCCCCATCGAGCGTTACGGCGATGTGGCCTCCCTCAAGACCCTGAAATCCCTGGTGCAGCCCTTCATTCTGCGCCGCCTGAAGACCGACCGTACCATCATCCAAGACTTGCCCGAAAAGCAGGAAATGACCGTCTTCTGCGGCCTCTCCGCCGAACAGGCCAACCTCTACCAACAAACCGTCGATGCCGCCCTGGCCAGTATCGACGACACTAGCGGCGTGCAGCGCAAGGGGCAAATCCTGGCTCTGCTAACCCGGCTCAAACAAATCTGCAACCACCCGGCCCTATTTTTGCAGGAATCCGGCCTGGGCCTGAAGGGTCGCTCTGTGAAGCTGCAACGGCTGGATGAAATGGTGGAAGAACTCGTCGCCGCCGGAGATCGCGCCCTGATTTTCACCCAGTTTGCCGAGTGGGGCAAACTGCTGCAAAAGCATTTCAACTCCCACCTGGGCCACGAATCGCTGTTCCTCTACGGCAGCACCAGCCAAACCCAGCGCTCGGCCATGGTAGACCGCTTCCAAAATGACCCCGCCGCCCCCCGCCTGTTCATCCTCTCCCTCAAGGCCGGAGGGGTGGGCCTCAACCTCACCCGCGCCAACCACGTTTTCCACTTCGACCGCTGGTGGAACCCCGCCGTAGAAAACCAAGCCACCGACCGCGCCTTCCGCATTGGCCAAACTCGCAATGTGCAAGTCCATAAGTTCGTCTGCTCCGGCACCCTAGAGGAACGCATCCACGAGATGATCGAAAGCAAGAAAGCTCTCTCGGAGCAGGTGGTCAGCGCTGGCGAAAACTGGCTGACGGAACTCGACACCGACCAACTGAGAACGTTGCTATTATTAGATCGCGGTGCGGTGATTGATGAGGGGGATTAGATTACTCGATAGATTACGACGCATTGAGAGTTACTCTAGCTAGTTAACTAACTGAATCTCAAGGGTCAAGTCGTAAATCGTTAAGTTTGCTAATAGAAAATCTAAGATAGAAGAATCACTCATGGCACTCAACGATTTTAGATCTGTATTTTTCCCTTACTGCTTAGAAAAGCAACCTGACGGACGATATGTAGTCCTCAACAGAGAATATAAACCACTTGGCTTCAAGACTAGAAAATATATCACCTATGAAGAATATCCCATTTGTGTTGAGCTGAAAGGGCTAGGGCCAGCAAGAGCAGAAAAGCTATCTTGTCACGGTGATCCCAACATGGATGTGATTTATCTATACGATGATAGTTGTGTGCCAACAAAGAGTGCTGAACACATGAATAACTATCTTGAGCGACTAAAGATATTGGCCAAGTTAAAAGTCCAGTAAGTAGGATGGGCATTGTCCACTACCTAACTCTATTAAATCTATGCCCTTAGCTATCGCCCTTGAATCTGCGACCATAGAAACCGACTCCCATAGCCAGGAACAGTCTATGTTGTCACCAGAACTCAAAGCACAAGTCCTTAGCTTGCCGCCCGATGATCGGCTTACGCTGATTGCTGTAATTGTTGAATCCCTCAAAAATAGGACGATTACTCAATCTGACCGCTCTAGCACTATTCAACGGATGAGGGGATTGTTAAAAACCGATCAGCCTGCACCAACTGACGAAGAAGTGGCAGCAATGCTAGAAGAGCGGAGAGTAACAAACGCATTTTAGCAAGTAGCTGCACCACTGCTAACTACACCTACACAGTGAAAATCATCTGCGCTATCAAATCATCCTTATCTCTACTAAAGTCATTTATTTGGAGTAATCGTAATGGTTTCAATAGAACTGATTTCGACCTTAAGAGAGCTAAGTCGTTCAGATAAATTCTATATCATGCAACTGCTAATCTCAGAACTTGCCCAGCAGGAAACCGACCTGATTCAGCCAGATCAAGCTTATCCCGTGTGGTCGCCCTATGATGCAGACGAAGCCGCAGATACGATGTTAAAAGCTTTACAATCTGCCAAAGCTCAAAACCATGGTTAATACTGAGCGATATCCATTTCTTTCCGGCGACCCAGCATTAGGAGAAGCGAGTTTTCGCCCATATTTGCCCTTCACCCTAGAGTATAAAGAGAAGACCATCACTTCAACGGGGCTACTCGATACTGGGGCCAGCGTAAACGTACTGCCCTATTCACTAGGAATCGACCTTGGCTACGAGTGGGAAAGACAAACCACAGCCCTAAGTTTGACAGGAAATTTAGCCCAGTATGAGGCGCGTGTCGTCATCGGTCAAGTAACCGTTGGACAGTTTGAGCCCGTACAACTCGTATTCGCCTGGACACAAGCCACCAACGTGCCACTTATCCTAGGACAGGTCAATTTCTTTATGGAATTCGATGTTTGTTTCTACCGTTCGCAGCTAGAGTTTGCCGTTAGTCCAAAATCTTCTGCCGCATCGTAAGCTCATTATCCTGATTAAATCCATGCCCCTAGCCATTGCCCTTGAACCCGCGCCCATAGAAACCGATCCCCAAGGGGTTGTACGAGTCGCCAAAACTCGCGTCACCCTGGATACCGTTGTAACGGCTTTCCTTGAAGGATGCACCCCAGAGGCAATCGGAGAGCAGTACCCATCCTTACCAATTTCAGATATTTACCTTGTCATCGGTTACTACCTCAGACATCGAGATGAGGTACATACTTACCTTGCAGAACGCCAACAGCGGGCCGAATTAATCCAACAAGAAGCTGAGCAACGTTTTAGCCCTGAGGGCATACGTGCTCGACTCCTAGCTAGGCGAAATGCGGCTAGGTAGCCAAGATGATTAAATTCCTGGCTGACGAAAATTTTAATAACCAGATTGTACGTGGGATTCTTCGCCAAGCTCCCGCCATTGATATTGTTCGCGTTCAGGATGTTAATCTCTCTGGAGTAGATGATCCTACGGTTTTGGCTTGGGCTGCTGACGCAGGACGCATTGTTCTAACCCACGATGTTGCTACGATGATGACCTTTGCCTACCAACGTATTCAAGATGGATTATCCATGCCTGGATTATTTGAAGTGAGTCGTCGTGTTCCAATAGGTTTGGCCATAGAAGAGATTATCTTAATCGCTGAATGTAGTCTCGATGACGAGTGGGAAGGCCAAGTTAGGTTTCTTCCTTTGCGATAGATAAGAATCACAATTCCTGAAAACTTTGAGTTATGAAAACCTTCACAGCAATTATCGAACGAGACACCGACACCAACCTCTACGTTGGCTATGTTCCAGGCTTCCCTGGCGCACACTCCCAAGGAGAGACCCTAGCCGAATTACACGAAAATCTGCGCGAAGTCATCGAAATGCTTTTGGAAGATGAGGAAATAGCGCACAATTACGTTTAGAACGATATGGCCATGCAAGATCGTCAAGTAATAAATACACAAATTCCCATCGACTACGAGAAAATTTCTGAATTTTGCCAGCGCTGGAACATTACCGAGCTAGCACTATTTGGCTCTGTCCTACGCGATGATTTTCAGCCAGAAAATAGCGACATTGACGTACTGGTCTCCTTTACCCAGGATGCCCACTGGACACTGTTTGATTTAGTAGACATGGAAGAAGATATTCAAGCCATCTTTCAACGAAAAGTCGATTTGGTCAGTCGTCGCGGTATTGAACGTAGTCAAAACCATCTCCGCCGCCAAGCCATCCTTACCTCAGCCAAAGTTATCTATGCTGCCGCGTGAACTCGATTATCTACAAGATATGCTGAATGCAGCAAGGCTAGCCCAAGACTTTGTAGCTGGGATCGATTGGCAAACCTTTGAGCTTGATTTAATGCGCTAAGCGGCGGTCACTCGTCAATTTGAAATTATTGGGGAAGCAGCCCATAGAATCTCCTCTGAAACTCAAGCCTCACTTCCAACTATTCCCTGGCCTAAAATTATTGGGATGCGAAATCGTTTAATCCATGAATATGATGCAGTCGATATTGAAACTATTTGGAACACAATTCATATGGCCTTGCCTGATTTAATCTCTGTATTAAAAGCTATCAGCTCTACTGAAGAAGCGTAAGGTTTTAAGTGAGTCAATTAAGCAGATCTTTTAGCTACTTAATTAAATGAAAAGCGTCGCCTGTCATATACTTTCAGAGGGCGTTTGAAAAGCCGGATAGTCAGTAAAAAAGCTCACACGGTATAGGCTGTACATACAAACGTTCAACCCCGTGAGAGCCATGAGTAAAGCCTACACCAGCAACTTAACCCGCGACCAGTATGAGTTGATTGAACCCCTCTTGCCCCCAGCTAAGCCCGGTGGTCGCCCTCGAACGGTCTGCCTCTGGGCGGTGCTGAACGCCATCTTCTACCTGGTCAAACAGGGGTATACGTGGCGCGACCTGCCGAGCGACTTTCCGGCGTGGCAAACGGTCTACACGTACTATCGAACCTGGGTGAAAGACGGCACCTGGGATGCGATTCACGACCGATTACGGGCCTGGGTGCGGGTCTCGGAAGGCCGACCGGAAAGCCCATCGGAGGTGATTTTGGACAGTCAAAGCGTCGCTACTGCGCCGATGGTGCATCGAGCCGTGGGCTTTGATGCGGCCAAAAAGACGAAGGGACGGAAGCGGCATGGCGTGGTTGATACCTTGGGCTTGGTGATGGCGGTGGTGGCCACGGCAGCCAGCGTCAGCGAGCGAGACGGTGGGAAACTAGCATTGCACAAACTTGCATCAGATGGGAGCGGCCATGGCCTGCATTTATTTGGTGTGGGTGGATGGGGGCTACAGCGGGTTTAAGTTTCTCCAGTGGACGATGGACACCTTGGGCTGGATTGTTGAAGTGGTGTTGCGCCCGAAGGAGGCCAAGGGGTTTGTTCTCGTCAAAAAACGTTGGATTGTGGAGCGCACCTTTGGCTGGTTGCGCTGGTCACGACGACTGGTGCAGGACTACGAGCAACTTCCCGAAAATGCCGAGGCCATGCTCAAAATCGCCATGATCCGGATCATGGTGCGGCGTCTAGCGTAATTCGCTACACCCTACCCCCTTTTCAAACGCCCCCTTAACCCAAATCTTACCCAGCCTGAAACCGCTCCATCAACCACCGCATTAGCGTCCCGTCATCCTCCGTTTGGGAACGGTCTAGGGCTTCCATCACCACCGCCATATCCAAACCGGGCAACACCTCTGATACGGCAATTTCGCCACTGCGCCGAGCCGCCACCGAAAACGCAATCACCCGCCGCGCTGCGACATGAACCACCCAATATTCCGCCACTCCCAACCGCTCGCAGAGTAGCCGCTTTGCCCCTAAATCGTCCCGAAAGGAACTGGCCCCCACTTCAATTACCAGGGTCGGCGGGCCATAGCGGTTAACGTCGATAGGCGCGTTGTCCTGGGGAGGCAAACAAAAGCCCTCTCCCAGGTAAAAGGCCACATCTGGCTGACACCCCTGCTCCCCGGCCTTGTAGAAACTGCAATTGGTAAACCCCGCTACACGCAGCCCCTTGACCAGCGCAAATAGGTTAACCACATTGGTAATCACCGTATTCTGCCGTCCGTGCCCCGACCCCAAAGTCGCCATCTCCACCCTCATCTCGCCATGGTCAAAATAGCCACGCCCATCGCGGTATGGGGGAGCATCCATGGTGACGACAAAATCTTCCCAGGTGGCCGCCATCCAAGCATCCGTCTGGATTGGCAGTGTCGAGAGAACCATACAACGATTGCTCTAGAAACAAAGGAAGCTAAGACGTATTATAGCGATTTTCCTGAACCGCCCTTAGCCTGTGGGATATAGGTGGTGCATGCGCCCAGGCATTGGGTCTGCAAAGACCTCAAAATCCTTTTTGCCAGAAAAATGGCCAAAAAAAAGGAGAGCCGTTCAGCTCTCCCTACCATCAGGGTGCATCTAATATCATATTAACCCAAAAAGAGCATGAGGGGTGAGACCCCCTATTAATTTTTTCTAAGGTTGATTCAGGGCTGATTTTGGCAAAGGAGCACGACGGCAGAGCGGGCGCTGACGGGGTAGAGGTAGCTATCGACGGGGGGAGCACTTTCAGGGTAGCAAAAGTCGTCGGGGGGGAAGAGCGCGGTATCCACAATGCGGTGCCAGCGGTGGGGCCAATCGAGGTGGGGCAGGTCAAAGACCAGCACCTCCCAGTAGGCGTTGAGCATAACGTGGATTTGTTCTTTGGTGGCGGGGTGGCGCAGGGTGAAGGCGAGGCTGTGGGAGCTGTCTGACCAGTCAGGCTGGTGCAGGCGGCACCCGTGCCAAACGATGTGCGGTTCGGGATGCCAGGTGTTGGTAACGCGCAATAGTTGCTCGACCTGAAGGATTTTCAGGTTTTGGGTAAAGTGGATGATGCCTTGGGTGAAGCGCAGCAGGTCGCGTTCTTTTTCCACGTCGTCCCAGTTGAACCAGCTCAGGGCGTTGTTTTGGCAGTAGGCGTTGTTGTTGCCCCGTTGGCTGCGGCGGATTTCGTCGCCCATCAGCAGCATGGGGGTGCCCTGGGCCATAAACAGCAGGGTGAGGAAGTTGCGAATCTGCCGTTGCCGCAGGTGTTCGATGGCGGGGGTATCGGTGGGGCCTTCTTCGCCGCAGTTCCAGCTATAGTTGGCGTCGGTGCCGTCGCGGTTATTTTCCTGGTTGGCCTCGTTATATTTTTGGTTGTAGGAAACGAGGTCGTTGAGGGTAAACCCATCGTGGCAGGTGACGAAGTGGATGCTGCGGTTGGGTTCGCGGTTGGGTTTTTGGTAAATGTCGGGGCTACCCAGCAGGCGGGCGGCCAGATCGGGTACGGCTCCACGGTCGCCTTTGACAAACTGGCGCACATGGTCGCGATAGGGGCCGTTCCACTCGGCAAAGCGGTCGCCAATGAACGTTCCCACCTGGTAAAGTCCGGCGGCGTCCCAGGCTTCGGCAATCAGCTTGGTTCCGGCCAAAATCGGGTCAGATTCAATGCTCCACAGAATCGGCGGATCTTCTAGGGGGTTGCCTGCCAAATCCCGCGACAGCACCGAGGCCAGGTCAAACCGAAAGCCATCGACGTGCATTTGAGACACCCAGTAGCGCAGGCTGTCCAAAATCAGTCGCCCCACCACTGCATGGCTGGCCTTGAGGGTGTTGCCACAGCCTGTGTAGTTGGAGTAGTGGGCCAGGTCGTTGTCTTCTAGGAGGTAGTAGGTTTCGTTGTCGATGCCCTTGAAGCTGAGGGTGGGGCCTTCGTGGTTGCCCTCGGCGGAGTGGTTAAACACCACATCCAAAATCACCTCAATGCCCGCCCGGTGCAGGGCTTTCACCATATCCCGAAATTCGTTGACGGGGCCGAGGGGGTCTTTACGGGAGCTATAGCCTCGGTGGGGGGCAAAGAAACCCAGGGTGCTGTAGCCCCAGTAGTTTTGCAGGCCGGGCTGCACATCCTGGGGGTCGAACTGGTGGATGGGCAGCAGTTCGACGGCGGTGATGCCAAGGTCTTGGAGGTAGGGAATTTTGTCGATAATGCCCGAAAAGGTACCCCGTTCCTCTTCGGGCAACCCAGAGGAGGGGTGCTGGGTGAAGCCGCCGACGTGCATTTCATAGATCACGCTTTTGGCGTAGGGAATCCGCAGCATCCGGTCTCCCTCCCAGTCGTAGCTGCGGTTGTCTACCACGACTCCTTTTAGGGCAGTGGCGCAGTTGTCCCCCGGCAGAATCGCCGCCTTGCGGTCGTAGATATCATCCCCCACCACGGCGCGGGCGTAGGGATCGAGCAGCACCTTTTGGGGATCAAACCGATGGCCGCTCTCTGGATCAAAGGGGCCATGCACCCGGTAGGCATAGATTTGCCCTACCTTCAACCCAGGCACAAAGACGTGCCAATAGTAGGAGGTGCGGTTCCACTGGGGGTCGAGGGCAATGACCCGGCTGGGATGGACGATGTTCTCTGAGTCGAACAGCAATAGCTCGACCCCCGTGGCGTGTTTGGAATAGAGACAAAAGTTAATCCCAATGGCGTAGACGGTGGCCCCAAGGGGATAGCTTTGCCCAGGCAGAACGGTGGACGGCATAGGGGCACTCTCAACAACCAGCAGGATACAGAACGCCGAAGTGGCTCTTGAGATTCTACCGGACAGCCCCCAACGGCCCCAACTCCGCGCTAGCCCAAGACCCAATCCCGCACCGCCAAAGCCGTGGCCGGGGCGAGGAGCACGCCGTTGCGATAGTGTCCGGTGGCCAGCATCCCATTGGCGCAGCCTTCTAGGGGTTTGAGGACGGGGGCGGCTTGGCCCTGGGGGCGGGGGCGCAGGCCAAACCAGCGGTCGGTGATGGTGCCCTGGGCGAGGGCGGGGCAGTAGGCGATGGCTCCCTGAAGCACCTCGTCTAGGAGGCTGGGATCGGGGGGATGGGAGAGAAAGTCGGCGATGGCCGCCGCCGGATCGTCGGGATGGGCCGGAAATTCTACGGTGGCCCCAATCCAGTAATCCCCACCGCCCAGGGGGACGAGGTGAATATCGTTGCCGTTAATCACTAGGGGAGAGGACGGATTGCCCAAGGGTTGCGCCAGATGAAGCCGCAAGCCCTGGCCCAACACTGGCCCCAGCACCGTCGGCTGCGGTAGCGAAGCGGTGAGGGGCGTACTGCCCAGCCCCGCCGCCACAATGACCCTATCGGTGGGGAAGGTTTGACCAGCGGTTTGCACCCCAGTACAGATAGTCGTAGCGCCGGAGGTAGCGGTTTCAAATCCAATCACAGCCTCCCCAAACTGAAAGGAGACCCCTCGCTGACGGGCCGCTGTCACCAAAGCCTGGGTCAGTTCCGTGGGGTTAACCTGGATATCCTGGGGAGAGTACACCCCCACCACAGCACGGCTCACGTCTAAATAGGGGCAGCGCTCTAGGATTTGCTCCGGTGTCCAAAGCTCTAACGAATACCCTTGGGCCTGACGGATAGCCTGAAGCGATTGCCACCGGGGCAGGTCTTCGATATCAAAACAAATCTTGAGAATACCCTGATTGCGCTGGATGAGCTGGCCCGTGGCGGCCTCCAGCTCAGCCAAGAGGGTGGGGTAGCGGCGCAGGCTTTGTTCCCGCAGCCGCCAGTTGCGCCCTTTCGCCTTTTGGCTAATCACCGCCATTGCCACGCCCAAGGCCGCTCCGGTGGAACCGCTGGCGGGGGCATGGGCGTCGATGACGGTGATATGTAAATCGGGGCTTTGGCTGAGTTCGTAGGCGATGGTGGCCCCGATCACGCCACAGCCCACAATCACCACACGGTTCAAGGGCAAGGACAACCTACTGGAAGGTGGGCACGAGGCTGAGGAAGCTATCGAAATCGTCCAGGGCGTTGCGGTACTCCTGGCCAGCAATCACCTGTTGGCGATTGGCGGCGGCTTCATCCAAGCGTTCTAGGTGAACATAGAGTTCTTGGGCCAGTGCTTGGGCCTTTTCCTTATCTTTGGGCAGCAGGGTGGCGGCGAGGCGATTCACCCGCGCCCGCAGTTCGCCCATGGGGCCGTGAATGAAGCTCTGCACGTTCACCCAATCTTCTTTTTGGATGTAGCCCGCCAGTTCGGGGAAGCGATCCCGCAGGTTGGCTACCCCAGGGCTATAGAGTTCGACCTGTTGCAGCACTGCCGGGGTATAGGTCGGGGGTGCTTTGCTGGCGGGGCCACCGCCACAGGCCACCAGCGTGGTCGCAATCACAGCCAGCAGAATTCCGAGCAGAGGTCTAAACCGTCCCATCATCATGGTGTCTACGTCTCTCAAAACAGGATACATACGCCCCCAGTTGGGCCTTTGGGCAAATGCCCTATGTATTTTACGCCCCTAGGTGGGGGTTTATGTGAGGATGCAGCAGAACGTTATGCAGGATAGGCCATAGACGAGGAACAAAGCCCAGCCCCGGTCAAACCGGGCTTAGTTTCTGACAAATCCGCCCACATCGGGGCGATAGCGGGCCACAAAGCCACCCTGGCTGTCGTAGATGGCCACCTGGCGGTTGACCTGGTGGCTGAGGGTTGTCACCTGTTCAATCAGCGATTGGGTTTGGGGGGTCAGCGTCTGGGTAAAGCCAAAGGTGCCATCGGCGGCGACGGGGGTAATGGCTTGGCGCAGAGCCTCGGCATGGGGAGTGGCCAGGGTAATCTTCACCTGGGTGGGATCTTCTCGCACGGTGCAGGATCCCCCCACCTCCGAGCAAATCGTACCTAGGGTCGTGGTGAGACTTTGAATGGCCACCGCTCCCCGCAGCCGCCCTTGAGCATTCAGCAGAGCGGGCTCATAGGTTTCGAGCAGCAGCGCCCCCTCTTCGGCCAAGACAGTACCCAAAGGAATTTGCTGGGCACTGGCCACCGCCCGCTGCCAGTGGTTTACCGCCAAAGACCATTGGCCCTGGGCCTCGTAGGCGGCGGCGGCGCGGGCGGCGCGGATGGCTTGGTCGTAGTTGTGGGCGCTGGCATTTTCCAACTGGCCCTGGTGGGTGGTGCGGTGCAGGTGTTGTTGATACTCCCGCATTTGGGCCTGGGCCTGCTCATAGATCAGCGTGCCCTGGGGAATGAGGGACAGCCCCTTAATCGCGGCCTGCCACTCCTTGATGGCCAGTTGCCAGCCCGCCAGGGAACTCGCTGTTTCCATGCGCTGCTGGGCCAAGATTCCGGTTTGGATGGCGGTATTAAAGTTGGCCTCGGCCTCCTCTTCCGCTACGATACGACGGCCAATAGCGCTGTGATTGGTGCGGTACTCACTGCGTTTCTTTTGGGCATAGTCGTAGGCAGGGCTGGTGTCGGGCACCGTTTCGAGCTGGTCGATGGCCTGCCGCCACAGTTGATGGATCGTCACCCAGCGCTCCACAGTGTGGGGCGGGTTTTGGCTGAGGTCGGCGGCTCTAGCGGCGGTGGTCTTGGCTTGAAGGATGGCCTGCACCGCCCGCAGTTCCTGGCGATAGCGCTGCAAATCGACCTGGGCGGCTTCGTAGGCCCCTGACCAGGAGGGAATGGGGGCAAGACGGTCAATGGCCCGCTGCAAGTCTCCCTGCGCCGCGTTCAAATCTGTGGCGCTGGGAGAAAACGCCAGGGTTTCCTGGGCTTGCCCATAGTAGGCTTGGGCCTCCGCCAAACGTTCGCACCGCCCCACCACGCAGGGCCGAGTTAGCGCCACCGCAAACAGCCCGCTAGACACCAAAATCACCCCCGCCACGCCATAGCTCCAGTAATCGCGCAGCCCCTGGGAGAGGAGGCCCAGGATGTCTGGCCCTGGGGGATCGGGCTCCCCTAGCGGCTCATCGTTAGGATCGCCCCACAGCGCTAGGGCCAGGGAGGTAGCGCCCAGGCCAACCCCATCGGATTCAGGGCACGGTTCATCGGGTTCTTGGCCCCAGTGCTGAACCATCTGGGGAGCGGAGGACGGATCATCAACCGCTGCCTCCCCAGGGTTGACCTGGGCGATACCGCCAGCCGCGTCACCATCGGCAGAACCATAGGCGGAGACCTCGGTGGCAGACGGATTCGTAGTCGTCCAATGGGGCAATTCTGAAGGGCTCGTTGCCGGGTGGATGGGGTTGTCCGTAGCGAGGTTGTCTGTAGCGGGGTTGTCCGTAGCGGGGGTGTTTGTAACAGGAAACAGCACCGCAGCGGTATCGGCCAGTCGCCAGGTGAGGGTGTGCATGGCGTAGGGACGGTGCGCCGCCCTCAGCTTCAGGAACAGCCGCACCGCAATCATCGACTGATCCTCCCAGGGTGATCCCTCCAGGCTGACGGTAGCTAGGGCGGCGTAGAGGCATCGCCCTAGGGCCTGGAACAGGGCGGCGGGGTCTTTCACTTCCGGGGTGCGGTGCTGGCCCAGCACCAGCAGGCGTCCCTGGTGCTCTAGGCAGGTGACGGCTAGGCCGGGGTGGAGGCTCTGTTGGCGCAGGTGGATGGCCATGGCCTGGTTAAGGCTGGCCAAGCTGGTTAGGTCAGAAACGGGGGTGGAGACCATAGCATCACCGAAGGATCGAAGGATTGATCATAGTTCACACCAAAGGAATCGCTCTAGGTGGCAGCGGTTCCCGGCATCGTGTGGCTCCATGGACGGCACTTGCCCTCTAAGTATGCTAATGCTAGTTCAAGGCCACCATTCTGAGACAATCAATTCAGATCAAAGCGGCCACCCAGGCCGGAGGGGGATGGGATGTTGATTTTGATTGTGGAGGACGAAGCGGATATTGCTCGCCTGATTCGCCTATATCTAGAAAAAGAGGGCTTTGCCTGCGAGGTGTGTGAAGACGGCGAAACCGCCCTGCGCTACCAGCAAACCCTCCAGCCAGACCTGATGATTTTAGACGTGATGATCCCCAAACTGGACGGCCTGGAGGTCTGTGCCCGCGTCCGTCAGGGGCCAGGGGCCAAGGATCCCTACATCCTTATGCTGACCGCCCGAGGCGAAGAACTAGATCGCATCATTGGTCTCTCCACCGGGGCCGACGACTACATGGTAAAGCCCTTCAGCCCCAGGGAACTGGTGGCCAGGGTGCGGGCCTTGCTGCGCCGTAGTTTGCGCCACGGAGCCGAAACCACGGGCCAAACCTACCAAACTACCCACTTCACCGTCGATCTCACCCAGCGCGTGGCCCAGCGCCATCTCGCCGATGGAGACTCCGAAACCCTCGACCTCACCCCCCTCGAATTTGACCTGCTGGCCACGTTTATGAGCTATCCAGGCCGCGTCTGGAGCCGCCAACACCTCATTGAAAAACTCTGGGGCGACGATTTCTTCGGCGATGAGCGGGTGGTGGATACCCACATTGCTCGGCTGCGAAAGAAAATTGAACCCGACTCCTCCCAGCCCGTCCATGTCAAAACCGTGACGGGGGTGGGCTATCGGTTTGAGGACACGCCCCAACCCTAACCGCATCCCAAGGCTGCTGTACCCGCCATGAAACGACCGACCGACCGATTCTTCAACACCATCTACGCCATCGATCCAGCCACCAATGCCTACATGATTGAAGCCGCCCTCGATGACTATGGCGACATTTTCAACGAGTGGGATCCGGCCCCCTTCAAACGGCGCGAACTCGATCCCGACCTTCAGATTTACCTAGAGGGCAGTTCCGACGAAATTTCCTTCCGCTACCCCGTGGAGCTGATCTTTACCCTGCCCGCCGAAAAACGTTGCGAAGCCACTGAACAAGAGGTACGAGTGGGTTTGAGAAACAGCTTTACCTTCAAGCTCTACGTGCTACGGAAGGAGATTCGCACCATTAATCTGCTCACCCTGCGCTATGTGCTGATGGGGCTAGGTACCCTCTGGGCCGCCCGTCTGATCTCGGTTCCTGCCGAAGCCTATGCCATTACCAGCGTTCTCACCGAGGGCTTATTTATCGGGGGATGGGTGTTTTTGTGGGAGGCCGTTTCCCTCTTTTTCTTTTCCAACCGCGATATCTACCAGCGCTACCGCACCTATACTCGCCTGCGCGATGCCCTGGTTATCTTCCAGGAATCCGCCTAGCCGCCTCTGGAGTACCCACCGCGTCCATGGTTGTCGCCACTGCCGGATCCACGACAACCCATACGTCCTTCTCGACAGGGCGCAGATAGAGGGTAAAGGGGCGGGTTTGGCGCTGTTGGCCCCAGCCGATGCCGCCGCCCCTGAGGTGATAGGTGCCGCTGACGGCCACAGCGGGCTGCGGTTCCAGGGCGATCCAGTGGTGTTCTGTGATGCGAATGCCGCTGGCCTGGGGCACCGCCCTTGCCTCACCATCGGCCCCTAGGCCCAACTGCCGCTGAAGATCGGCCTGGGTTTGGGCCACCTTTTGGGCCACCGCCTCGGCTACCACCGACCGAGGAGGAGCCGGATTCACCCAGCCACAGCCCCACAGCACCCCGCACAGCGCCAACCCCAGCCCGCCTCGCAGCACCGGGCGCAGGGGCTTGAGCACCAGCCGCTGGACAGCCCCAGAGAACAGGCGAGACAGCACAGGAAGGGAGATAGCAGTGCCCATGGCTAAGGTATCCAAACGTAGGAGGCAAGACGACGAAAACGCCGACCGAGGAAGCCCAGTCAAAACGCCAAACTAGCACCATAGTAGGCGACACTCGCCTTCCTAGCCCAGCACTCCCTGGGGGCACACGGACTTTTCTTGATGCGCTACTATTAGCGGTGTTTCGTTCCTTGGCCCTCCCTGTGACTCCTCTCTCCTCCCATGGCACGCCTCTTGCACCCCAGCCTCGGCGGCGGATAAAACGCCGCAAAAAACGCCAAAAGGGCAACGCACTGCCCCTCGTGCTCTTGGGGGTGGCGCTCCTGGGCTGGGTAGGATTGCGGGCGATTCCGACCCCCTCCCTGCGCAAAATTCAAGAGGTGGTGTGGGTCAGCCATCCCCAACCCCTGGCCATGGAGGGCGGCGATCCCTACATCCGTGCCCTGATGCGAACCATCTCGGCGGCAGAGTCCAATACCAGCCGTCCCTACACGGTGCTTTACGGCGGCGAATCCTTCTCTCCGGCCAACCGCCATCCCAACCTTTGCGTACCCATCACCGCTGGGCCTAACACCGGGAACTGCACCACCGCTGCCGGACGCTACCAGTTCCTCACCCAAACCTGGGAGGAAAAGGCCGAAAAATATCACCCTCGCCCCCCTGCGTGGTACACCGTTTGGGGCGAATACAGCTTCGACCCAGAGTACCAAGACATGGTGGTCTACCGCTGGCTCAAAGACAACAACGCCTGGGGGTTTGACCTGTCTGTAGCTCTGCGGGAGGGGCGATTGGATGATGTATTGCGCCGCCTCTCCGGCACCTGGACGAGCCTAGGCTACGGCATCGAGTCCAACACGATGACCGCCCGCCTGCCCCGCATCTACCGCAATTTGCTGGAGGAGGAACTGCAAAATGCCCCCGCTGGCTCCTACGTCAACCCCACGGCTAGCCCGTTGTAGGGGGGTGCTTGCCCGGAGTTCAGCCTCGCCAGCATTTGGTTCCCGCCGTCTAGGCTGATGGGAGAGGGGCCGCAACCTCAATGGTGGTGCGATCCGTGAGGATTTCGTAGCCCGTTTCGCTGACCAGCACCGTATGCTCGAACTGGGCGGAGAGGGATCGATCCACCGTCACCACCGTCCACTGATCTTTGAGGGTGCGGGTTTGCTTCGATCCAGCATTCAGGATGGGCTCAATGGCTAGGGTCATGCCCGGTTGCAGGGTGACATTGGGCAACTGGCGAGTCCGGAAATTGAACACCGAGGGGGCTTCGTGCAGGTTGCGGCCCACCCCGTGCCCGGTGAAATCTTCCACCACGCTGAAGCCGTAGCTGTTGACGCAATCCTCCACGGCTCCGGCAATGTCGAGCAGGGTATTACCGGGCTTGACTTGGCTAATTCCGGCGTAGAGAGCAGCTTCCGCCGCTTCCTTGAGCCGCTGCGCCTTGGCAGACACCTCCCCCACGGCAAGGGTGATGCAGGAGTCGCCATGGAAGCCGTTGTAGTAGGCTCCGGTGTCTACCTTCAGCAAGTCACCCCGCCGGATAATGTGCCGCTTGTGGGGAATACCATGTACCACCTCATCGTTAAGGCAGGCGCAAATCGAGGCCGGAAAGCCATGATAGCCCTTAAAACTGGGGGTAGCCCCCATCTCGCGGATGCGCTTCTCGGCGTGGGCATCAAGGTCGGCGGTAGACATTCCCGGCTCCACCATCGCCTCAATTTCCTTGAGCACCGTCGCCACAATGCGGGCCGACTGGCGCATAATCGCAATCTCCGCTTCCGACTTCAACTCCACCCCCCGGACTCGACGGCTGCGCTTGGGCAGGGTGGGCGTGGCGCTGTGGCCAGACATGAGCTTAGTCAAAAAGTTCATAGCGGAGAGGGGAGAGGGGTTAGGGATTGGGGGTTAGGCGTAGGGTGCACAACGCCAAGGCGAGACTGCGTCAACGCGAAGCAAGGCACCATCCCAACAAATCCGTTACAGGAAACCATGCATCCCAACGAATCCATTACAGGAAACCATGCACGACCCTGCCCAGAGATGGGCTGGCATCACCCCTTACCTAGTGTAAGGGCACTGCGGGGGCAGAGCGCAGATCCAGCTTCAGCGTTTGCCCAACTTTGGGCTGCATCACCTGAGTACCCAAGCCCTTAGCTTGCAGGGCCGTTTGCAGCGCCTCCGCCCCGCCCATCGCCTTCAGCAGGGAGATGAGCAGGCCGCTGTACTGCACTTCTCCAGCATCGGCGGTGGGCAAAATTACCTGGGGTTGCAGCCAGTCTGCCAGTTCTAGGGCACCCTTTTGGCCGCGAATGATGGGGCCAACCAGGGGCAGGGCCAAATCTAGCACGGGGGTGATGACGACATCAATCGGGCCTTCATCTTTGAGGCTGGGGGCATGGAAGCCGTGGGGTTCGTAGAACAACGCATGACCTGTCGCTGTTTCCCGCAGGATGTAGCCGTTTTCTGTGGTGGTGGGGCCTATGGGAGAGCCAGGAACCGCCTGGATCGTCACGCTATCGGCCAGGGTAAACCGCTCGCCGTGGGCCAGGGCTGTGACTTGGGTAAACCCCAAAGCCTGGGCCACCTTGGCCGCACTGGCAGAACCAACCACGGGAATCGCCTTATCTAGGGCTTTTAGAGTGGGCGGATGGGCGTGGTCTTCTAGCCCCTGACTCAGCAAAATGAGATCAATATTGTCGGGCAGGGCGCGGGGCTGGGGATGCGATCCTTTAAACAGCCACGCCTGCTGGCCAAAGACCAACTCTCCCACCAGCCAGGGGTCGATGAGGATACGCCGCCCCCCCAATTCAATCAGCCAAGAATTACTATCTAGCCAGGTTGCATCCATCGCCGTTGCCCGCGCTCCTAGGTAGCTTTGAGCTAATTGTAAACGAATCTTAAGAAGCTGAGGACGCGCCCCCCGGATCGCACGGGCCAGACACCCTTGCCCCAGCACGGCACAAAAACCATTAGATGGCGAATCTAGGCATCATCCTGGGGACTGGTGGTTGATCTGGGGCCTGCCTGCTTAGTGTTCCTCGCCGTGCCCTCCTGGGCTGGCCGGATCTGCACCACGGGGTTGTGTCCTTGGGCCAAGATAGCCACCTGCCGAGTTTGGGGCTGAAGCACAACAATTTGATGATCCCCAAGCTGAAAGACGGCCAGATCTCCGGCCAGGTGGGTCGCATAGCGGACAGGCCAAGATAGCACCGGGGTTTCGAGAGCCAACGCCAGCTGTTGGTGAGTGGTAAGATGCTGCGCCACCAGACCCGGTCGCGGCACATTCAGCCCATAGCGCCATGCGCTGGTGTGGGGCGATCCCCCCGGCGGGTGCAGTTCTGGAACGGGGCCAAACCTGTCAATTCTCTGAGGTTCTAGGGCTGCAAAAGCCGCTGAGGCAATTGGCTCTGCCCCAGAACCATCTAGGTTCATTTGCATGGGCTGATCGGCCAAACTTTTGAAGTACAGCACGTAGTCTGCGCTGGGCTGCAACTGCGAGACAGGCACCACGGTCACTTGGGTCAGCAGGGTTGCTTGGCTGCTAAGGGCATACCATCCCACCAGCACCAAGTAGCTAACGCTGTGAATCAGCGCATTGGCCTTCAGCGCCGTTGTCGCCGACCGGGGCCGCTGCCGCAATAGCGCCCATACAAAGGGATACTCAATCACCAGCGTTATCCCCAAAGCTAGGCCCACAGCCCCCCAGAGCCAACCCCAGGCCGTGGCCAAAGTAACGGCTGGATGGTGGGACAACCACCCCGGCAACAGCCTCAACCCCACCAAGGTCGAGGCTAAGTTGGCCAGCACCATCACCCCAAAAGACCGCCACCGAGGGGTATGAAAGACCCTGGTCAGAATCCCAGATTCCAGATAACCAATCCCCAGGTTGCCCAGCAACAGGGGCAAGCCACCCGCCCACAGGAGGGCACTGCCACTGTTAGCTTGGGCAGGATAGGGCCAGAGGGCAAGGGCTAGACCGATCAGCAGCCAAGGCAGGTATATCATGGGCTAACGGTTGTCAGGAAATTCAACATCTTCGTAGAGGGCGGTCAGGGGGGCGGAGAAGTTCAGGCTGGCGAGGGCAAAGTCGCCTTCGGTGTAATAGTGCAGTACCCAAAGTCCTGCCTCATTGCGCTGAAAGGACTCTACTCGTTGATGGCGAGTGTTAACCAGCACATATTCTTCTAGGGTTTCTAAGGTTTGATAGTCGGCAAACTTATCCCCTCGATCAAAGGCTTCCGTAGACTCTGACAGCACTTCAATCATTAACTTAGGAAAGCATTTGTAGGTGTTGTTTGCCCGATCTCGCTCGTCACACGTCACCATCACATCGGGATAGTAAAAACAATTGCGCGTCTCAATGCGGGCCTTCATATCGGCAATGTAAACCCGACAACCACTACCTCGAACGTGGTTACGCAGCAAGGCTGCCAGGTTAACGGTAATGGTGACATGGGCATCGCTGGCCCCAGCCATGGCGTAGGCTTCGCCGTCGATAAACTCATGTTTGGCAGGGCTTTCGGCTTCTAATTGCAAATATTCTTGGGCGGTGAGGGAAGGCTGGGGAGAGGCCACCATAGGACGTATTTACCAACTCTGGGGCTGAAAGCGGTCATCATTCAGAATAACAACGCCATCTCCCGATTGCGCCATCACAAACAGCCCCTTGCGATAGGCATAGCGGGCTACCTCATCAGGCACGACCATTCCGGCCACGGCTCCCATGGCTTGCACATCGCCATAGCGAGGCATCAGGCGCTTAAATTTGCTCAAGCGTTCTAGGTGTTCATCCACATCGGTCTGGGTAAGTTTGCTTTTCACTTCCACCAAAACCGCCTCTGTCGTGTTGACCACCAACAGGTCAATTTCGATGCCCTCGTCACCACGCTGCACGGCAATGCCATCGTGGAACTCGTGGACAGCAATACCCCGTTCTTGAAACAGACGCACCACCGCAGGACGCACCTGCCACTCCACAAACTCGCCGAGGCGGTTGCCCAGTTTCCCCAGTTGCTCGTTGAATTGCTGGTTTTGTTGTCGCAACAGCCGCTCGGTTTCCTGGAATCGTCGCTCGGTTTCCTGGAATCGCCGTTCGGTTTCTTGAGCTTGGCGTTTGGTTTCTTTTTGCGCTTCGGCGAGTTCGCCCAAAATGCGCCAGACTTCTTCGGAGGTGGTGGCCATGGTGGTTGATCGCCTTTAATCGGCTAAAGCAGTTAGGATCTATAGTAGCTGAGCCACCAAGCACCCTACGGAGCTTCATCATCATTAGCCTGTAAGCCAAAGCCTGAAAGGAAGAAGCCGATGACGGGTTCATCTGATTCCAATTTACCTCGGCAAAATTTATCGAAACCACCCTTGGTCGATCAAAACTATATCGACTACTGGCGGCAACAGTCTGTCAGGCAATCGGAACAACAGCGGCAGGCGATGGATCAGGCGTGGCAGGAGGTGCGGCAGATGGCGCAATGTTTGCGGCAGGAGTTTGGAGCGCAGCGGATCGTGGTGTTTGGCTCTCTGGTACGAGGTCGTTTTACCCCCGATTCTGACATTGATTTAGCCGCCGATCATATTCCCCCCGCCCGATATTTTGAGGCGGTGGCCAGGGTGAATGATCTCAGCGCCCGCTGGGTGGATCTCAAGCCGCTAGAGGCGCTGACGGGCTATTTTCGCGAGAGAGTGTTGGCGACGGGGGTAGATATTGATGAAAGCCATTAGTGCTGCGGCGATGCGTGAACTTGCGGCGGATTTGGTTGGAAATTATCCTGCGGTTTGGGGCAATGTACAAACCGATGTCAGAGCCTTTGTAGATTGGCTAAGGGCCTTGGCCACTGAGATATCTTAGAACGTAGGGTGCATTCGCGGCTTTAGTCATGTTTGGCAACGCCTTGATCGCTTGGATGAGCCGCAATGCACCACCGGGGAATTGGAGATAGCCAATTAAGATTTGATAGGAGATATCTTAGGCAGAGGCTAGGGTAGGCCATGCTTACCCTACGCCTACTCTATCTAACCTGAGTTCGGGATAAGCCAGGGGCTTCAATCGTTAAAAACTCGCTTCCGGCTCCGACGCTGGCCCTCACCCTAAATCCCTCTCCCTTGGGGAGAGGGACTTTGAAACTCTAGCTCCCCCTCTCCCCGTGGGCTACTACGTACACATAAGTCATCGATGCTGAGCTTGCCAGGGATGGATCCCCCCTAGCCCCCCTTACCAAGGGGGGAACCGGATTCAAAGTCCCCCTTTTCAAGGGGGATTTAGGGGGATCTGCCAGCATTTGGCGAGTGACAACGAGATCTGTGTACGTAGTAGCTCCCCGTGGGAGAGGGGGCTGGGGGGTGAGGGCTGACTGGGCATTGGGCCACGGAGCTTAATCCGAACTGAGGTTATCTACGCCATTTGTTCGGGCAAAACGTAGAGGAAAACCTCTAGTTTGCCGAGGGCATCGGCAACTTGTTGGGCGGCGGCTTCTGGGGTGATGGGTTCTAGGGTAAGGAGGTTGACCGGGTGGGTTTGCTGCCAGAAATTTACCAGTGCCGCAAAGGGTTGGGGGCCATTCCACAGTTGCAGCAAGAGGGCGGCGACGTCGTAGCTAATGGTGACGGGGCTGAGGGTGGGCAAGCTTAAAAAGGTGCTGATGATAAATGGCCCATTTTGCTGAATGGCCTCTAGGGCGGCTTCTTTGACGGCCTCCGTTCGCAGTTGAGGGTGCAGCGTGATCCGTGAATTGAGCCAGTCTCCTAAGCTCCATTCGGCTACGGGTAGCGGTTCTGGGCCTTGGCGAGGATGGGTACACCAAAAGTCTAGAAGCCGATGGGCGGGGTTGAGCAGTTCATAAATGGTCAGCATGGTTTCGGGCGTACTTTCTGATAGCCCCATGGCCAAATAGCTGGGTAAATTATCAGGCTCTCTGAAAAGATCGGTCAGGTTCCAGCGCCGCCATTCCACCATGCTGAGGAACTCTAAATCAGCCCGCCGCAGCCCATCAAACATATCGCTAATGCGATAGCCCTTATCTCCTTTAAGCAACTGATTGGCCAGTAAAAATTCTTTGTTACCATCCTGATCCGGATCTTCCAGTTTAGGATTCCAGGTCATTTTCTTGAGGAAAACCTCTGGCTTTAGCTCTTTCATGATGTCGATCACGATAGGAACTGCCATTTCTTCGGCTTCTTCTTCCATCAGCCCCATTAAGTTAAAGAGTTCTTGGGCTTGAAAGAAGGTTTGTCGTTGCAGGGCACTGTGTAAATTGGCACGAATAATCCCTTCCGGCTTGAGGACAGACTTAAACGCGGCTAGCCCCTCGGCAATGTCATCAAAGAAGTACAGGGTTTCATCGCAGTTGATATAGTCAAACTGGATGCCAAGCTGAGCAATATCTTCAATAGAAAGCACATGAAACTCAGCACAGTTTTCATAACCATGGTAGGCTACCCGTTGCTGAGCCAGTTCGATGGATCGGGGGGAAAGATCGATGCCAATCACCTTAGCGCCAGGATTGGCCTTGGCCATGGCGAGAGCTTTATACCCGGTACCGCAACCTGCATCTAAAACTACTTTATCTGCCGTTTCTACCACACGGCGTTTTTGCAGGTAAGCAGGAGTGGTTAGGTTCAAGTAAAATAGCTCGTTGCCCACCTCCCTGGGCACCATATCGATGGGATAGCGGGGATAGGGGCCAAAATCAAACTGTCGCCGCATCCGTTCTAAAAATTCTGCATGGGATTCGGAGGAGGGAATAGTCATGGCTCAGATAATAATCAACGTTGCTCTATTGTATTCACCAATGCTGAAAGGTTGAACCTCATCGTCATTAAGCATAACGACGACGCTAACTCTACCTTTTGCCATAGCAAACCACCCTTAGCAGATAGTCGCTTTTATAGCCGTTTCAAACATTATAAAAAAGGCCACTCGAAACACGAGTAGCCTTTTTATAGTGTTGCTAACTAACCCAAAAGGTCAGGTTCGCTAACCTCTTACTAAGCTCTACTTACAATCAGGCCGTTTTGCGAGGGGAGCAGTAACCTCAGCGTTTGCCAAACCTTCATTGGCAATCTGAGCAACAGGAACGACGCCAGGAGCACCGCCGATGCAGAACAGAGCAGTGGTGGTGGAGTTGCCGCCGCTGTCTTGCAGAGTGTAGGAAACGCCCGTGTAGGCTAGCAGAACGGGGTCAATGGGTTTAGCACTTACAAAAGCAGACTTAGGCAGGGTGCCACCAGTGGGGGCAGCTAGAGTATTGGCGGTAGTACCATCACCATAGGTGTAGAACTGGGTGGTGGTTTGGATACCTAGACCTAGCAGGTCAATCCGGTTAGCGAAGGTGGGGTTTTCTAGGCGGTAAGCTTGTTGGCCACGGTTGATGGAACCCACGTAGGAGGTGGCTTCAGACTGACGGGCGCGGTTGGCTTGGTTGAGGAACGCGGGCAGAGCGATAGCAGCCAGAATACCGATGATGATGATAACCACCAGTAGTTCAATCAAAGTGAAGCCGCCGTCTTCTTTCTTTTGGATGAGGTGTTGCAGCAGCTTGAAGTTCCAAGTGGATTTCATAATGGGGTGTCTCCTTGAGAAGCAGGTATAGTTTGTTCGCTTCTTGGACTAACTTACCCACTTGGCTCAGGTTTCATATCACCTCCGGCAAAATTTCTTTTTGCAGGCCGGAGTCTGCACCTTAGAAAGGCGCGAAAAGCTTGCTGAATGGGGCTTCTGGAAATTTGTGTGATTTTGTAACATTCCCCGGATGGAGCGATAGGCGCTTCGCTGACGGTGTGGGTATTGCCTGGGGCACGGGGGTAAGCCGTTGTCGAATGGGCACGACCTACCCCACCTAGGGCGATTGGGTTGGCCACCTTACCCCTGGCAACCGCAGCAATGGGCTACAGTTCGCCCTACTCCTGCAAAAACTGGATGAAATCGGCTATGGCTGCTTCGACTCCGGCACTGGGGTTGAGTAAATACCGTGCTTGGAGAAGGATCCATCGATTTTGGATTCGAGCTCGGCGAGCCGCTCGTTCTCCTTCCTCAAGGCTTCGTTGCTTTGCTTCAGCTCGTTCATTCGCAGTGCGTGCTGCTTCTCGATTTCGACGGTCCCATTCAACGCAAAAACCAACCAGCGCCACCACGAGGGCGGCCACGGTACATCGGTTGCTCCAGGTGCGGGCGTTGGCGACGTATCCGAGGAGGGTGAAGTCGGTTTCATCGTAAAACCTCAGAAAGGCGATGCTGATGATCAGGAGCGTGAGCAGGGTGCCCGGAAGCAGCGAGAGAAAATTAACCCAGCGGTTCATGCCAAACGGGGGGCGTGCCGATTGACCCCATTATACGGGGCATCCTTGAGGGCAGGCCGAGGCTACAGTTCGCCATACTCCTGCAAAAACTGCACAAAATCCGCTATGGCTGCTTCGACTTCGGTACTGGGGTTGAGTAAATACCGTGCTTGGAGAACGATCCATCGATTTTGGATTCGAGCTCGGCGAGCCGCTCGTTCTCTTTCCTCAAGGCTTCGTTGCCTTTCCTCAGCTCGTTCATTCGCTGCTCGTGCTGCGTCCTCCTCTCTTCGCTTTCTTTCCTCAGCTCGTTCATTCGCTGCTCGTGCTGCGTCCTCCTCTCTTCGTCGAGCCTCTTCCTCTCTTCGTCGAGCCTCTTCCTCTCTTTGCTCTCTTGCCTCAGCTCGTTCATTCGCAATGCGTGCTGCTTCTCGATTTCGACGGTCCCATTCAGTGCAAAAACCAACCAGCGCCACCACGAGGGCGGCCACGGTACATCGGTTGCTCCAGGTGCGGGCGTTGGCGACGTATCCGAGGAGGGTGAAGTCGGTTTCATCGTAGAACCTCAGAAAGGCGATGCTGATGATCAGGAGCGTGAGCAGGGTGCCCGGAAGCAGCGAGAGAAAATTAACCCAGCGGTTCATGCCAAACGGGGGGCGTACCGATTGACCCCATTATACGGGGCATCCTGAAGGGCAGGCCGGGGCTACAGTTCGCCGTACTCCTGCAAAAACTGAATGAAATCGGCTATGGCTGCTTCGACTTCGGTACTGGGGTTGAGTAAATACCGTGCTTGAAGAACGATCCATCGATTTTGGATTCGAGCTCGGCGAGCCGCTCGTTCTCTTTCCTCAAGGCTTCGTTGCCTTTCCTCAGCTCGTTCATTCGCTGCTCGTGCTGCGTCCTCCTCTCTTCGTCGAGCCTCTTCCTCTCTTCGTCGAGCCTCTTCCTCTCTTTGCTCTCTTGCCTCAGCTCGTTCATTCGCAATGCGTGCTGCTTCTCGATTTCGACGGTCCCATTCAGTGCAAAAACCAACCAGCGCCACCACGAGGGCGGCCACGGTACATCGGTTGCTCCAGGTGCGGGCGTTGGTGACGTATCCGAGGAGGGTGAAGTCGGTTTCATCGTAAAACCTCAGAAAGGCGATGCTGATAATCAGGATCGTGAGCAGGGTGCCCGGAAGCAGTGAGAGAAAATTAACCCAGCGGTTCATGCCAAACGGGGGGCGTGCCGATTGACCTCATTATACGAGCCATCCTTGAGGGCAGGCTGAGGCTACAGTTCACCATACTCCTGCAAAAACTGAATGAAATCGGCTATGGCTGCTTCGCCTTCGGCGCTGGGGTTGAGTAAATACCGTGCTTGGAGAAGGATCCATCGATTTTGGATTCGAGCTCGGCGAGCCGCTCGTTCGTTTTCCTCAGTTCGCTCATTCGCTGCTCGTGCTTCTGCTGATTCTCTTCGTCGAGCCTCCTCCTCTCTTCGCGCTCTTTCCTCATCTCGTTCATTCGCAGTGCGTGCTGCTTCTCGATTTCGACGGTCCCATTCAGTGCAAAAACCAACCAGCGCCACCACGAGGGCGGCCACGGTACATCGGTTGCTCCAGGTGCGGGTGTTGGCGACGTATCCGAGGAGGGTGAAGTCGGTTTCATCGTAAAACCTCAGAAAGGCGATGCTGATAATCAGGATCGTGAGCAGGGTGCCCGGAAGCAGTGAGAGAAAATTAACCCAGCGGTTCATGCCAAACGGGGGGCGTGCCGATTGACCTCATTATACGAGCCATCCTTGAGGGCAGGCTGAGGCTACAGTTCACCATACTCCTGCAAAAACTGAATGAAATCGGCTATGGCTGCTTCGCCTTCGGCGCTGGGGTTGAGTAAATACCGTGCTTGGAGAAGGATCCATCGATTTTGGATTCGAGCTCGGCGAGCCGCTCGTTCGTTTTCCTCAGTTCGCTCATTCGCTGCTCGTGCTTCTGCTGATTCTCTTCGTCGAGCCTCCTCCTCTCTTCGCGCTCTTTCCTCATCTCGTTCATTCGCAGTGCGTGCTGCTTCTCGATTTCGACGGTCCCATTCAGTGCAAAAACCAACCAGCGCCACCACGAGGGCGGCCACGGTACATCGGTTGCTCCAGGTGCGGGTGTTGGCGACGTATCCGAGGAGGGTGAAGTCGGTTTCATCGTAGAACCTCAGAAAGGCGATGCTGATAATCAGGATCGTGAGCAGGGTGCCCGGAAGCAGTGAGAGAAAGTTAACCCAGCGGTTCATGCCAAGGAAAAACGCCGAATACGTCCATTATACGGGGCACCTTTGGGGCGTGTTAATGTGCCGTCAGAACGCCCAAGTCGCCGCTGGGAGCATCGCTCGATGGATGGGGCTAGATGGGTTAGGGTGATGGGGAACTCAACCGCCTCCTTGGCCGACATGGGGAGGAAGATCGATCCGCCGCCCAACGCCTGAAAAGAGAGCCTGCCATGGTACGCAACACGATGAAACGTGCGAAACGTTTTTTGGCCTTCACCTTGGCGGCCTATGGGCTGGCCTTGGGGGCCAATTTCGCCTACGGAATGAGCAGCCCAACTTGGGCGACAGACCCAACGGCGGCGGCGGTTGCGGCGGAGAATCCTCTAGAACGGCGGACTCAACACCAGGATATACAGGATACAGAGGAGTCTGCGGACGGGGTGGAGGCGGTGGTAGAGTCCCGTCCTACCCTGGAAGCGATGGACGCACCCGACCCAGAAGCAATCTCAGAACCCGGGGCAGCGACAGAAACGGAGTGGGAACTGGGAGTAGAGTGGGAGTCTGAAACGCCTTGGCCCTTGGGCAATCGCAACCCGGCTGAGGCAGAGGCCCAGAATGCTGTTGGCCCTGGGGAAGCTGTTGCGGAGGACGGGCCAGACGCGGAGACCGAGGCCGCAGCGGAGCAGCCTTCAACAACAGAAGCGTCCTCGGCAGGGGAGTCCTCAGAGGTAGAAGCTTCAGATGCAGAGTCCCCAGGAGCAGAGTCCCCAGAAGCAGAGTCCTCAGAGGCCGCCTCATCGATAGATCGGGCGCGGTTATTCATCGGGCTTTCGGAGGATCAAGTTAAGCGCAGTCAGCTTTTGATGGAGGCAGATCAGCATTTTCTGGCGGGAGATCGGGCGGCGGCGAATGCGCTCTATCGTCAGGCGAAGGAGGCCAAATGGCTGGCGGAAATGACCAGCGGTGAAGTCATTGTGCCCATCACCGACCCCGAAGATCTGTCTCCGGCGGGTCGGGTGTATTGGCGCGAAGCCCAGGCCGGATTGGATTCTGGCTTTCCCAACCGGGTGTTGGTACCGCTAGAACTGTTGGTACGAGACTATCCTGACTTTTTGCCCGCCCAGTCTCTCTATGGGCGCTACTTGATCCAGCAGGGGCGCACGGAGGAGGCGCGGCAACTCCTAGAGTCCTTGGCGCTGCGGTTTCCCTACCATCCCGATGTGCTGAACGCCCAAATTCAGCTTCAGATGGCTCAGGAGCAGTGGATTGAAGCGGCGATCACCGCCAACCAGTTTGCCCTGCTTAACCCCGAACACCCCGATGCCGGAGCCATGGAGCAACTGGCCCAGGAGAACTTCAACCGCTTCCGAGGCCAGATCAACGCTAACCTCACCCGCAACCTGGTAGGCAACATCATCACGGGCGCGGCCAGCTACTTCCTCACCGGGGGGCTGTTTGGCCCCTTCACTGCCCTCAACTCCGGCATTTTGATGATGCAGGGGGAAAGCGTGCTGGGGCAGCAGGTGGCGGATCAGGTCAAGCGTCAGTTGCCCATCGTCACCGACCCGGAGGTGCGGGACTACGTCAACGAGATTGGCCACAAACTCGCCGCCCTGGCCGGACGGGATGAGTTTAACTACAGCTTTGAGGTGGTGATGGATGAGAATCTCAACGCCTTTGCCCTGCCGGGAGGAAAGATCTTCATCAACGCCGGAGCCATCACCAATAGCTATTCCGAAGCAGAACTGGCCGGACTGCTGGGCCACGAAATTTCCCATGCGGTGCTATCCCATGGATTCCAAATGGTGACTCAGGGCAACCTCACCGCCAGCCTTGCGGCCTTTATCCCCGTGCCCCAGGTGGCCAACATCGCCGCCAACCTGTTGGTAGCCAGCTATTCCCGCGATATGGAGCGTCAGTCCGACATTTTGGGCACTAAGCTCCTCGCCACCGGGAACTATGCCGCCGACGGCCTCCACAACCTGATGACCACCCTCGAAGCCGAACACGGCAATCGCGGCGTCACCTGGTTTGCCTCCCACCCCAACCCTGGGGAGCGGGTGAGCTACATCAAACAACTCATCGACCAAGGCGGCTTCGACCGCTACACCTACGAAGGCGTGGAAAAGCACCTGACTGTGCGCCTCAAAACCCTCCAGCTCATCAACGAGTACAAACTGGAGAACAGCCGCCAGGATAAGCTTCCCCGCCGTTAGGCTGGCCATCGCGGTTCCCTCGCCTACGGGGGAACTGCGGTGGAAGGACGATTAAAGAAATAAGAGGCCTTGCTCAGCCCCTTGCGCGTCATACACTGACCCCCAAATGACTGTACGCCGTACAACCATCTATGCCGTGCCGCGTCGGATCAACGGTGAATTAATATGGGCAGAGCGAGACTCGAACTCGCACGACCGAAGTCGCCACATTTTGAGTGTGGTGCGTCTACCAATTTCGCCATCCGCCCTTGGATGAATCCCCATTATACTCAATGGCGCGGTTTTTCACCAGGGCACCGTAGGCCGGACTGCTGGCCCAGCGATCAATCTCCCTGGCCCGCAGCACCGGAACGGGGTGGGTAAGCCCTTGGGTACGCAGTTGCTTGAGGGCGTCGCCGAGGGCGTCCTGGCTCAGATCGTCGTAGGCGCGGGCTTGATCGATAAAGGCGTCCACACTCAGTTCAGAAACGAGGGACGGAGAGCCGCCGCAGAGCTTCATCAGCAACGACGCCACAATGCGCGGATCCTGAGCCACCAGCAGGGCGGCCCGGTCGCAGGTAAACTCGGCACAGCGCACCCATTCCATCAGCCGATTTTGCAGCCCCTGGGACATTTCCGCCCCAAAGGGAAGCTGGCTGGCGGCGAGGGTAATCAGGTTAGCCACCGTCAGGTAAAGGCTGTGGTCGCACTTGAGATGGCCCAGTTCGTGGGCGATCACTGCCTGAGTTTCCGCTGGGGTCAACAGTTCGATCAGGGCGGTATGGATGACGATGAAGGGTCGCTCGCCCCGCATGGCAAAGGTGTAGGCATTGGGAACGGGGTTCTGCCGCACGTAGAGCTGAGGCACGTCTAAATCGAGAATTTGGCAGGCTTCTACCAAAGCCCCATGGAGGCTGGGCAGTTGTCGCTCACTGACCTGAATGCCCGACGCCAGGTTTTCTAAATGAAAAAACGATTCCGCCAGAGGAGCCACCACCATCCGCACCAGCACATCCAATCCCGGTAGTTGTTGTAGGGCGCGGGTGGCTTCGAGATCGAGGGGATGGCGAAACTGATTGGCTTGGAGACCAGTCAGCAGAGTTTTACCAGGCATAGGCGGGCCAAGGGTAGGATGATCAGGGCGCAAGGCTCCTTCCCCTAGGGTAATACAGGCCCCCAAGGACGGGTAGCGCTGGCCCAGTGGCTCAGGCTTTTCGGTATCCCCGGCGACCCCCTAGGCTTGCTCAGCCTGGTGGACTGGCAAAACCTGCTAGAACCCACGCCTGTGGAAGGGGCAGGAGACCTGACCCCTACATGAACCCAATGCGGTAGAGGCGCAATTCTCACGTCCGCCCCAGAATCCTTTGTCAGCCAGTCTCTAGCAGGATTTCGTATGGCCCCCATCCAAGACCGTCATGAAATCTACGACTCAGCCTGGGATTCAGAGTTTACACAGGTCAAAAACCCTTCCTGATTTGTCAGGTTTAAGGCGGGCTGAAAGCCGGGATAGCACCGTACCAGCACCGTATCGCTGCTGCGGGTGACATACAGAACATGGATGGGGTTGCCATTAAGGATGGCGGGCACTAGGCGCGGCGGCAGAGGAGCCGTGGCCCAGGTGGGCACCCAGAGCCCCAAGCCCACAACGCCCAACGCCGTGAGTAGACCTAGGGCAAGAAACCCCAAAATTGCCCAGCGCCCAAGGCGGAGGGGTTTCAGCAAGGTTTTTATGGCCATAACAAAAACTCGGCAGTATGAGGATGCTTTGATCCTCCACCACCGAGCCTTATAAACAGCGATAGCTTAAGCAAGTTGTAAGGTTCGCTGGCTCTAAATATCTAGCCCCAGGGCACCGAGAATAAACTTGAGCAGGGAGCTCACGATAGCCAAGGCAATGGCCCCCATGATGGCACTCCAGATGCCCCAGCGCAGGCGGAAACCGTCAACTAACCAGGCCGCAAGGCCAAACACAATGATGGAGCCCAAGAGCGGGACAATTCCTAGGGTTAAAATGAAAACGCCCGTGCGAAATGCAGACGGGAAAAATCCCCAAAAGCCATCAAAGGCTCCAATAATAGCCCCACCTAGAAGCGCTTTAATCGGACTATCAATCTCAACCCCAACGGGAGGAATTTTTGAAATGATTAGCAAGCCAACCGCTAGGACAATAACACTAATCAAAAAGTAAATGATTGGGCTCATTGGGGATACTCCTCACACAGGGTTTCTTAACAATCTATAAATTATCGGTAGGGGCAGATCGGCAGACTAGGGCCTTGGGGAAGGGCCTAGCCGTCTCTCCTGATCTCCTATACGGGAGATAGCTTCGCTGCCCACTTCGGAATTTTACCCCAGAAGGAAACGGCTTTTCCTCAAGTGTTAAGGATCATGATGGGCCGCTAGGATGGTGGGGCAGACCTCTAAGCTGTGAGGCCCAGGGCTTCAGCAAGGGCCTTGAGGACATCAGCCTCTCGTTCGCTAATTCGGCTACCACCAATGCCTAGAAAGCTACTTTCCCGCTGAGATTCGGCCACCCGCTGAGCAATGGACATCAGCCAAGTCTTAAATTCCGTCGCCTGGGCTCCAGTTACTTTTTGATCTAGAATGGCCGAAATCACCTGGAAACTCTCCACAGCCCGATCTCGAGCATCCTTAGACTTCTTAAAGGTTTGAATAATCCCTAGCAGTTCAAACTGCTTTTTAAGAATTAGTTGTTCTCCCGTGAGGGATTCTTTAGCGTCCTTTTCAGCCAGGGCCGCTACCAGGGCTGGCATAAGATCCCCCGACAGATCCGTACGCCTTAAATCTTCGGTGACAATTGTTACGCCAGCGATGAGTTCTTGGAGAAAGGAAATAGGGTCAACCTTATCAGCCAAACATACCGCCATCACCGCTTCCATCGGAGCTTGCAGAAGCGCTGTCCACTCTTCTTCCGTAAAGTTTTGCCGCATAACCTTTCTCAAACCACAACACAGACATGCTTAGGCATACCATACGCCATTAACAATAGGGGCTAAACCTATGAAATGTATAGGTTTCCCTCGGTTGGTCAAAGTTTTGCTAGGCTAGCTTCACCTTGGCGCAAGGTTTGGAGGGCTACAACCGTGACGTGGATCACAGTTTTCAGGGGCAACCTTGGGGTACCTGTGAGCTTAGGGCATCGGTGAGAGGTGGCCCGGATCGATCAACCGTTGTTCACGATGGAACATGAGCCGCTATGTCGTTTTCTCCTGAGACCTGTGGGCCGTTCTGGATGGGTGCTGCCGACGTGGTGGGCGATGCTCCTACGGGTATGGCACTAGACCCCCAGGCCAAATCCCAGTCCGCTGACCCAGGGCCAGAGGAAACCCTTTTGTTTGAAGGTCGCTATGCCGGACAGATGGATATGGCGGCAGACGTGGGCACCGTGGGACAGTATCTCAACGGCCATCGCTGTTGGTTCCCTCGCTGTGCTCATCCCATGCAGGTTTCGCCCATTTCAGATCATGGCTACGCCTTAGTCGTCGGGCGTTTTTCAGTACTAGGCTATGAGGTAGAGCCCCAGGTGGGCCTTTACCTTTCGCCCCTTGATCATGGCATTTATCGCATTGATACGATGCCCATTCCAGGCTACGTGCCACCGGGCTATGACGTGAATTTTCAGTCGGTGTTGACCCTCCGCGAAGAACACCCCCAGGGGGCTCCCCTCACCCAGGTAGACTGGACGCTCACCCTCACCGTCGGTATCCATAAGCCCCGATTTCTCAACGCGCTGCCCCAAGCCTTGGTCAAGGCATCAGGCGATAAACTCCTTAACCAGGTGGTGCGTCAGGTATCCAAACGCTTGACCCGCAAGGTGCAGGAGGACTTTCATCACACCCGCTGTCTGCCCTTACCTGAGAGCTACCACCGTCACCATTTTTGGTCTCACTGGGGCAAAACCCCTAACCGCCAAGACGTTGAGACGTGAACCCAAAACCAAAGCCTGCGGCGGAGAAAAGATCTCAACCACAGGCTCTGGTTCGGTATCTAGGCGAGGGGCCGCAATCAGGCCAACCTACAGGTTAGACAGCAGTCGTTGGACGATTTGCACCCCCGTCAGCGCCTGCCAGCCAAATAAGCCCACCAGAATCACATTGAGGGAAATGTGGCTGAGGCGGGCGGTTTCGCTACCCTTTTGCATGAAGGGAACTAGGGCAGCGGAGGTGGTAATGAGTCCGGCCATCCCTAAGCCCACCAGTAGGTGCGGCCCCACAAACAGCTTGCCGCTTTCGAGGTAGGTGGCTCCCATGCCGCCGATGGTGCCCAACACCATAAACGCCATCAGCACAGAGCCCACCTTGTGGTGCTTGAGGGCAAACTTGCCTTTGATCAGTTCCTTGCGGGTTTCGGCATCGGCGAGGCGGGTGCGACGGGCCTGAATACCCAAATACATCGCATAGAGGGTAGCGGCCAACAACACCCACATCAAGACAGGGTGAACAAAATTAAGCCAGGGCTGGAAGGTGTCTGCGGTCATAGTGAGGGGTGAAAAGCTTAAGGTTTCTTAAATGATTATACGGTCACGCTTCTGGCCTTGGCAAAGCGGAAACCGCGTTCTAATCCCTTGGGGTGGGGAAGGGGGAGCAGGTTTGATCGACACAGGCAGGGTAGGCAGGTTGATAGAGATCGGCCCGTTGGCCAAAGAGTTGATAGCGGTGGTCGCGAATGTAGGCATAGACCTGATCCCCCGTAGATTTGGCACCGGGTAAAGCTCGATAAGCCGCCACCAGCCCTTGCAGAATGGGCATTTGGCGACCAATCTCCTCAGCCGCATCGCTGCCTTGCCAGCGGCGGCTAGGTTGGGCCAAGTCAATCACAATCATGCCCGCTTCCCCATCGGCAGGGGTCAGGCCAAAGGGAGCTAGGGCCGCGTTATCCTGCATGGGCACATACTGAAAGCGCTGCCCTTGGTCTACGGTTTCTAGCACCCGCACCAGGTTGACACAGAGATTGCAGTGGCCGTCGTAGATGATGCAGTACATGGGGGTTATCGACGATTGGTGACAAAACAGCGTGACGAAGCCGCGTGACGAGGCAGCGCGAACAAACCGGGTAAAAAAATCCCAGGATTCTTCTGGAACCCTGGGATAAGGAGAATCAACGTTAGGTTACGGCCTAGGCGATAGACGCCATCCGCACATCGCTGGTGGCCAGCAATTGCTGGAGCTCGTCGGCATCGACGGTTTCCTTATCCACCAGCATCCGGGCCAGTTGGTCGAGGATGTGGCGGTTGCCGACCAGCACATCCTTGGCGCGGCGGTAGGCTTCGTCCACCAGGGAACGCACTTCAGAATCGATGGTGGCGGCGGTTTCTTCAGAGAAATCGCGCTCGGCGGCAATGTCGCGGCCCAGGAACATGTTGCCCTGCTGGCGACCGAGGGCCACGGGGCCGAGTTTGTCGCTCATGCCGAAGCGAGTCACCATTTGGCGGGCCACGCGGGCCACCTGTTGCAGGTCGTTGGATGCCCCGGTGGTGACTTCCTCTTCGCCAAAGATGATTTCCTCAGCGATGCGGCCACCGAGGGCCACGGCCATCTGGTTTTGCAGGTAGGAGCGGGAATAGAGGCCCGATTCCAGGCGATCTTCGCTGGGGGTAAACCAGGTGAGACCACCCGCCCGACCGCGAGGGATGATGCTGATTTTCTGCACGGGGTCGTAGTCCGGCATCAGGGCACCGACGAGGGCGTGACCCGCTTCGTGGTAAGCGACCAGTTCCTTGCGGCGTTCGCTCATGACGCGGTCTTTCTTCTCAGGGCCAGCCAGCACCCGGTCGATGGCGTCGTTCACCTCATCCATGGAGATTTCGGTGAGGTTGCGACGGGCGGCGAGGATGGCGGCCTCGTTCAGCAGGTTGGACAGGTCGGCCCCGGTGAAGCCAGGGGTACGACGGGCGATCTTTTGCAGATCCACATCCTTGGAGAAGGTTTTGCCACGGGCGTGGACGTTGAGGATTTCCAAGCGTCCGGCGTAGTCGGGCCGATCCACCACCACCTGGCGGTCAAAGCGACCGGGGCGCAGTAGGGCGGCATCCAGCACGTCGGGGCGGTTGGTAGCGGCGATGATGATGATCCCGGTGTTGCCCTCAAAGCCGTCCATTTCGGTCAGCAGTTGGTTGAGGGTTTGTTCCCGTTCGTCGTTGCCGCCGCCGAGACCTGCACCCCGCTGACGACCCACGGCGTCAATCTCGTCGATGAACACGATACAGGGCGCGTTGGCCTTGGCCTGTTCAAACAGGTCGCGGACGCGGGAGGCACCGACCCCGACGAACATCTCCACAAACTCAGAACCGGAGATGGAGAAGAAGGGTACCCCCGCTTCGCCCGCAACGGCCTTGGCCAGCAGGGTTTTACCCGTCCCCGGAGGCCCAACCAGCAGCACGCCCTTAGGAATTTTGGCCCCCACGGCGGTGAAGCGGTCGGCGTTCTTGAGGAAGTCCACCACTTCGGTGAGTTCCAGCTTGGCCTGCTCAATGCCAGCCACATCGCCAAAGGTGACTTGGGTTTGGGGCTCCATCTGCACGCGGGCCTTGGACTTGCCAAAGTTCATGGCTTGGCTACCGGGGCCATTTTGGGCGCGGCGCAGCACAAAGAACAGCACCACCAGCAGCAGCACCGGAATCAACAGGGTACTAAAGGCGCGAACCCAAACGCTGTCGTCGCTTTGGGGCAGCACCACAATGTCCACATTGTTGGTTTCTAGGGTGCTGATCAGTTCGGGATCGTTGGGCAGGTTGACGATGATTTGGCCGTTGCCCGCCGGATCCGTGAACCGGGCGCGGGTGCGGTCAGAGCTGATGCTGACCCGCTCGATTTGATTGCCTTGCACAGCGTCTAGGAACTTGCTGTAGCGCCAAGTCTGGGTTTCTACCCCAGAGCCATCAAAGATGGCCGTGGCCAGGGCGATGACCACCACCACCAGCAGTGCGTATAGACCTGCATTTCTCCACCGTTTATTCACCGGGGTAATGCCTCCACTAATGTGTTGAACGTGTTGTTGAACGGGAACCGTGTTGTGTCAGAAACAGGGTTATCTCAGATTGGGTTTCGAGTAAACCGTTTAATTAGAAGATTATTAACTAATGTTAACGTTATCTGCCGGAATGGGCCATCTTCTAGCCGAATTCTGTTCTGAGTTTAGCCTTCGGCGACCTCGAAGAGAGCCCGTAACTCCCGCAGGCCATCGGCTTGGGGGTTAAACACCAGTCTACTGTGATTGGCTATCACCGTGTGAATTGGGATGATCTGCACCACCGCATTGGTATAGGCCAATCCTTCGAGCTGCGAGACCACCGCTGGCCCCCAAGGATCTTGGCAAACGGGGAGGCCCTGATTCTGTAAATGGGCTAACATCTGCTGCCTTGCGATCCCGGGCAGGAGACCATCCGCTAGGGGCGGCGTCCACCATTGCCCCTGACCCCAGCCCCAGAGGTTGCCCGTGCTGGTCTCCAGCCAGTGACCTGCGGCGTCGGTCAAAATGGCCTCGGCGGCTCCCTGGCATTGGGCTTGGTGGAGCGCCAGCCAACTGCCCAGGTAGTTCCCGGTTTTGTGGTTGGGGATCGCTCGCTGGTAGGGTTCACCCATGGCTACCCAGGCGGTGATGCCATGGCGCTGCTTTTGGGACAAATCGACAGGTAAGGGGCGTCCGGTAATCAACTCCCGCCCGTCGGGGAAGCAGGTGATCCGCAGGACGGGAAAGGTCTGCTGCACCCAGTTCGCTCCCTGGCGCACCCGATCCCAATCTGGTGCTGACCACTGAAAGGTTTCTATCGTACGGCGTAGGCGCTGAAGGTGATCATCCCACCCCGTGAGGGGATGATCGAGGTGGTGCTGATAAATTCGCAGGGTCGTAAAGGCGGTTGCCCCGTAGAGAAACGCAGGGTCGTTGACGGCAAGGGAAATGGTGTCCCCTTCCATGGGTTGGCCATTGAACCAGTAGACCATCGGGCGAGTTCATCTAAGGTAGCGGCTGGGGACAGAATGACCGGGGGTTAGCTGCCGCGATAGGTGCTGTAGGACCAGGGAGAGACCAGCAGCGGCACATGATAGTGACTGGTGGGATCGGCCACGGTGAAGCGGATGGGGATTTGATCCAAAAAGGGTGGCTCGGAGAGGGCGGCTCCGGTGGTGGCAAAGTAGGCCGCCACATCAAAGGTAATTTCGTAGGTGCCCTTCAGGAGTTCATCGCCGTCTAACAGGGGTTCGCTGGTGCGGCCATCGCTGTTGGTTTCCACGGTTTTCAGTGCCGTTTTGATGTCGGCATCATTATTGATGGCCCAGACTGTGAGCCGCAACGAAGCGGCGGGTTTACCCAGGGCTGTATCAAGGACGTGGGTGGTAAGTCGGCCCATTGTGAAGGTGCAGGTTTCTAGTCGTACAGTCAAAGCATATAGTAAGACGCTCGCTGGAGGGCGGCTCTACGGAAAGATTTCATGCTAGGGCTGGCCTGGGTCATCGGCCACCGCTAATCCTTGGGCGTTTGGGCCATGCAGATTCGGCCAGCCCCAGGGTAAACGGTCTCATTACCCCAACGCGATGGAAATCGGGTCTATCATGCAGACAGTAGGCACCGCTTGAAGCCAATCCTAGAGTATTTCCACCATGCCCCATCCCACAGGCCCCCAGGAACAGCGCCAGCCCCCTGCCTCCCGACGGCGATCCTTTCTGAAATACCTCGTCGGCGGCAGTATGGGAGCCATTGCCCTAGGGTTGCTCCGTCCCAATGACGGCTCAGCCCAGGATTTGGAACAACTGTGTTCCACCTTTCCCCACAATTCCCGCTGCCAAGACTATTTACCCGGAGTGCCCGCCCTAGATGTCGATGGCACTCCCCTAGCGGTTGATACCTGGTTGCCCTCGACGACTCCCGGCGAACCCGTAGCGGTGACGGGGATCCCCAACCAAATCACCTACCTCGTCATCCTCGATGGGCCAAGCCTTGCCCCCTACGGCCTCAATCCCCGCTGTCCTCACCTAGGCTGCACAGTGGATTGGAACACCGATCAGCAGCGCTTTATCTGCCCCTGCCATGGATCTCAGTTTGATGGGGTTGGCCAAGTGGTGCGCGGCCCTGCCAACCAACCGCTGCCCCTAGTCACTGTGATAGAACGACAAAATCAAGTGAGGCTGGTGGCTCAAGCCCCTATTCTGGATCCTCGCTAAGGCGGGTTCTCGTCCAGGCGGTCAGCGGAGGAACCCAGATCAACCCCAAATATCTCCCAGAAATATCCCCTAGGAGGATGACGTTCTAAAGGATGGCGATAATCTGGCTGCAAAGCGGTTTCCCGTCTAGTGGAACTATGGTCGATAATAGAAAGCCCATGCCGTCATACGTTCACCCTAGCGCCCCATGACTCACGCTTTCCTTGATCGCCTCCACAGCCCAGAGCGTCCCGTCCTTGTGTTTGACGGAGCCATGGGCACGAACTTGCAGGTGCAAAACCTGACGGCAGAGGATTTTGGTGGCCCAGAGTACGAAGGCTGCAATGAATACCTGGTCGCCACCAAGCCCGAAGCCGTGGCCCAAGTGCATCGCGCCTTTTTGGAGGCCGGGGCCGATGTGATTGAAACCGACACCTTCGGCGGCACCAGTATCGTGCTGGCGGAGTACGACCTGGCGGATCGGGCCTACGAACTGAACAAAACCGCTGCGGAGTTAGCCCGTCGGGTGGCGGATGAGTTTTCCACACCGGACAAGCCCCGCTTTGTCGCGGGTTCCATGGGGCCGGGGACAAAGCTGCCCACCCTGGGCCACATCGACTTCGACACCCTCAAGGATGCCTACGTGGAGCAGGCCCGTGGGCTCATCGACGGCGGGGTAGACCTGATGCTGGTGGAAACCTGTCAGGACGTGCTGCAAATTAAAGCCGCCCTCAACGGCATCGAAGAAGCCTTTGCCCAACTGGGCAAGCGCCTGCCTTTGATGGTGTCGGTGACGATGGAGCAGCAGGGCACCATGCTGGTGGGCACCGAAATGGCGGCGGCTCTGGCGATTCTGGAACCCTACCCCATCGACATCCTCGGCCTCAACTGCGCCACCGGGCCAGATTTGATGAAGGATCACATCAAACATTTGGCTGAACAGTCGCCCTTTGCTATTTCCTGTATCCCCAATGCGGGACTGCCGGAAAACGTGGGAGGCCACGCGGTCTATCGCCTCACCCCGATGGAACTACGGATGTCGCTGATGCACTTTGTCGAGGACTTGGGCGTGCAGGTCATCGGCGGCTGTTGTGGCACCCGTCCTGAACACATTGCCCAACTGGCAGAATTGGCGAAGGATCTGCGGCCCAAGGAACGGCCTGTGCGGTCAATTCAAAGTGCAGAAGGCAAAGTTCAAAATTCTGATCCCCGTCCGGCGCTTAACTATGTGCCCTCAGCGGCCTCGATCTACAGCACTCAGCCCTACGAGCAGGACAATTCTTTCCTGATTGTGGGGGAACGGCTGAATGCCAGCGGCTCGAAAAAGTGTCGGGAAATGCTGAACGCCGAGGACTGGGATGGTCTGGTGGCCCTGGCGCGGGAACAGGTCAAAGAAGGTGCCCACGTCCTCGATGTCAACGTGGACTATGTGGGCCGCGACGGCGAGCGGGATATGCACGAGCTGGTCTCTCGCCTGGTGACGAACGTCACCCTGCCGCTAATGCTGGACTCCACCGAGTGGCAAAAAATGGAGGCGGGGCTAAAGGTGGCCGGGGGCAAGTGCATCCTCAACTCCACCAACTACGAGGACGGCGACGAGCGCTTCTTTAAGGTGCTAGAACTGGCCAAGAAGTACGGGGCCGGAATTGTGGTCGGCACCATCGACGAAGACGGCATGGCCCGCACGGCGGAGAAGAAATTCCAAATCGCCCAACGCGCCTACCGGGACGCCCTGGAATACGGCATTCCCGCCCACGAAATTTTCTTCGATACCCTGGCCCTGCCCATTTCCACCGGGATTGAAGAAGACCGCGTCAACGGCAAAGAAACCCTCGAATCGATTCGGATGATTACCGAAAACCTGCCCGGTTGCCACATCATGCTGGGGGTATCGAACGTGTCCTTTGGCCTTAATCCCGCCGCCCGTGTCACTTTGAACTCGGTGTTCCTCCATGAGGCGATGCAGGTTGGGCTGGATGGCGCGATTGTGAGTGCCGCCAAGATTTTGCCCCTGGCCAAAATTGAGCCGGATCATCAGCAGGTCTGCCGAGATTTGATCTACGACCGCCGCGAATTTGACGGCGACATCGTCACCTACGATCCCCTCACCAAGCTCACCACCCTGTTTGAAGGCAAGAGCCTGAAGAAAAAAGAGGCCATTGCCAAAGATCTGCCCATTGATGAACAGCTCAAGCAGCACATCATCGACGGCGAGCGCATCGGCCTAGAAGATGCCCTGGCCAAGGCCCTGGAAACCTACCCGCCGCTGGAAATCATCAACACCTTCCTGCTGGACGGCATGAAGGTGGTCGGCGAACTGTTCGGCTCTGGCCAGATGCAGTTGCCCTTTGTGCTGCAATCGGCCCAAACCATGAAAGCCGCCGTGGCCTACCTCGAACCCTTCATGGAAAAGGCCGATAGCGACGGCTCCGGCAAGGGCACCTTCATCATCGCCACGGTGAAGGGCGACGTCCACGACATCGGCAAAAACCTGGTGGACATCATCCTGTCCAACAACGGTTACAAGGTGGTTAACCTCGGCATCAAACAGCCTGTGGAAGCCATCATCCAAGCCTACCGGGAACACCACGCCGACTGCATCGCCATGAGCGGCCTGCTGGTGAAATCCACGGCCTTCATGAAGGACAACCTAGAAACCTTCAACCAAGAGGGCATCACCGTCCCCGTTATCCTCGGCGGCGCGGCGCTGACCCCCAAATTTGTCAACGATGACTGCCAAAAAACCTATAAGGGCAAGGTGGTCTACGGCAAAGACGCCTTCTCCGACCTGCACTTTATGGACAAGCTCATGCCCGCCAAGGCCGAGGGTAAGTGGGATGACCTGAAGGGCTTTTTGGATGAGGAGTTGGTAGAAGGCGAGGAAGTTCAAAATTCAAAAGGCAAAGTTCAAAGTTCGGATGCGGAAACGGACTCCACCACCGCCGAGGCCCCTGTTGAGATTGACATCGACACTACTCGCTCCGATGCCGTCGATCCTACTATCCCCCGCCCCACGCCGCCCTTCTGGGGAACCAAGGTACTGACTCCGGCGGATATTGACCTGGAGGAAGTCTTTGACTACCTGGACTTGCAGGCGCTTTTCGTGGGCCAGTGGCAGTTCCGCAAACCCCAGGAGCAATCCCGCGAGGAATACGATGCCTTCCTGCAAGAAACGGTGCATCCGATTCTGGACAACTGGAAACAGCGGATTTTGGCGGAAAACCTGCTCCATCCTCAGATTGTCTACGGTTACTTCCCCTGCTTGGCGGAAGGGAATAGTCTGCACATCTACGATCCCGTTGTGGTTGAGGAAATGCAAAATGCAAAATGCAAAATGCAAGATTTCCCGGAACCCATCGCTACTTTCACCTTCCCGCGCCAAAAATCCCTGCGGCGGCTCTGCATTGCCGACTTCTTCTTGCCGAAGGAGATGGCTAAACCAGGGGAATTTGACGTGTTCCCCATGCAGGCGGTGACGGTGGGCGAAATTGCCACGGAATTTGCCCAAAAGCTCTTCCAAGCCGACCAATACACCGACTATCTCTACTACTACGGCCTATCGGTACAGGTGGCGGAGGCATTGGCAGAATGGTGCCACGCCCGCGTGCGACGGGAACTGGGCTTTGGCGATTTGGAACCCGAAACCCTGCGGGAAATCCTGCAACAGCGCTACCAAGGATCTCGCTATAGCTTTGGCTATCCCGCCTGCCCCAACATGGCCGACCAGCCGATTCAACTGGACTTGCTCCAGACGGATCGCATCGGCATGACCATCGACGAAAGCGAGCAGCTCTATCCCGAGCAATCTACCACGGCGATCATCGCCTACCACCCCACGGCCAAGTACTTTAGTGCTTAGGGTATAGCCCCTGTGCAGTCGGGGATGCCTAGCCTGGGCAGGGGAGGTATCGGCCCCGGTGCGGAGTGAGGCGGATGCATCTTCCGGCCTCTGAGGCATCGGTCTTGGGGCGCACTGGGATGTCGCCGGCCTATCCGGCCTTGAAACTGTCCTGGTTTCGCCCACACTCTGAGAACGAAGGGGCTACGGTAGACCTACGTTTTGCCACCGTGATCTACCCTCGTGATCTACCCTATGGCCTCCTCTCCCTCACCTATCGCTTCCCCGCTCCTCCCTATGTCGTCTTCAGACAGTTCTGAATCCCAGCCGCTGTCGGTTGTTCCCTCGCCCCAGTCCCGTTGTTCGCCATGGCTCACCCCCATCGCCTACGGGCTAGGGCAATATCTGGTACTGCCCAGCTACTTTGGCCCCATCACCATCACCGGGCAGGCACACATCCCCACCCATGGCCCCGTCATTTTGGCCCCCACCCACCGCGCCCGCTGGGATTCCATTGTGCTGCCCTTGGCCGCAGGGCGTCCGGCGACGGGGCGAGATTTGCGCTTTATGGTCACGGATGATGAGGTGAAGGGGATGCAGGGCTGGTTTATTCGGCGTTTGGGCGGGTTTCCGGTGAATGTGCGTCGCCCTAGCGTGGCCAGCCTGCGCCACGGTCGCGATTTGTTGCTTAACCAAGAAATGCTCGTCATCTACCCCGAAGGCGGCATTCGGCGCGAGGATCGGGTGCATCCCCTCAAACCCGGTCTAGCCCGCCTTGCGGTGCAGGCCGAAGCCGCCCAAGCCAACCTCAATGTTCACATCCTGCCCGTGGATATTTTCTATGGCGAAGCCTATCCCCGGTGGCGCTGCCCGGTGCAAATCCACATCGGCGCACCCCTCATGGTTCAGGCTTATCTCCAGGGTGGCACCGCTCCCGATGCCCTCAAAACGGCGGCTCAGCAGATTACCACTGACCTAAAAAAACAGCTCGTGGCCCTGGTGGCGCAACGGCAGACTCTCGCCACAACCGCCGATTAGTCGCCCCCTTCTCCTGGCCACAGCAAGCGCACCGCCAGCAGCCCAAAGCCCACGGCGGCCACGGCCTTCACCAAGCGTTCTGGCAAAATCTGGGACGTGCCTTCCCCAATCACCACGCCCAAAAAGCTGGCAAGCAGCAAAGCCGCTGCTGTGCCTAGAAAAACCGCTTTGGGGTGCTTGGAACTTCCCCCTAGGGCAATGGCCGCCAGTTGGCTTTTGTCGCCTAACTCTGAGATAAACACGGCGGTGAAGCTGAGGGCAAGAAGGTTCCAGTCCATGGGGTTGGGTGAGAGGGTTGGATGGGCGACGATGGGGAAAGGGGAAATCGGCTTGGGCTTGGGATGAGTCGAATAAAACTGAGTCGAATAAAATTGAGTTGAATAAAACTGAGTCGAATAAAGATAAGTCGGATAAGACTGAGGCAAACCTTGGGGCATTGACGGTGCCCTCACAGGGGAACCAACGCCCCCCTACAGGTGGGTAATATCCCACAGCAGCCAGACGGTGATGCCCAGCAACAAGGCTCCGGCAGCGGTATCGAGGGCCTGGGGGGGCACCCGGCGAGCCAGCCATTGCCCCAGCAGCACCCCAATGAGGCTGGTGGCAATTAGGGCAGAACCAGCCCCCAAAAAGACAATCCAGGGGGCTTCCGCCTGGGCACTCATTAAAAGCGTCGTTACCTGGGTTTTGTCGCCCAGTTCCGCCAAAAAGATGGTGACAAAGGTGGATAAAAACACCCGCCGAAACGAAACGCGGGCCGAGGTATCTGGGGGCGAAACCGTTGACGAAGAGGGCGGCGAGGAGGGAGTCACAGCGCTAGGGCCAGAAAGAAACAGCAGCAATCCGTGGAGCCGTGAACACAGGGTTTCGGGTAAACCACGCAAGTTTATGTTTTCATTATTTCTTCATTATCTGCAACGATTGGCCCCACGGCAACCTCTGCAACGCCTGATCCTACGGCAACAGGCCCCACGGCAACTCACCGACGACAGCGCCGCTCTCACGCCGCACAGACCAGGGTACCCTAGGCTGAGAAATCGCCCGCGCTACTCCGAGAGGTCGGGGTCAATCCAGCCCACGGCTTGGTTAAAGCGTTCCATTTCGGGGCTGCTTTCGCCATACTGATCTTCGATGTGCTGCTGGCAACAGTCGATGGCAAACTCATTGAGGTCGTCGGGGGCGATGCCAAACATGGTTTCAAAGGTGTGGGGCGTCACCCGACAAAACTCTGGGCGGGTGTCGTAGATGGAACAGTTGCGGGCCTCGGCATTGTAGTGAATACACCAGCCATCGTCCCCCACCAGGCTGAGGTATTGCTGAAGCTGATCGGGGGTGAGGTAGTCCTCTAGGTCGGGGCGCTCGCTGGGGTCGAGGAAGCAGCAGGCTCCGCATTGGGCTACGCATTGCCAGGTGGTCATAGCAGGTTATGTCCTTGGGAGAATGGCCGAGGGTCGATGCCGAAGGGCAACACCGCCTTAGAATTTTGTTAAGTTATCTAAAATAGACGGGCCGTAAGCGGGTAAAATAAGCCACAAGCAATTTGCCGGCTTTCATTCTAGTAGGTCTGTGTTGGGAGGATCCATGAGCTTTTTGAGTAGCATCAACTTCGAGCTAATTGCCCAGTTAGCCATGTTGGCCATGATTGTTATCGCTGGCCCCACCATCGTCTTTTTGCTATTTCTGCGCGGCGGCGACCTGTAAGGCTTCAGGACGCCAACCAGAAAAAATGCGGGGGTGTCCGACGGGGCCCCCCTCTTTTATGGGCTGAGCCAGTCTAGGCCAGCACTTTGGCCGGGGAGAGCGTCAGGACTTCTACGCCCATTTTGGTGACGGCGACGGTGTGCTCAAACTGGGCGGAGAGTTGACGATCTACGGTGAGGGCCGTCCAGCCGTCCTCCAGAATTTCGGCTTCGTGGGAGCCGATGTTGATCATGGGCTCGATGGTAAACACCATGCCGGGGCGCAGTTTTTTGCCTTTGCCGCGCACGCCATAGTGGGGCACCTGGGGAGCGGTATGGAAGATGCGATGGACGCCGTGGCCGACGAAATCGCGCACCACCGAAAAGCCCTCGGCTTCGGCATATTCCTGAATGGCAGCCCCAATGTCGCCGATGCGAGCACCGGGTTTGACCTCACGGATGCCGCGCCACATACATTCTTCGGTGACTTCCACCAGCTTGCGGACTTTGGGGGCCACATCGCCCACCAAGAAGGTGCGGGAGGTGTCGCCGTGGTAGCCATCCACAATGGGAGTGACGTCGATGTTGATGATGTCGCCATTGCGCAGGATTTCGTCGGCGCTGGGGATGCCGTGGCAAATCACCTCATTGACGCTGGTGCAGATGGATTTTGGGAAAGGCATAACGCTACCTTCATAGCCGAGGGGGGCGCTGATGGCTCCCCGCTTTTGAGTCCAGGCTTCGGCTAGGTCGTTGAGTTCGAGGGTACTGATGCCCGGTTTGACGTAGGGGGTTAGGTAATCTAAGAGCTGTGCCGCCGTTTGGCAAGCTTTTCGCATTTTCTCCAGTTCGCGGCTGGAGAGCAGGGTGATCACATCGGGGGAGGTTTTTTGTTCTTCCACGGTCGGTTTTAGGGGATGGATAGGGACTTGGGGGATGGCAGGAATCGCCCCTGGGACAGCCGGGGCAACGGGTTCTATGGTAAAGAAAAATTCGCCCGTTCGGGGTAGGGACGGGCTCGGTTGCCGAACTCCAACCCCGACAGCGCCGCTTGGGCTAGGGCGTGACGGGCTGTTTGGCCTCAAACTTCAGCTTGGAGCGCTTGAAGGGTTCTGGAATGTCCACCGGATATTTCCCGGTGAAGCAGGCGGAGCAGAAACTGCCGGGTTCTTGGTAGGTGGCCTCTAGCATCCCTTCCCAACTGAGGTAGGCGAGGGAATCGACCTCAATTTGCTTGGCGATCTCTTCGGTGGATTTGGTAGCGGCGATCAGCTGATCCTGGCTGTCGGTGTCGATGCCGTAGAAGCAGGGATGGGTGACGGGGGGAGACGAAATCCGCATGTGAACTTCCGTGGCTCCAGCGTCCCGAAGTGCCTGGGCAATCTTGCGGCTGGTGGTGCCCCGCACAATGGAGTCATCCACGATCAGCACCCGCTTACCTTCGAGGACGTCCCGCAGGGGGTTGAGCTTCATGCGAATGCCCACCTCCCGCATGGATTGTGTGGGCTGAATGAAGGTACGCCCCACGTAGCGATTTTTGATCAGCCCTTCGGCGTAGGGAATGCCGGACTGCTGGGAGAAGCCAATGGCGGCAGGCACCCCAGAGTCGGGCACGGCCATGATCAAATCCACATCGGCGGGGGATTCCTTGGCCAGTTGGTGCCCCAGCCGCCGCCGATAGCTGTAGAGGCTTTCACCATTCACAATGCTGTCGGGGCGAGAGAAGTAGATCATCTCAAAGACGCAGAGCTTGCGCTGGGTGGCCTCGGCCCAATGCAGAGAGCGCAGCCCTTGCTCCGTAATCCACACCAGTTCTCCAGGTAGGATATCCCGCACGTAGGTGGCCCCAATGATGTCTAGGGCGCAGGTTTCTGAGGCCAGTACGTACTGAGCCGAACGGCCCTCAGCGGGGATCTCGGTGCCCAATACGCCCAAAACGAGGGGACGAATACCCTGGTGGTCGCGGGCTCCAAGAATGCCGTCGGGGGTGGCGATGACAAGGCTAAAGGCTCCCTGGCAGCGGTTGAAGGCTTTGGCGGCAGCGTCTACCCAGCCCAGCCCATCATTCACGGCCTCCGCCAGGGCAAAGGCGATCATCTCAGAATCGGTAGTGGTGATCAGGTCGTGGTGGCGCTCCAGCAGTTCTACCCGCAGGTTGGCGGCATTCACCAAGTTGCCGTTGTGGGCTAGGGCCAAATCCCCCAGGCGAGTCGGCACAATGGCGGGCTGGGCATTGCACACATGGCTAGACCCCGTGGTGGAGTAGCGGGTGTGGCCGACGGAAATCTGCCCCGGCAAGTCCTTCAAAATGTGGTCGTCAAACACCTGAGACACGAGGCCCATGTCCTTGTGGCAGTGGCTCGTAGCGCCGTCAAAGGTGGCAATCCCCGCCGACTCTTGGCCCCGATGCTGGAGCGCAAACAGCCCAAAATAGGCCAGCCGCGCCACATCCTCCCCAGGGCCGTAGAGGCCAAACACACCACAGGCTTCTTCGGGCTTGTCGGGACGCTCTGGGGAACCTCCCCTAGGGCTGGGAGACTCGTCGGAATGGGCCAAGGATTCTGAGGGAAAGGTCATTGCAATGGTGGGGTAAGGGATCGGCGGGAGGGGCAACGGTGATAATCCTGTCTTGGGGGAGGGACAGGCCGGGGCAGCGGCAGGACGCGGAAATGGCAGCACAAAGAACCTGCTGATCAACCGGGGGAAAGGTCAATCAGGAGCTAATGTCACCCAGGTCGCCACTGGGGAATATTTCATCCGTGGCGCACAGGGTTAAGGGAGGTTTAATCATCCATCCTCGCCCGATCTTATCAAATCATAGGAACGGCTGGCCCTAGGTTGATCTAGGGCAGCCATTGAACGCCTACCAGAATAGGCCCTAGCGCACGCTCAGCTCAGGGCTGGCCTTGCCGCTGACGATGGCGGGGTCGATGGCGAAATCTTCCGCAATCAGCCGCGCCGTCATTTTGGCGGACATCATCACGCTGGGGGTGCCTGCGCCCGGTTGGGTGCCTGCGCCGACCAGGTAGAGGTTGCTGATGTCTTCGCTGCGGTTGTGGCCCCGGAAAAAGGCAGACTGCACCAGCAGCGGCTCTGGGCCAAAGGCGTTGCCCTTATAGGCGTTGAGGGTGCCCTCGAAGTAGTCGGGGGTGATGTAGCTCTTGCACACCAGCCGCTCCCGCAGGTTGGGCAGATAGCCCCGGTCTTCCAGGTAGCTGAAGACGGCCTCACAGAGCTGTTCCCCGGCTTCGTCCCAGTTGATGCCGGAGTAGTTATTCGGCACGGGCACCAGGGTATAGGCGGCGTGGTGTCCGGGGGGCGCGAGGGAGGGATCGGTCAGGGTGGGCAGGTGCAGGTATTGGGAGAAGTCCTTGGAGAGCACCTTGCGGCCAAAGATATTTTTCAGCAAGCCCTCGTAGCGGGGGCCGAGGAGGATGGTGTGGTGGCAGAGCTTGTCGGACTCGGTGCCGTCGGCCTTGAAGCCAAAGTAGATCACAAACACCGACATGGATTGCTGGGTCAGCTTCACCCGCAGATCGCTGTTCCAGAAGCGGTACTGGGGTTCGATCAGCTTACTGTAGGTGTTGGCCCAGTCGCCGTTGGAAATCACTACATCCGCGTTGATCACGGTGCCGTCGGCGAGGGTAATGCCCGTGGCCACCTTCTTGCCGCCCTGCTGGGTGACATTGATTTTGGTGACTTCCGTGTTGTAGCGCATCTGGCCGCCCAGATCCTCAAACTTTTTCACGAAGCCCTGCACCAGCGCCCCGGTGCCGCCCATGGCAAAGTGGATGCCCCAGGTTTTTTCCACGAAGTGAATCATGGCGTAGATGGCAGGGACAGAAAGGGGATTGCCGCCCACCAGCAGCGGCTCGAAGGTGAAGACCTGGCGCAGTTTGTGGCTTTTGAAGTAGCGGCTGCTGAAGCGGAACAGGTTACGCACCGCATCCAGGCGCAGCAGGTCGGGGGCGACTTTGAGCATATCGCCGACGGTGCCGAAGTGGGTGTAGCCGAGCTGCAAAAAGCCCCGCTCAAAAATGGCCTTGGACTGGGCCTGGAACTGCTCGTAGCCCTCTAGATCGCCCGGTTCACCGAGGGCTTGGATTTGTTGGCGGGTGTGGGCATCGTCGCCGTCGTAGTCGAAATAGGTGCCGTCGTCGAAATAAATCCGGTAGAAGGGCAGGATGGGGATGAGTTGGACGTAGCGGCTGGTGCTGGGGCCACCGGAGATGCCTTCCTTAATGCGCTTGTTTTCGTCCACGATGGTGGAAGGGAAATCTTCGGAGGTAAGATCCGCCTGGTCGCGCTCTAGGGAGAAGAGTTCTTCGATGAAGTGGGGCACCGTAATCACCGTTGGCCCCATATCAAAGGTGAAGCCCTCCATGCGGCGCACGTAGGCCCGACCACCGGGGGCGTCTAGCTTTTCCACGATGGTGGTGTCAAACCCTAGGCTTTGCAGGCGAATCCCGGCGGATAGCCCCCCAACCCCCGACCCGATGATGATGGCTTGCTTGCGGCCCATGTGCGACTCCTGCCCAAACGGTTTACAAAGGTTTACACGTTGTTCATATCTTACTACCCTTGCTACCCCTGCGCCCGCACGGCAGGTTGCGGAACGGGGCCAAGGGGCTGGTTTCGCAGGGTGGTGGTGATGGCTTCGGCGGGGGCAGGCTTAGCAAAGAAAAAGCCCTGGCCTAGTTCACAGCCTAGTTTTTTTAACGCCTGAAGCTGGTCTTGGGTTTCGATACCTTCGGCCACCACCGCCAAGTCCAACTGGTTGCTGAGGGTGATGATGGTTTCCACCACCTGGTAGTTGCGGTGGCTGCGATGCATATCGCGCACAAAGGATCGGTCAATTTTCAGGACGTCTAGGGGAAAGCGGTGGAGGTAGCCCAGGGAGGAATAGCCCGTGCCAAAGTCGTCAATGCTGATTTGGATTCGACGTTCCCGCAGTGCGTCCATCAGCACTGAGGCGGCCTCAGCATTTTCCATGATGGCGCTTTCGGTAATTTCTAGCTTTAGGTAGGCGGGGTTAGCTCCGGTTTCTGCCAGCACTTGGTCAATGTCGGCCAGCAGGGTGGGGCTGGCAAACTGCCGCACCGAGAGGTTCACGGCCACCGTCAGGGTTGTCCAGCCCTGTTCGTGCCAGTCTCGCAGTTGTTGGCACGCTTGGCGCAGGACGACTAGCCCTGCCCGCACCACCAGCCCCGTCTCCTCTAGGCAGGGAATGAATTCTCCTGGCGGCACAAGGCCCCGCTCGGGGTGCTGCCACCGCACGAGGGCCTCTAGGCCCATCACCCGATGGGTCGCCAGACAGATGATGGGCTGGTAATAAACCACCAACTCTCCGTAGCTAAGGGCGTGCTGGAGGTCATTTTCGAGGGTGAGGCGGTGCAGCGTGGCGGCGTGCAGTTGGGGATTGAACCACTGATGACAGCCCTTGCCTTGGCGCTTGGCGCGATACATGGCGGTGTCGGCAGCCTGAAGCAGGGCTTCGGGGTCGGTGGTGGTGCTATCCCCCAGGGCCAGCCCCAGGCAGGCGGTCATAAAAATTTCGCAGTGGGAGGTTTGGAAGGGAGCATGGAAGGATTGGAGTACCGCTTCAATCCAGGTGGGCAGGGAAAAATCAGGCGGTAGGGCGGTCAGCAGGAAGCAAAACTCATCTTCGCCCACGCGGGCCAGCACATCGCCAGGGCGCAGGTGCTGCTGTAGGCGTTCGGCGATGGCCTGGAGCAACTGGTTGCCCACGGTGTAGCCAAAGGCCCCATTGACCAGTTTAAATTGGTCGCAGTCGAGGTAGGCGAGGGCAAAGTCTGTGCGCTGTTCAGCTTGCAGCAGCCCAACGCGCTCTAGGAGGTTGATGCGGCTGGGTAATTGGGTGAGGCTGTCTTGGTAGAGCAACGTTTGCAGTTCGGCGGTGCGCTGGGCCACCTTAGCCTCAAGCTGGGCATTAAAGCTGTTGAGCTGCTGGTACTGCTGCCGAATCCGCAGCATAGACCGCACCCGCGCCGTTAGTTCCATGCGGTTGATGGGTTTGCTCACAAAGTCATCGGCCCCAGCTTCTAAACATTGGGCCAGCGTATGTTTGGAGGCCAAGGCCGTCACCATAATAATGGGCACCGACTGCCATAGGCTCATCGCCTTGATCTGCTTGCAAAGGGCTAAACCGTCTATTCCTGGCATCATCACATCCATCAGGATTAGGTCGGGCTGCTGGATAGGCAGCGTTGCCAAGGCTTTCTCACCACTTTCGACGTAGTGTAGATGATAGTCATCGCTGCTCAGGAAAGCCTCGATAACGTCGAAATTATCCGGTTCATCATCAACAATTAAAATAGAGAATGTCATAGGGAATGGGCCTGATTGTTGAGGAGTTTCCGAACCGTTGCAGCCAGATCTTTGAGCTTAATGGGCTTGCTAATGTAGTCATTCATGCCCATGGCGAGGCAGCGCTCTCGGTCTTGGGGCATGGCGAAGGCGGTGAGCGCCACAATGAGGGTGTGGGCCAGGTTGGGATCGGCCCGGATTTGCCGAGTTGTCTCTAGGCCGTCTATATCGGGCATCTGAATATCCATCAAGATTAGGTCAGGACAATGATGCCTAGCCATGGCCAGCGCCTCGCGCCCCGTTTTGGCCACCTCTAGACGATAGCCCTTGGCCCCCAAATAGCTAGAAACCGTCTGAAGGTTGGCCTCGTTGTCATCCACTAAAAGCAGCAGCGGCGGGTCAGCCGAGGCGGTAGGTGTGTCTGGATCTGGGCTGGGGGCTAGGGCCAATCGGGGGGGGCCGGAAAAGGCGTGGGTGGGCAAGGTGGGCAAATCAATGGCGAACTGGCTGCCTACCCCCACCTCGCTACTCACCCGCACTTGTCCGCCATGGAGATCAACCATGCGCTGCACCAGGGCTAGCCCCAGCCCGGTGCCGCTGTATTGACGGTTGAGGGTGCTGTCGATCTGCACAAAGGGCTGGAAAAGTTTATCCAAGTCCTCCGGGGCAATGCCGATGCCCGTGTCGCTGACGGTGATCCGTAACCAGGGAGCTGCTCCAGGGGTGAGGGGATCAAGGAGTTGGGTCGCGAGGACAACGGTGCCCCCAGCAGGCGTAAATTTCACGGCGTTGTTGAGTAGATTAATCAACACTTGGCGCAGGCGACGCTCGTCGGCGAACACCTCAGGCAGGTGATCGGGTACCTCCACCCTCAGGGTAATCTGCTTTTCCTGGGCCTGGGATTGCACAAAGGGCACACTGGAGGAGCACAGGTAGGCCATCGACACAGAGGTTGGGTCAAGGGTCATCTGCCCCGCCTCAATTTTGGCCAGATCCAGAATGTCGTTGATCAGCTCTAGCAGGTGGTCGCCGCTGTTGGCAATGGTGCGGAGGGCGTTGTGCTGACGATCATTGAGGGGGCCAAACATCTCATCCTGTAGCCCTTCGGCCATGCCCAGAACGGCATTCAGGGGGGTGCGTAGCTCATGGCTCATATTGGCCAAGAACTCGTCCTTCATCCGGGTGGCACGGGCCAGTTCTCGGTTGGTTTGATGGAGGGCCATTTCCACCTGTTTGCGATTGCTGATATCGGTCACGCGCACCAGTTTGAGCCGCTGCCCAGCCACCGTAATCAGTCGGGTGGCAATGTTGCCCCAAAAGGTCTTCCCTGTGAACGTGCGATACTCAATTTCATGGCTCCAAACGCCCTGTTGATCAATGATGGCGTAGATCTCCTGGAGTTCCTCCTCCGTGAAGGGCTGCACCTGAAGTCGGTGGCCTGCAATGTTGACGAGCTGGTGTTTGGCCGAGGCTTCAAAGAGATCAACGGCCCGCTGATTGCAGTCTATGGTGCGCTGTGTTTGAGGATCGACCAAGAACAGGGCATCGGTAGACTCATTAAAAATTGCCTCCCGCAAATCCCGGCTGCGAATCAGCTCCAGTTCTGTGCGCTTGCGGTGGCTGATATCGCGGATAAAGAAGACGACCTCCCCTTGCCCACAGGGAGCCACTCGCACCTCCTCATAGCGGAGCCCCCCGTGAATAGGAACAGTCTGTTCGTAGCACTGCACCGTTTGGGTCTCGAGGGCTTTGTGAATGGCCTCTAGTTTTTGGGCGAGGTGGTGCCGAGAAGCCCCTGGGGGCAGCGCCTCCGAAAGATGCTTCCCAACGGCCCCCTGGGGATCGACGAGGTTGCCCGCAGGGGGAGAGGCCATAAACTCACGGTAAATCCCCTCCCGATTAACCCGGAAGATGAGGTCTGGTAAGGCCAGTAGGGTAGCGCGGGTGCGTTCCTCGCTGCGCTGAAGGATGGTTTGCATCACCCAGCGATCACTCACATCCATGGCAATGCCAAATAGGCGGCTGCGCTCCTCTGGGGCCGCCGCATTGAGGGCCACCTTGACAAACAAACAGCCCTGGGTGCCGTCTAACCGGGTAATAGGCAGGTCGGCGGTGCAGGGAATGCCCGTCGCTAGGGCCTGGTCAATTAAGTCCCGGAATTGATCCCAAGTGGCAGCAGAAACGTAGGGTCGAAGATCCCCGCTGCCCTGGGTGTCATCCGCTTCATCGGTGTCCCCCAACAGCGCCATCACCTCCTTAGACCAGGTAATTTGCCGGGTGGACACTTCCATCTCCCACCAGCCCAGCCGCGCCACCTGCTGGGCTTCCTTCAGGCGGGCTTCGCTGCGTTGCAGTGCCTTAGTGCGCTGGGCTACCCGGTCTTCTAGTTCCCGGTTGAGTTGGGCCAGGGCACGGATGGCCTGGTCTTGCTCGAGGGCCACCTTAGCCAGGTTAGCCGCCACCTGGAGAGTATCCAACTCATGGGGATAGGGCTGACGGGGCTGCGGAAAGTACACCGCCAAGGTGCCCAACACCGGGCCATCGCTGGCAAAGATAGGAATCGACCAACAGGCCCGCAGACCATGGGCCAAGGCCAAATCCCGAAAGTTGGCCCAGAGGGGATCGGTGGCAATATCTCCCACAATGACGGGCTGACGGCGCAGGGCAGCGGTGCCGCAGGATCCCATCGCCTCGCCCACGGCAGTCCCTCGCAGGGCTTCGCTATAGGCGGCGGGCAGGTTGGGAGCCACGCCGGGATAGAGGCGGTTATCCTCAGCGCAAAAGAGAAAGGAACAGCGACTCTCAGTCAGGTGATCCTCCAAGGCCAACACGAGGTCTGTGAGAATATCAGGCAGCGGTTCGGTGCGGGCAATGCTGGCCAAAATGCTGCTTTGTAAGGCAAGGCGCTGCTCCGTGCGATTGCGCTCGGTCACATCAATGGCCACCCCAGCGGCCAGGGTTTTTCGATGGGGCTGGGGGAGCGGAAACTTAAAGCACAAAAACTCCCCAGGACTGCCATCGGGTCGCTGCCCCGGCTCCACCACCTCCAGCACGTCACCATGGTCTACAACCCAGCGATTGTGTTTGGCATAAAGGGTCGCCGCCGCATCCCCAAACACATCAAACAAGGACTGACCTTCTAGGTCTTCCAACGAGGTGTGGGGCGGTAGGGCAAAGTTGCGGTACCAGCCCTGGCTGGCATACTCCAGGGTGTGGGTATCAGGATCATTAATCCAGGCCACCACGGGGCTGTTGTCCATAAAGGTGCGAAAGCGAATTTCACTGGCCCGCAGCGCTAGCTCCGCCTGCTTGAGATCGTCAATATCGGTGTGAGTGCCCAACATTCGCAGCGGACGGCCCGCCTCATTCCAGGCGACGATTTTGCCCAAGGACAGCACCCACTTCCATCCCCCGGCCTGGGTTTTCAGCCGAAACTCCAGTCTATAGTCTGGGATCGCCCCGGCCACGTAGGCATCGTAGGTTGCGAGGGCCACCTCCCGATCCTCCGGGTGCAGCATCTGCCGCCAACGGGCTTCGGTTTCGTGGAAGGTGGCCGGATCGTAGCCCAGCATGGTGGCGTATTCTGGGCTCACCAGCACCTCACCCGTAGTCAAATCGACATCGTAGAGGCCCTGGTTCGTTGCACTGAGGGCAAGGCGGAGACGTTCTTCGCTTTCCTGAAGTTGGCGCTCGTCCTCTAGCCGCTGCTGGGTCGCTACCATCATTTTCCCAAGCACCTGCAAGAGCTGGATCGTTTCCGCCAACCACCAGGCAACGGGCTGACGAGCCACCAACCCAATGACCCCCACCATCGTTGCTTTATGCACCAGCGGTAGGCTCAATACGGCTCCGATGCCCTGCCGCCGCCATTGGGCTTGGTCTAGGGCCGCCGCCGCTGGCACATCGGCCACATTGGGGACGTAGACCATGTGTTCTCGCTGCAACAGGCGGTAACTCCAGGGCAACTGGTCTTCATTGGGAATCAGCGCTGGATCGACCTTGCCCTCCACCCAGGTCTGGGCTGAGACGGTGGCAGAGCTAGGACACAGGGTGAGATAGACCCCGTCTACCCGCGTGGCGTCGCGCACCAAGTGCAGGACATGGCGGATTTCCGATTCGAGATCGGCAGCACTGATATCGACAAAACGGCTGATGATGACGGTGATCAAATGGCTGTAGTTGCGCTGGGTATACAACGTTTGGTGCAGCCGCTGCCCCCCGTGAGCCCAACCCCGAACACCCAACCCGGTGATGACCATCACCCCCAACAGTTGCCCCTGGTGGCCCGTCACCAGCAGGTAGGGATGATCTTGCTGGCTAGCCAGTTCCGAGACCGTGGGCAGGGCGGATCTGGGAAGCAGAGACAGGGCCTCAGTCATCACATCGGCGGCGGTCAGGGTACTGAGGTCTTTTCCCTGGGCACAGGCCCGCACCACCTCGGTAGGCGTAACTACCCCCAAGGGCCGCACCCACCCCAGATCTGGTCGCTCCTCCGTCGGCTCCTCTGTCGGCCCGCCTCTCACCCCATCCATCGACCCATCCATGGGGCTGGCCACCACCACCACCCCAGACAGCGATTCCGTGAGGCGCTGGGCAAGATCCGGGATCCCTGTGGTGGGGTGTACCCAAACCACCCCCCCCTCGGTCAAATCTAAATTCGGCCAAGGGCAGGGGTTATCTTCAGTCGATGATGCACTCGTGGGGGTCATGTGTGGTCTCTCACCCGCTCCATGAGGTTTACGGGCCTGACAGGGAAGCTATATTCGTTATCCATGACTAGCCTAGAGAGGGAGAATGGATGAAATCAACGACCTAGACCTAGGATCATGCTCCTACGCCCAACGGCCCCCGACCTGAACATGGGGTCAACAGCGGTTTGCTGCCCCAGGGCGTCTGCCGCAGCACCAACCACTCTTCCACCTAGACCAACTAACCTAGACCAACTAACCTAGACCAACCAACCTGTCTTGACTACGGGCTTTCCCCGCTTGACGCCTGAGATTGCGAGTGCCCTCAGGCTAGAAAGTTACATGATGAACTTAAGATGCCCAACTGCGAGAAAAATTTGATCTGCTCAATCAAGACTTAATACTTTTGCGCCCCTTTCGCTAACGTTGTTGATCATGCTAAGTCGCCTTTGCTCAAAGTGGCACCTTTTACGGTAAAGAAGCCTGAATCCTGTCCGCCGATAGAGCCGTGAAGATGGCTGAATCCTTTCGGCACAGCTCAGCCTTTTGGCGGACAGACTTTTCGCAAGTGGGATCTTGCAAGACTTCAGCGCCCCCAGGATCGCTACCTTGTGCCTACCCTTCACTAATCATCCGCAGTAGTTCATCAGTGGAGATCTTGCCGCTCATGTCGGTGCCCTCTAGGAGGCTGTCGGCCAGGTCGCGTTTTTGTTTGTGCAAGTCCACGATTTTTTCTTCGATGGTGTGTTGGGCCACCAGACGATAGATGGTGACGGGGCGCTGTTGGCCCATGCGGTGGGCGCGGTCGCTGGCCTGGTCTTCCACAGCGGGGTTCCACCAGGGATCCATGTGGATGACGTAATCCGCTGCGGTCAGATTAAGCCCGGTGCCCCCGGCCTTGAGGCTAATCAAAAACACATCGCCCTGGCCGGATTGGAAGGCATCCACCCGTTTTTTGCGCTCCTTGGCAGGGGTGCTGCCATCGAGGTATTGGTAGTGAACCTTCTGTTTATCCAGGAATTCCTTCAGGATGGCGAGGTGATCCACAAACTGGCTAAAAACCAGGGCTTTGTGGTTATTTTCCAGCAGTTCTTCGAGAATTTCCCCAAAGGCTTCCAGTTTGGCGCTGGGGAGTTTGGGTTCGGCCTTCACCAGGCGGGTGTTGCAGCAGGCGCGGCGCAGTTTCATAATTTCCGCCAGCACTTGCAGGTGTTTAGCCCCGCCCTCGGCCCCTGGTTCCGAGAGTTTGGCGATGGCTTCGCGGCGTAGGGCTTCGTAGAAGGCCATTTCCTGGGTGCTGAGTTCCACCTGGAGGGTGATTTCGGTGCGGGCGGGCAGTTCCTCCAGCACTTCGGTTTTGGTGCGGCGCAGGATGAAGGGCTGGATTAGCTTTTTCAGGCGGTTGCGGGCCTGTTTGTCCTGGTTGCGTTCGATGGCGTTGGCAAAGCGCTGGTTGAACTGCTCCTGGGAACCCAACAGGCCGGGGTTGATGAACCGAAACAGGTTCCACAGTTCCCCTAGGTGGTTTTCGATGGGGGTACCCGTGGTGAGGATTTTGAAGCCGCCCTGGAGCTTCATCGCCGCCTGGGATCGTTTGGTGGCGGAGTTTTTGATCGCCTGGGCCTCATCCAGCACGATGGTTTGCCACTGCACTTCCGCCAGCATTTTGGCGACTTCTTCCTGTTGCAGCAGGCCGTAGCTGCACACCAGCAGGTCGAAGGGTTGCAGGTCGTCTAAGACCTTTTGACGGTCGCCGCTGCCAAATTGGATGGGGTTGAGGGTGGGGGCAAACTTTTCGGCCTCGCTCAGCCAGTTCATGCAAACGGAAGTGGGCGCAACGATCAGGGTTGGCCCCTCCGGCGCACGGGTGAGGATCACCGCCAGGGCTTGCAGGGTTTTGCCCAGGCCCATGTCGTCCGCAAGGCAAGCCCCCACGCCCCAGTGGGCCAGCCGTGCCAGCCAGTTGAAGCCCTCGATCTGGTAATCCCGCAGCTCCGCTTGCAGGGTAGAGGGAAGTTCGGGCTGGAGATCCTGGGCTTCCTTTAGGCGCTTAACGTGGTCTTTCCAGTGCTTATCGGTCTTAAGCTGGCCCACCTCGTCGATCCAGTCTTCCATGGCCAGGGAGGCGAGGGGATGGAAGCGCACCCCCTTGCCGCTGGTTTCCGAGAAGGCCCGCAGTTCATCGAGGCGCTTGCGAAATTCTTGGGTCAGCGCCACAAATTCCCCATCGGCCAGCTTAATGAACCGACCGGGGGAGGCTTCCAGCAGCGCCATGAGTCGCTGCATATCGAGCACCTGGTCGTCGCTGACGGACAGTTCGCCACTGGCGGCAAACCAGTCTCGCTGGCGCTGGATCTGCACCTTGAAGCTGCCCAGACCCACCTGGTTGACCACCCGCATTTTCTCGCCTTCGGGCCATTCCACCACCGCCTGGTCGCCCAAGCCCTGAAGCTCTATCAGCAGTTCTAGGCAGTCCTCCGGGTCTTCGATCAGCCATTCCCCAGATTTATCCTCCAGCCGTTGCAGGGTGGGGGTGGCTTTTTCCACGGCACGGGCCAGCTTTTTCTCTTCCTTCAGGTCGCGATGGGTTTGCAGCCGTTTGCCGCCCACCTCCGCCAATACCATTTCGCCACCGCTGCCCGGTCGATAGTAGGGGCCATCGTCGCCAAAGGGGCGAGTTAGCAGCGAGACCTTGAGGCCAGACCCCGCAGGCAGCAGGTGCAGGTGGGGAATGGTCTGGGCGGGTACTTCCTCCGCATCGGTGATGCCGCCGCCAATATCGGAATGCACCGTCACTAGGCTGACGATGGCGTTGAGGGTTTCCAGCACCTTGTCCTTGGCGATTTCCGGCACCTCCAGGGCGTTTTTGGGGCCAAGGATAGCGGCGATGCGCTGGTGTTCCTTGGTAAATTCCACCACCTTGATGCGGGTGGGGGTTTCTTTGATCAGGGCGATGGCCTGCTTTTCGTAGGGCGGCGTTAGAGACAGGGTGAGCATCCCGTTTTTGCCCTGTTTCACGGTGAGGGCGGGTTCTCCCTTCACAATTTCGACGGGCGTGGTGGGGGCGTCGTCCCAAAATACGAGGGGATGCCCCACCAGCGCCAGCATCGACTGGGCCTGCAAGCTGTAGCTGTTGCCGTAGGAGCCATACTCTGCCACGATATGGCCGCAGATTTCTCGATCCTGGGGGGTGAGGTAGGGAAAGTTTCTGATTTCATGCTTGAGGCGATGCAGGGCCACCACGCGGCCCCGGCTCCAGCCGCCCTTGGTGCTAATTTTCTGCTCTTTGGGTTGCAGCATCCAGGTATTGGCGGAATACATCGTCAAAAACCAGGTCATCCGATACTCGCTTTCTACCGCCGCCACCTCGGGCTTTGCCAGGTCAGGGTTGAGGCCCATCAGGGCCGCCAGAGCCAGTTCCCAGGCTTCCTTGGGGGCAATAATGTCGGTGATCGGTACAATCCCGGTTTTTTCGCGCAGGGCGGGGGCTTCTTTGCCGTAGGTGCTGCGAGGGTTCAGCCGCGCTAGGAGGGTGGCGGCTTCTAGGGCAAACCAGTCAAACCCAGCGGCCTTGGCGTCTCGGTAGATGTCCTTAACGGAGTCTGGTACGCGCTTGCGGGCCATGTCCACATTCACCCAATATAGACAGAGGGCATCGATCAACGCCTCAAAACTGTGGGCATCGGCCAGGGTGCTGAGGGGGGTATTGGTGAGGTACGCCTTGGCGTTAGTGTTGCCCTGGAGCGCTTGGGCCACCTTTTCTAAGGACCCGTGGGTAATGGCCAGCCAGTGACCATAGGTTTGCTCGGCAATGGGGTGGGCATACTCTTCGGCGGTGCGCAAGCTGGCGGCACTGCCCTCCTGCAATAGGGCCAACACCGGGAAAATCCCCGGTACCGTATCAAAATAAATTTTGCGCTTGCCCGTGGCCTTTTTCAGCATTTTGAGCGCCATCTGCCCCGATTCAATGCTCACGGCATAGTCGCCCCGCAAGCAACTGAGCCAGCCCAGCAATAGTAGTGATTCCTCTGGGGCATCCTGGGCCAAATCGTTGATCGCCGCCTCCGCCTCCGCCAGCCGCCCTTGCAGCAGCAGGTGTTGAATCCAAATATTTCGCAGTTGATTCGAGGCAACGGAATCCTCCCGCTGGCAGTCCTCTTGCAGCAGGGCAAAGGCGTCCTCGGCTGGGGTGAGGTGCAGCATGGAATTGACGCACAGATTACCCAGGGCCGCTTCGTACAAATCCAGATCGGTTTTGAGGGAGACGAACCACTCCCGGTCGAAGGGGTTATTGCAAATCAGCTCAAACACCTGGGCCATGGAAATGCGGCTGGTGGCAAAGGCATGATTGTAGTAGGTTTCTATCTGGGCTTCGATGTAATCCCAATCGGCCCGATAGAGGCCAATGCGAACCTCCCGTAAAAACTGATCCTCGCTCTGAAACGACCGCTGATTGCGCTTCCAGCTCAGGGTGGGCACGGGCAGCGTCTCCTGCACTGCCTTCACCATGGCCTCAAAGTTACCCTGCCGCAAGGCATCGCGGGTAGCCACCTCCACCAGCAGCGGGTGACACCGAGAACCATAGTTCTTTTCCTCCACCAGCAGCTCATGACTCGTCAGCCGCCGGAGGTGGGCGTGCAATTCCGCCTGATCGTAGGTATTGTTTTGGCCGCTGTGGCGCAGGTAGCTATTGACGCAAGGCAACACCTTGCCATTGGCCACGGGGGCGTAGAGGATCGAGAACAACTGCACCAATTCTTGCTCGAAGGTCGGCAACTGTCGGTAGCGAGCCGTCAGATGTGCCCGTAGTACTTCTGGAGATACCTGCGCTTTAGCCATAGCTAATGCCCTACTCACCTTATGGATACACGCGACTGAGCGTACTAAGTGTGAGTGTATCGGTTTACCGAGGTGTTGCCGACAGATAGATAGGCAGATTACCTCGATACAGTGCCCCTTGCCTTAGATCCGCTCAGTCCTTCTGCCTGTTCGGCATTTTGGGCGATGCGCCTAAGAATACAAGGAACCCCCGCCTCCTAGCTGTCGTCAGGCTAACCCTAGCGCCTCCAGCCGTTGTCTAGATTTATCCGTGGAGCCCAAGACATCTCTAGAGCCACTATGATATACATAGACAGGGCTGGTATAGATCAGGTCGATGCCGTTAATGCCGCACCGAAGCAAAATTTAACATTGTGATGGTCTATCCATCCGGGCTAGGGTGCCAGTTAACGATGACGTGACGGTTTAACCAAAAGGTTTCTATGGCTCGTTATACCCATTTGTTAACCCTCTCTGAACCCGCAACAATCCCAAACCTAGGGGATTCCATCGTCAAAACCTTGGAAGACTGCGGGTTGAGTATGGTCTACGCCAACAAAGATTACTTTGTGGCCAAGGAAAAACCAGGGCAGGTCGCCCTCGCCCAACTCACGACCATTGAGGTGATGATTAATCAGCCTACCTCCATGGCGCAGACAGCCCGAGTGAACCTAGTCGTCAAAAACGAAGAGCTGCCGCTCCAGCGCAACAACCATTGTCAGCGAGTGTTTGAGGCTGTTAGTCGAGCCATTGGAGCCATGCTCTAGGGTAAGCCGATGACGTCCCTAGGGTCGGTGCATTCCTAGGCCAAGTCCTCCTGTCCTTCCTCCCCCTCTTCCACCATGTTGGGGCTGATGAGGGTGATATCAAACTCATCGGGGGGTAGGGTAGACTGGCTGTCGCGCTTGAGCTGGTAGTAGATGGCTCGGGCTTGGGGGCCAAAGACAATCTCGTCTTCATTTTTAAGATCGTGGGCCAAGAGCTTGCGGCCATTGATCAGCATTCCGTTGGCGCTGGGTTTGCCCTTCAGGTTGCCGTCCACAATCCGGTAGTAGAAGGTATTGTCGTCTTTGGGCAGTTGCACCAGGGTGGCATGGTGTCTAGAGACAAACTGGGAGGACAGCCGAATGTCACACTTGGGATCGCGCCCGATGGAATAGACAGACCCTTCAAGGGCAATTTCTTTGCGGCCTGTGCTGTCTTCAATGATCAGAATGTTACTCAGTTTATTAGGTGGTGCCATATTCGCAAACTACGCAGGGACTTAGGCTTCAGGACTCGGGCGAGTCGTAGAGTAAGGTGAAAAACGCTGGGCTAGGAACAACGATATTTTAGAATTCTAGAGAACTTTAGACCGTCAGGAACGAGGCTAGTTCAAGAGCGATGGCGCTCTAGCTCGGCCCCCCAATCCTCATCCCCCTCTCCTAGGTTGGGCCTAATCACGGTGTCGTCCCCCTCATCAGAGGGCAGGGTCACTTGGCTGTCGAGCTTCAGTTGGTAGTAGACAGCCCCCGCTTGAGGCCCAAAGACAATCTCATCTTCGTTTTTGAGGTCGTGGGCGAGAAGTTTGCGACCGTTGATCAGCATCCCATTGGCGCTAGGTCGGCCCTTGAGGTTGCCATCCACAATTCGGTAATAGAAGGTGTCATCGTCCTTGGGAAGCTGCACAAGGGTGGCGTGGTGCCTCGAAACAAACTGAGACGAGAGGCGAATGTCGCACATCGGATCGCGCCCAATGGAGTAGACCGACCTACTTAGGACAATTTCTCGGCGACCCTTGCTGTCATCCACAATCAGAATGTTGCTCAGTTTGTCAGGTGGTGCCATATTCGCAAACTACATCGTGACTTGGGCCTCAGGAGTTGAGCGATCCACAGAGCGGTTTTCGGAACGACTGTTCTCCAGTGTACCTCTAGATTTTGATCGAGATGGGGGTAGGCCCAAGTTCTCCCGGTTCCCCTGTCGTTACAGGCCGACCGCTGAGATCAGCTAGTCGCCTGAAGTCAGATCGCCATCGAGATCGCTGAGGGCTTCCCAGGGGTTAGATCGGGTGTCGCGCAAGCGTTTGAGCAGCCAGTCAAAGCGGAGGTTGCCCATGGAGAGCAAGTCACCCATTTCATTGACGATGGTGGTTTCGTCGCTCATGCTGACGGGCCGCCAATGCTCCCCTTGCAGGTGCCGAACGGTACTGCGTAGCCGACTAGACAGCAAGATGGATAGGGCTTTGTAGAAGCGGGAGGCAAACCAGGTGTCCTGCTGCAACTTTTCGCTGAGGTCAGTCCAGGAGATGCCAAGCACCACCGTAGGCTCTAGGGCAGTGACGGTGGCGGAGGGGGGCAAGCCATCGACAAAGGACATTTCACCCACCACTTCGCCACTGGCCAGTTGGGCAATGGGTTGCTGGGTGAGGGCTTGGACAGAGATCTCTAGACGCCCCGCCAAAATGATGTAGAGGTGGTGGCAGGGCTGTCCCTCACAAATCAGCGCCTCTCCGGGCTGGATCTCCCGTCGCTGCCCAATGGAAACCAGCCAGTCAACATCGTCATCCTCAAGAACGCCCAGAATAAATACAATCCGCTTCATTGGTATGGCCCCATGGTGTGAAAGGTGAGCGACCTTGAGAGTCGCGGGGAGGCCGATGCCTGCCCCCTCCGGTGGTATTTACCAAGGGCCAGCGGGCGATCAATGGGTTGATATCCTCGATCTATGGAGATGAGAATCCCGCACCACCCCTAACCTGCCTAGGGCAGAGAAGGGTCGCTGAATGGACTAAACAGGCCATCGCCCCAGAGGGGACTTAGACAGCTTCGTACTTGCCCACTAAGGACGGTGTGCCCCACCGTCGTCATGAGAATGAGCTATTCCGTTGTCAGGTGCCTCAGGTGCGGACTGACCGTAAACCCTTGGCTCTTTCCCTCTTGCTGCTTCAGGTTCGGGTTTAACACCCACAAGGGTGTGCCTCTCGATGGCAGAGGTGGGGATTTCAACCAGTTAAATTTTACCGGAAAGCCGCCCTAAAAGGACGGGGCTGGCATCCCGTGGATGGTCAGGTTAATTTCCTGGAGCCCTTCGCTGGCTTCTGTCAGGGTGACAGTGGCGGGCTGGGCTGGGCTACCGTTCACGCGTAGTTGATAGGTGCCTGTCCGCAGGTTCCCCAGGAAGTAGATACCCGCCTGGTTGGTCACGGAGAGAAGAGGCGTACCGTCGCTGGCGGAGATGGCTTCGACGCGGGCTCCGGCGACGGGGTTGCCCGCTGGGTCAAGCACCCGTCCGGCCACGGTGTAAGCGCGGGTGATGGGAATGGGAACGGGCGTGTAGCTGCCAGCGGTGACTTCGACAGCGTAGGCGGTTTGGGCAGGTTGGCCATCGATGGGGAAACCCGCCGGGTCGAGGTCGAGACGGTGGAGGCCGGGGGGCAGACGCAGAAAGATGCCGTTGGCTTGGCGCTCAAACTGGTTGGGCCGCAGGGGGCGATTATTCACGGCGATCAGCAGTTCAGCGTTGTCGAGGTAGAGGGGGTCGTCATCGTCGCGCTGGCCGTTACCGTTGCGGTCTAGGAAGGGCTGCACCCACAGGCCCCCCTCCTGGCGCAGATAGTCGAAGCGCGAATCCCGCGACAGCACCCTCGCCTGGGTATTGACGAAGGGCACTAGCTCAATGCGGTAGCTATCATTGCTGCTGAGGACAGAGGTTCCGGCATACCGGGCGCGAAGCATCACACCGGGCAAAATGGCTGTGCCTACCGAGGCCACCAGCCCATTGCCTTGGCTGCCCAGGCCATAGCCCAAATCCATTTCCCAGAGGTAGCGGCCATCAATGGCGCGGCCCGGAGAACGATAGCGCCAGCCCACGGTGGTAAGTTCGTTGTTGCCAGCGGCTTGGGTTTCGTAGCCCACCCGCAAAAAGTGGCCTTGGCTAAAGTCTCGACTTTCATTGAGCTTGACGTTGAGTTCGCTGTTGCTGCTCAGTTCGTTGCCAAAGCTTCGCAGTTCCGCCCGATCTAGCCGCGAGAGCAAACTCCAGCGAAAGTTGTTATTGGTGGTGTAGTCTACGTTGCCGTTGACGTTGAAGTTGGGGACGCTATAGAAAAACGAGGCCCCGGCAATGAGGGCATTTTCTCGACTGTTGCCCCCCACCCGCAGCCGCAGCCCAGGCATAGCCTGCCAGCTGGCCTGGAACCGCGAGGTGATGGGGTCGGTGTTGAGGTCGAGACGGAATCGGGTGGAGGGTTCGTAGGTGAGGGCAGTATTGACAGCGACTTGGTCAGCCCCGCCCGCTAGGGTAGCTGCCATCCGCACAGGCACCCCCTCCGGCTCGTAGAAGATTTCCCCCAGGCCAAAAAGCGCCCCATCCTGCACCACCCCCGCCCCCAGGGTGAGTTCATCCGACACCCCATAGCGATAGGCAACCCCCGCCATTACATTGTCAAAGCTGCCCAAAAACTCGTTGGGGGGCAACACCCGCCCCGCCCCCACCGAGGCCACCAGGGTCGATGTTCCCGCTGCCAGTCGGCTGGGCAAGGTGGAGAAGGTGGCCGGACGCACCTCCGGTTCGGCAGTGAGCTGGCCGTTGGGAAACAGCAGCACCTCGTAGCGCCCCCCCTGGGCAGGGACATCCTCAAAGCGATAGACACCGCTGGAATCTACCAGGGTTTCGGCAATCACATTGCTACGAAAGTTGAGGGTGAGCTGCACCAGGGTATTGGGCGGAGCTTCTCCGGTGATGGTGCGCCCCACCACATCCGCCTGACGCCGCAAACTGGGGTTAAAGCCGCCGCCACTAGAGAAAAAGGCCGGATCGTAGCCAAACCGCTGAATGGTAGTCACACCCCAAAACGGGTTGCCACTGGTGCCGTTGACGCTGGGCCAAAAGGTAGGCTGAGACCCCACGGCATAGTCGGCTTCATCGGATTGGTTGAGGTATTGCAGCTCCGACAGGCTCCAGGTGCCGCTATCGAACAGATCCTGCTGGTTCATGCGGACAAACCAACTTCCGCCCAACAATCCGCCCAGAGCAGTGAGCTGTCCTTGGTTATCGTTGACGCCATTGCCGCCAAAGAAATCCATCCGTTGAGCCACGGTGGTGGCGGTGAAGGGCTCTGAAGGCACCACGGGCAGGCCGTCCGTCACCACAGGTAGCTCGGCAAAACGCCCCCGCTGAAACTGCCCCGCCCAGGGCGGATCTAACCGCAGGGCATAGTTGGCAATGTCAAAACTGGTGGGCACCCCCAGCCGCTGCTCAATCTCCGCCACCGAGATGGCTAGTCCTAAGCCTGGATCGGCAATCAATTCAGCAGGATCCAAACGGATCACCAAACCGGGCGACCGTAACTCCCACTCACCACTCTCCAAGACCGTGCGCTGAAGCTGAAGCGCCTGGGCCACCGCATCAAAGGGCACCAGCCAGTTTTCCAAATCCACCGCTTCCACGCCGTTTTCGGCCCCACGCACCAAAACCCCCACCCTCTGCGCCCGGTCGCCCACCTGAATCCCCACCGGAAACACCTCCAATTCCGCCGAAGGAGTGGCCATCGGCTCCAGAATCACCGGGTCGGCAAAGGCATCCTCTGCATTGATAGCCTCTGCATTCTCCAAGTCCTCTAATGCTGGGGATTCTGCATTGATATCGGCTAAATCCTCAAAACCCTCTGAAGCAGCAACAGGGCTTGGCTCCATGATGACTGGATTCGGGAAGGCATCTTCTAACGTCAAGTTGTGATCGGCTTCTATCGCTTCAGCAGGCTCAATCGCTACGGGCGTGATGACTTCAGCAGGGTCAACAACTTCAGGGGTGATGACTTCAGGCGTGATGACTTCAGGTGCGACAACTTCAGGCGTGATGACTTCAGGCTGAATTGCTGCGGGTTCAATGACTTCAGGTGCGACGACTTCAGGCGTAATGACTTCAGGCTGAATTGCTGCGGGTTCAATGACTTCGGGCGCAACGACTGGGGGGGCCGTCACCGCCACAGGGGCCGCTGGCATCGTGGGGGCAAAGGCAGGAGCCTCTGGGATAACGGGTGCTGCCAGGTCTGCGGCAGTGCCCAGCGTCCCAAAGTCTTCTATGGTGCTGGGAACGGCTGTGCCCGGAGCTTCGGCTAATTCAGGCACCCTGGTGATGACGGGTTCTGGGGCCATCATCGGCACCTCTGGAATCACCGGGATTTCTGAAAACACGGGTTGGGCCGTGGTTCTGGGTTGCGCCGCTGCCAGATCAGACGGGGCTTCGGGCTGGGCAGATGGGGCAATGGTGGGGGGCTCCATGGCCTCAGGCTGAGCCACCAGGGCATTGGGGTCAGTTTGATCGGTATCCACTGGCTCCATGGCCAGGGCCGGATCAGACAGGGTGGCCTGCCCCAGGGAGACTACACTCCCCAAACAGGGCACGACTAAAACCAGGCGAGAGGGGCGTGACATAGGCGTTTCAGAAACTTGGGCAACATGTCGGTCAAGGCGCTGGCAATGGGGGCCGTTGGGGGGAATATCTGCGGTAGTCGCCCCTCGTTCTGCGCCATACCCCCCCGCGTAGAGCCGTGGCCTAGGAGTGGCAGCGGTTCACTCCTGGGCCGTGGGGCGCATGGGATAGCGATCCCTAGGGGGCTGAGAAGGTTACAGGAATGCTAAAGGGCAGAGTTTCTTGGCGACCGTTGACAAACCAAGTCAGGGTGCCGCTGAGGGTGTAGGTACCCGGCGTCAGCGCCGTAGCGGGGGCAATCATCAGGTTGCGATCTCCGCCTGCAATCACCGTCGTGGCGTTGTGCCTGCCGCTGGCTACAGTGGTGCCCTCCCGCGACAGCGCCCAGTCGGTGATGGGGCGGGCAGTGGCATCCCCTGCGTTGGCCACCAGCAGGGCAATCCTGCCCTCTGCGGGGCGGGCGGTGGCGGAAAGCACATCCAGGCTGGGCAACACTTGGCCCTGGCGCACATAGACGGTGACACCGATGCGTGGCCTTACGCCAATGGTCATCCGCCCTGGAGTATCGGTGGGGGTAGCATTGAGGGGCTCGGTAAACACAACGGCGCGAAATTCGCCCTCGCCCAGGCTGGGCAACAACTGAGACACCAGCCGCACCCGCCGCGTTTGGCCCGGTTCAATCACTAACTCGCGGGGAGAAAATAGAAGGTAAGGGGTCAGATCCTGCTCTGAGGTCGCGCCCAGTTCCACACCATCTCGTCCGTAGGTAAACGGCATCGCGTAAATCCTCACCCGCTCTGGCGTTTGCCCCGTATTCGACAGGGTAATCACCGCCTGGGCTTGGCCCTGGGTAGCCGCTTCTTCAATCACCATAGGACTGACCGACAACCGTGCTAGGGCCGGAGCTTCAACGGCTCCTAAAACCAGCGCAGCCAGGGCCAACGGACGCAAGGCAACAGCCAACCAACGAGGGCTAGACATCATGATTCATCCCAATTCAAAACATCAATGTGAACGAACAATCCACCTCAGCTTGGCCCCGGTGTCTGTGCTGCCGTTAGCGATGGAACAGCCCTGCTGTCAACAGCCACCGACCCCGCCAGGGCTTGCCTAGGGCGGCGTAGTAGTCACGGTGATCATCACCTGATAGCTGTAGGTACCAGGAGCAAAAATACTGCCAGCAGGGCGTTCCACCACCATCGACACCGACAACTCCGTGGTTCCGGTTGGCAGCGGCACAGGGCCACCTGCGCTGGTGGCAGTGCCGCCAGGAAAAGTAACGGTCGCGGTTCTCTCCGTTCCACCCGGATCTAAATTTGGCCCTCCTTCAAAGGTGGGAGTGTCTACCATCACCGTGGCACTGACAAACTCTGGCACCTCAATGGTGAGGGTGGTTGGGGCATCCGTTTCTAGGCGGTTAAAGCTGCCAACGGGCTGCACCAGGGGGCTAGACAGGGGGTCAGAAAACGTAACAGGTTGGGCTAGGGCCGAGGGCGCAAACAACACCCCTACCCCCGCCAAAGCGGTAGTAGCCAGGAGGCGACGCATGATAACACTCAAGAAACGGCAGGGTATCGAGCCTATTGGGGCAACGCCGTAACATCTACCTCATAGGAGTAGAACCCATCGGCCAAAGGCAGAAGCCCGGTAGCCGTCATGGAAACGGAAACAAGTTCATTCAGGAGTGGGCCAGTTACATCAGCAACAATGGGGCCAACGGACAGGGCCGTTTGGCCCGCTAGCGTCGCTGTCGCGGTCCGAACAGGAGTGGCGGTTTGTACGATAATTTCCCTAGGCTCCGCAACACTGAGATCCACGTCGCCATTGCAGGTGATGGGAACAGAACCCTCCGTATCTGTAATGAGCTGAGTCGGCAGGAGCGGATCAAGGATTAACCGCCCAGGGACAATCGCCGCTACATCAAAGACGCAGGTAGAAACAACCGTGCCGTTGAAGGGAACCGAAACCGTTTGGGCCTGGGCTATGCTAACTGTCCCTAGGCAGCTAGCAACAGCCAGAGATGACGCGATGGTAGTAGTTTTGAGCCAGTGCATGATAAGGTCAACCTTTGGAAAAGAAGCCGTGGATGGGTAATGTCATCGGTTCAAGGAATCGTCTAAGCCAAGAAAAATCCGCAAGGCGAATGGTTAGATATAACAGGGCTTTTAGGTGCTTTAGAAGAATCGACTATACTGCTTTTACATAGTCAGTCTGGCCAATCCGGAAGAGCTGAAAAATTAGGTTGATCAAGTGACCACAGATATCTTCTGTCTTGCTCTCTGGGAAAATTTCTTGTCGTTGCTATGCAAGTATTTGACGACACAGAGGTCATTAATAACAGGTCAAGCATGGCCTGATTTTCCGAGAGGTGAGCCCTTATCTCTATCGATTCTCACCGCAGCCCTAGGCCAACCTGAGTTCGGGATAAGCCAGAAGCTTCAGATGGCCTAAACGGGGGCCGAGTGCCCATTACACCCCACCCCCGTTTATCTAGCAGCCTAGGGCCGTTTGGCCTATTGCGGCACAGCGGTTACGTCTACGGTGTAGGCGTAGTCACCTTGGGCCAAGATGCCGCCCCCCGTGGCAGTCATGGTAACTTCCACATCTTCGGCGTCAATAGGCCCTGCGACAATCGTAGCGACTAAGCCAGCCGAATCAGCCGTCTCACCCAGCAACGTAGCCTCCGAGGCCACCGTGAGCGTGGCGGTTGGGTTTGCGGGATCTGCCACAGGAGCAGCGACAGTCAACTCAACGCCGCCGTTGCAAGTAATCGGGACAGAACCGGGGGTGGTGGTGGTCAACAGCGTAAGGTCAGCGGCATCAACCGCTAGCACCCCATCCGTAACGGCCCCAAAAGCACAGGTTGCGTTAATGGTGCCGTTGAAGGGTACCGATACCGTTTGGGCTTTGGCCATGCCAGCGCCCATAACGAAACTAGCGGCCACGAGCGATGACATGATGGTAGTTGTTTTGAGCAAATTCATTACAATCTCAACCTTATGGAGAAGAAACAGTTGGATCTTGTGAAAAGAGACAAAGCTCTTTCGGATTCATCGCTGATCAGCCATGCAAATGCTGGAGCAACGCAAGACTTTCAGGATGGATAGAGGCACAAACTAACTACTAATACACAGCTTGAATGGCCCATCCGGAAGAGTTGAAAAATTAGGCTGGTAGCGGATTAGTCTGGACACATGCCTGATCGTGCTTCGATATCCGTCATTACTTTTGGATATCGATTTGATGCAAAAAGTTTGCTGCCCGTGGGCTGCATTTGATCAGCGAATCTTTGCAACCTATGGGCTACATTGATTCAACAAAATTGTCCAGAATACTTGTAGATGTCTCTGCCCCTGAAAAGAAAAGAGATCGGTACTGGTGAAAGGTAGGTGCTACCAGTTGGAAGCCAGAATAACACTTTTCAGACCTACTCCGTTCAATGAAAATACGGAAAAATCCTGAAGCCTCTGAACACATCTCCCCAAAGCGTTAGCGGAGAGGCCCCTTGATCGGCAGTGATGACAGCCTATTGATTATGAGCGAGGCTAGCCGTCGGTTGAGGCCCCTCTGTCCCCACTTCAACGCCCGAAAGGCTGACGTTAACCGCCCCCTGCTGAAGTGTCAGCCCGCCGTTAGCAAGGCTTGCGCCAGTTCCAAGGAGAAATAATAGGCGTCCTTGGCCTCGCCCCAGAGGACTTCAAAGGGCTGGCTGGGTTCGCCCAGGTGGCTAATCACCAAGCTGGCCCCAGGCATGGGTTGGTTGCGGGTGTAGTCGTTGATCGTCACCACCGTCGGCAATCCAGCGGCCACGGAAGAGAGGACACCCTGCTGACTGTCTTCCAATACCAGGCAGCGTTCACGGGGCAAGTCCATCGTTTCGACAACGAGGTGATAGATATCTGGGGCGGGTTTTTTGGCGGGCACCATGTCTCCAGCGGCAATCATCTCAAACCAACCGGGGGACTCTGGCCCTAGGAGCTGTTCTAGCAGGGGCAGCACCGAATCCTTGGCGCTGGTGGTGGCAATGGCGAGGCGCACATTTTGCTGACGGGCTTCGTCCAGCAATCGCCGTACTCCGGGCCGCAGGGGGATAACGTTGGCCATGAGCAAGTCTTTAAAATGTCGCCCCTTGGCTTGGTGCAAGGCGGTGATCAAATCCGTAGGATCGCCGTCTGGCAAGCCCTTGGGCTGGTAACGCTCGATGTAGTAGCGGATACGTTCCTTACCACCCGCCACTCGCAGCAGTTGGCCGTATAGACCCACTGGCCACTGCCAGGGCAAACCCATTTCCTCGAAGGCGCGGTTAAAAGCGACCCGGTGGCCATCGCGCTCGGTTTCGGCTAGGGTGCCATCCACATCAAAAATTAGTGCAGCGGGAAGGGTCATCGCATCAAAGACCGTAGGGGCGAGGTTTCCTCGCCCGTGGACACCGACGGAACAGCCGCCAGATTGAGGTTCCGATCCGCATCGGCAGTTCCCCAAGGACAGTGACCCAGAGGGGCAAAGGACAGGCAAAAGCACCCTGATTCTAGCCGAGAAGCCGCCCATTTCGCCGTAGGATGAAAAGGCAGCCTACCCGCCTGTTAAGGGTTTAGAACCTAGGGCTGGGTTAGGGCTCTGTTGTCAACGGCGACCACTGGAATGGACATCAAACGCGGCTTTGTCGATACGATTGGAAACACCCCGCTCATCCGCCTCAACAGCGTTAGTGAGGCGACGGGCTGTGAGATTTTGGGCAAGGCAGAATTCCTCAATCCGGGCGGTTCGGTGAAGGATCGGGCGGCGCTCTACATCATCGAAGACGCCGAGAAAAAAGGCCTGCTCAAACCCGGTGGTACGGTGGTGGAAGGCACCGCTGGCAACACGGGCATCGGTCTGGCCCATATCTGCAATGCCAAGGGCTACCGCTGCCTAATCGTCATCCCCGAAACCCAGTCCCAGGAAAAAATTGATCTGCTGCGTACCCTAGGGGCCGAAGTTCGCACCGTGCCCGCCGTGCCCTACCGCGACCCCAACAACTACGTCAAACTGTCCGGTCGCTTAGCCGAAGAGTTGGACAACGCCATCTGGGCCAACCAGTTCGATAACCTGGCCAACCGCCAAGCCCACTACGCCACCACTGGCCCCGAAATTTGGCAGCAAACCGAGGGCACCGTCGATGCCTGGGTGGCCGCCACGGGCACCGGGGGCACCTACGCCGGAACCGCCCTATTTTTGAAAGAGAAAAATCCCAACATCCAGTGCGTCGTCGCCGACCCCATGGGCAGCGGCCTCTATAGCTTCATCAAAACCGGGGAAGTCAACATCCAGGGCAACTCCATCACCGAGGGCATCGGCAACAGCCGCATCACCGCCAACATGGAGGACGTTCCCATCGACGACGCCGTTCAAATCAGCGACCCCGAAGCCCTCAAGGTGCTCTACCAAATGCTGTACAAGGACGGCCTGTTCATGGGCGGATCCGTGGGCATCAACGTTGCCGCCGCTGTGCAACTGGCCCAACGCCTCGGCCCCGGCCACCGCATTGTCACCGTCCTCTGCGATGGCGGATCCCGCTACCAGTCCCGCATCTACAGCCGCCCCTGGCTAGAGGAAAAAGGACTGTGGAGTGACGATCTCCTGCCTAGCTAAGGGAGGGTAGTCGTCTTGGTGGTGGAAAAGTAGTCTGTCTGCATCCTGACTTTTCAGGCGATCAGAACTGACTGGATCCCAAAACATCTCAGGCAACTTTCTCCCATTGCTAACATCTATAGGTATGATCGAAACACCGTTCCGGGTGGGCTGTCTCCCCGATCCGGTGACTCGGTTGTGGGATCGTGCTGGTTCGCGATTCCCTCGCCTGTCGTTGTCCAAGGATCGCTGCTGTGTCCGACGTGCCTAAGCCCATCCCGCCAAAATCCGATTCATCCCCTGATCCAGCGTTGTCCAATTCTCCCGATAAAAAACCAGCCGCCGCGCCCAATCCTTGGGTGGAAGTCTTGCAAACCATTGGCCTTAGCGTCGTGTTGGCCTTTGGCATTCGTCATTTTGTAGCCGAGGCCCGCTACATTCCCTCCGGCTCTATGCTGCCCACCCTGGAGGTAAACGACCGCCTGGTGGTGGAAAAAATCAGCTACCGTTTTAATCCGCCAGAACGGGGCGATATCGTTGTGTTTTGGCCTCCCGACAGCCTCACCCCTCCCGGCAGACGGCGGGACGCCTTCATTAAACGGGTGATCGGCCTACCGGGGGAAGAAGTCACCATCCGCGACGGCCAGGTCTTCATCAACGGCGAAGTCCTAGAGGAAAACTACATTCAATCTCCGCCCGACTACCAGTGGGGGCCAGAACAGGTGCCCGACGATCACTATCTGGTGCTAGGCGACAACCGCAACAGCAGCTACGACAGCCACGCCTGGGGCTTTTTGCCCGGTGAAAACATTATTGGCCGTGCCGCCGTCCGCTTTTGGCCCCTAGATCGAATCGGCTGGCTGGATTCGGAATAACCTTGGCTAGAAATCCCTAGGCGCTGGGCCTTCGCGGGTGGGCGGGTACTGAATTTTGACTGGACCTAGGGGGTAGGATCGGAGCCAAACTTGCGGCCAATCCAGCCCATCACGCCGCTGGCGATGGCTCCGGCCATCAAGACACTAATGGCAGGTAAAATCAGCGGATTCCAGAGGGAATACCACAGGTCTAGGCCCAAATTGAGGTTCATGCTGCGCCCTACAACGGCGGCCATAAACCAGGCAAAGGCCGCAAGCACTAGCCCTAGGTCTACGACTAAAATCCAGCTAATGGTGCGCGAAATCATGTCCTTCATGGCAATGTGGGCAGGATGTCAACAGTGTTCCTAGTTTATCTGTAAACGTCTGACCGTGATCTAGGGTGCCCATGCCTTCTATGCCTTCCATGCCCGACGATTTGCTTCCCTTTCTCGCAGGGGTGGCCCTGTTTGTGGTCTATCTCTGCTGGTCTGCCGCCACCGAGATGGGGACACGCTGGCCTGGGCGAAGGAAGTAGCGTCAGCCCACCAAGCCCTCACCTTCTGTCCAGGGTTTCCGGCTACGGGATTCTCAAGCCACCGTCGCCAGGCAAATTGGCTGGCCCGTGGGGAGAACCAGCCAATTGAGGCATACACAGCTTTTTCAACAGTCAATCATCTCTGGGGGATAAGACCCTAAGACTATTTCGATAATGCTTGACAACGTTGGAATCATGGTTGGATCACAATCGACGGGACAAACCCTCAAAGAAATAAGTATTTATTCTCAGAGAATTAATGCCTAGCCGACCTAGATCAGAGGCTCAGCAAGGCTAGTTTAGTCCTGTTCCTGGGAGATGAGCAGATTGTCAGGATCAACGTAGTGACAAACGGCGTCATCTACGCAGATCAAGGCCCATCCAGAGGCATCAATACTCACCAGATTGTAGTCTCCATCCTGGACAAAGAACCCCTTGTGGTTGCGGGTATCGGGCTTGATGGCAACAAAGTTGTCAGACATAGCTACACACTCCAGAAACAACGACTAGCAATAATGAAGAAAAGCTTATGGCTTAATTACGAAAATCCTATCATCTCCTTCATGGGATTTTTATTAAGTAATTTAATGGAATGTATCGAGACAAGGCAGGCTGGGGCTTTGAGGAGCCCAAGAACCGACTAAAAAGCCTTTGCAACCGTGATATAGCCTAGATCGGCGGGAAAATTCTGTCGCCAAGGAAAGATTAATTTAAGCAATGTAAACTTTGTGATCTACCCCTCTCAGATAAGGATGATCGGCATAAATACTCATTTTTCTATCGGTCTTGCAATGCTGAGATGAAGGAAAGAGAAAAAACCTAGTATTAATCAAAAGCTTGAAGCGTATAAATACTCATCTTTCAGGGTGAGTATTTATGCACAAATACTCAATTTATTGAGCCTGTTTTATCAGCATAAATGCTCATTTCCAGTGTTGAATGATTAGTATAAATACTCATCCTTGTTCATATTCTGAACTTATCTGATGCGCTGCCGGATCAATTCCCAGTAGCCCTTCATCGGCTTAAGATCCCTGATTCACTGACAAAACTTGCTAAAACCCGCATTCGTCAAAGGGTCAGGAGACCTGCCCCCTACATGAACCCAATGCTGTAGGGGCGCGGTTTTCGCGCCCGATGCAGAATCCTTTGTTAGTCAACCAGTTAAGACTCATCGTGGATGATGGGCGACCCCCTGCCTAATTTAGTGACAGTTGGCCCTATTGACCAAGAATTGCGATGGGCCACCCTGGATTTTTTCAATCCTGAGTCGTTGCGCCGCTGCCTGAATGCGAGCCAGCCTTGCTAGGATCAGCACAGTTCATCTATATGCTGCCCTATGACCGTCATGCCATCCCCTGTTACCCGTTCGTGGGCTCCCATTCTGGAGGCGTTTACCGCTGCCCTGGGGCCGGATAAGGTGGTGCGACGCAAGGAGGAACTGCTGGTCTATGAATGTGACGGTCTCACCAGCTATCGCCAGCGTCCGGCGGTGGTGGTGCTGCCCAATTCCACCGAGGAAGTGGCGGCGGCGGTGAAAATTTGCGACCAGTTTCAGGTGCCCTTTGTGGCGCGGGGGGCGGGAACGGGCCTGTCGGGCGGGGCGCTGCCCATCGAGGATTCTGTCCTCATTGTCATGGCCACCATGCGAAATATTTTGGAGGTTGACCTCGAAAATCAGCGGGTGGTGGTGCAGCCCGGAGTGGTGAACAACTGGGTGACGCAGGCGGTGAGTGGGGCGGGGTTTTACTACGCACCAGATCCCTCCAGCCAGTCGGTGTGTTCGGTAGGGGGGAATGTGGCGGAAAACTCCGGCGGTGTCCACTGCCTCAAGTATGGCGTGACCACCAACCACGTTCTGGGGCTGAAGGTGGTGACACCCAAGGGCGACATTGTGGATTTGGGTAGCCCGGTGGCCGAAACGCCGGGGTATGACCTGACTGGGGTGTTCGTTGGTTCCGAGGGCACCCTGGGCATCGCCACAGAAATTACGCTGCGGATTCTCAAAGCGCCGGAATCGATCCAGGTTCTCCTAGCGGACTTTACCTCCGTGGAAGCCGCAGGGGAGGCTGTTTCGGCCATTACCAGCGCCGGGATTATCCCCGCCGGGATGGAGATGATGGATAACTTCAGCCTCAACGCTGTGGAGGATGTGGTGGCGACAAACTGCTATCCCAGGGACGCAGCAGCGATTTTGCTCATCGAAATCGACGGCCTTCCCGCCGAAGTGAAGGCTACCGGGGAGCGCATCGACCAACTGTGCCGCCAAAACGGTGCCCGCAGTATCACCATCGCCACCGACCCCGAAGAACGCCTGCGCCTGTGGAAGGGCCGCAAAGCCGCCTTCGCTGCCATGGGCAAACTCAGCCCCGACTACTACGTGCAGGATGGCGTTATTCCTCGCACCCAACTGCCCTACGTGCTGAAGGAAATCGAAGCCCTTGGTGCCCACCACGGCTATCGGGTGGCCAATGTGTTCCACGCTGGAGACGGCAACCTGCACCCGCTGATTCTCTACAACAACTCGATTCCTGGACAACTCGAACAGGTAGAGGAACTGGGGGGCGACATCCTCAAACTCTGCATCAAAGTGGGGGGCAGCATCTCCGGCGAACACGGCATTGGGGCCGACAAACGCTGCTATATGCCCGATATGTTCTCCGAAACTGACCTAGACACCATGGCCTGGGTGCGCCAAGCCTTTAACCCCAGCGGTTTGGCCAACCCCACCAAACTGCTGCCCACCCCCCGCACCTGTGGCGAAGCGGCTCGTCACCAAGGCGCGGCGTTTGCGGATGTGGAACGGTTTTAGGCGGGGATGACCTGAGCTAGAGGTCATCTGAGATGGGGATGATTTGAGGTGGGGATTACCTGGGGTGAGGATGATCTGAGGGTCAGAATTACCCTAAGTCCACCGCTGGGGCATATTTTTGCCAAATGTCGCCATAGACGATGGCGGGGTTTTTCCAGGGCTTGTGGTGGCCACCGCTCCAGTGGATGACGTTAATTTGGTCGAGGGGTTTTTTCAGCGCCTTTGCCACAACCTGCATATTGCCGTAGCCGCAGCGGTTCCAACTGCGGTCAAGCTGAATGTAGTCCTTAAACATCACATTCAGCAGCGTTTCATCGCCGCGATTTAGCATCCCATACTTACAGGAGGCATCCCAGTCTAAGTAGTAGTGAAAGATGCGGTCTGTGGCGTCGTTCCAGTAGGTGTAATCGGTAAATAAAACACCGCTATTAAAGGATTGCTTGAAGGCCAACATTTCCCGCAGGGCTTTGAAGGGATTGCCAAACTGAAAAATCGCTGGATAAAAGTGGGGCACTGCCGCAAAGTAGCGTTCGGGGCTAAATTGCACCGTTTCAAATAGCGTGGCCACATCGCCAATCACCACCACATCGGCATCTAGGTACAGCACCTTGCTGACGTCGGGGAAAATGTCTTTGAGAAACATCCGGGCATACTGCATATAGCGCGACACCCGCCGAGTCGGCGTCATGGGCTCATACTTGGCATGGATGTAGTCTGCCATAAACTTGGGTGGCGTGAAGGGATACACCCGCCATGCAAATTTTGGATCTGGAAAAACAGTGGAGATTTTTTCCTTAAAAAAGTCCACTTCATCCGGTGGAACGGTAATGTTAAATCGTAGATTTTCTGGAGTGGCTGTGTTGCTCACCACGGAGTTCATGGCGGTGAGTAGCGCCACCACAATTCCTTGATTCAGGGCAAAAGCGATATCGTAAATCATGAACTATCCTGGCCGTTATATGGTGAGCCAGCGCAGGAACCTAATCCAGCGCCAAACCGGAGGGACGCCATGGAAAACAGACATCCACACCCAGCACCCAGCGATGATACCAGGTTGATGATTCCCTTAGCCGATCATCGCGCCGCTAGTCCAGTTGTCACAGAACATCAGGATCTAGACCTAATTGCCGCAAGCGCTCAGCCAAACGTTCAGCCCGCTCCCGCTCTTGCTCGGCCCGTTCCCGTTCAAAATTGGCGCGTTCTCGTTCTTGTTCTGCCCGCTCTCGTTCAAAATTGGCCCGCTGCTGCTCCAGGGTGGCCCGTTCGTCGCCGCTGAGCAGTAGGTTGCCCTGATCATCCCACCAGCGCAGCCAAGGGAGCGTTTGGTTGAGGTAGGATCCTTGCCAAATGCCCAGTTCCACTCCCATGGGCGGAATGGCGTAGTGGCCGCGCTCGTTGGGGGGGCAGGGCTGGTAATGGCTACCGACCAATTCGTAAACCTCCACCGCCGCCTTTTCCACCTCATAGATGGCGTAGAAGGGGACGCGAATGGCCTGCTCGTAGACCCAGAATTTGCCTGCTTTGGCGGTGGGGTCGGCCAGGGGTGAGGTGGCATCGCGTTCTTCGGAGCCATCGCCAGAGACAAACTCGATCACCAGCAGCGGCGCAACAATTTCCTTCCACAGCACGTAGGATCGGCGGGTTTTGCCCTCCAGCAGGGGCGGCACATGGGGCACATAGAACCAGTCCGGCGCTTCGGCCCCGCGCTCTGGGGGATCGGTCAAGCGCCAATAAATGCCGCTATCTTGGCCAATGGCATACTGGCCATCGGGATGCAGCGATTCTAACGCGGGACGAATGGAATCGGTCAGCAACACGCTTTGGGGATGTTCCTGAAAGTTTTTCACAAAGGTGCCGTCGGTTTCCGGCAGTTGCGTGTGATCCGGCAGCGATAGCGCCGATGGGGAACCAGCAATCACCATGGGCCTTGACCGTGGGGGACGGATTTCGCTAATAATACACCATTACTACGAAAGGCTACCACTACGACAAACAGCCGCTGTCAGAAAACAACGGCTGTTGAAATTTCTTGGGCTTGCTTGAGACGTTTCGCGTGAGCTTCCGCTGTGGATAAGCTGCGGAGTTTCCAGGGTTTTGACAGGCTTGGCCTAGAAACCTTGGCGAGAGACGAGCTTTTCAATGTCGGCTTGGGTTTGGTGCAGCAGGTTGTGGCGGCTGTCGCTGCTGCTGGAGAGAGAGGGCACCAAATTGCGGGCCTGAAGCGCCATGTGCAGTTGCAGATGGGCAACGTACTCGGAAAAGTCTTCGCGGGTTTCGGTCAGCACGGGAGCTTTTTCTGACAGGGCCACGGGAACAACCTCGTTGTTACGGAACATCAAAACAAAGGCAACGCTAACGAAGTTAACATAGGCGCTGCACCACCCCTAGGCTGTGCAACGAAGCTTAACGGTCTGTCACATTGATCACTGTCGTTTGGGTGCTATCGCCGCCGCTCTTGGAGTTTGCGGTACACGTCTTTGATATCTACCCCGTGGTGGGCGAGGGCGACGAGGGTGTGGTAGAACAGGTCGGCCACTTCTCCAGCGATGGCGGTGGGGTCGTCGTCTTTGCAGGCCATCACCACTTCGGCGGCTTCTTCGCCAATTTTCTTGAGGATTTTGTTGTCGCCCCCGGCCAGCAGTTTGCAGGTGTAGGAATCGGGGTTGGGGTTGTCCCGCCGATCACACACGACGCCAAACACCTGGGACAGCATATCCGCCGGAGGAGCCACCTTGCCCTCACCAACCTGGTGGAAGCAACTCCGTTCCCCCGTGTGGCAGGCTACATCGCCGACTTGATCCACCGTCACCAAGAGAGCATCGCTGTCGCAGTCGTAGCGGATAGACTGCACCCGCTGCACATGGCCAGAGGTGGCCCCTTTGTGCCAAAATTCCTGCCGCGAACGGCTCCAGAACCAGGTTTCGCCCGTTTCCAGGGTTTTTTGCAGCGATTCCGCATTCATCCAGGCCATCATCAATACCGTGCCGTCCAAATGGTCTTGCACAATGGCAGGCACCAAGCCCTGATCGTTGTAGCGAATTTGATCGATGGGCACAGCGTTGGACAGGGACGACGGAGAAGAAGCCATGGTACAGGGGTGAGCGGGGTGACTGGAAGTTACTGATCCACTTTAGTACGGTGGGGGAGTTGGGAGTCGGGAATCGGGAGTCGGGAGTCGAGAATCGGGAGTCGGGCACGTAGGGTGCATTCGCGAAGCAATGCACCAATGCCGAGAGTCGAGAGTCGGGAGTCGGGAGTCGGGAAATAACTTTTTGGGAGAGGAACCCAGAACCATAGGGCGCTTGGGTTAGGATGGAATGCGGGCAAAGCTTGGATAACGGTATCCTGTGGCCCTCACCTGCCCCTGTTAAAACGCCGCCATGAAAGAGTTTTTTGAGAACGTTTTTCGCTATCCGCGCTACCTGATCTCCTTTTCCTTGGGGATTCTCTACAATGCCGTGCAGCCGCTCGTGCCATTGTTCCAGCGTCCGACCACGGCGGTGGCGTTGGTGGGGGCCGTGGTGGCGGGGTTCTTGTTCCTCACCTTTACCCTGCGGGCCATGCTGGGCTTGGGTGCCGCCTAGGGGGTAAACCCCGTCGAGAAGATTGTTTAGCACGTTGGAGAACGGGGCGATGGCCAATAATCGTCGAGTGGAGCGGGTGGCGTCGTTGATTAAGCGCGAAGTCAGCCACATGCTGATGGGCGACATTAAGGACGACCGGGTGGGCGCTGGCATGGTCAGCGTTACCGATGTGGATGTGTCGGGGGATTTGCAGCACGCCAAGGTGTTTGTCAGCATCTATGGCACCGAGGAAGCCCGCGCCGAAACCATGGAAGGGCTGAAGGCGGCCACGGGCTTTGTGCGGAGCGAACTGGGCCAGCGCATCCGGCTGCGGCGCACCCCAGAAATTTTGTTCAAAGAAGACACCTCCATGGAGCGGGGCACGCGGGTGCTGTCCCTGATCAACCAGCTCAGCCAGGAGCGGGAGGAAAAGGGCATGGATGACGCCTGGTTTGAGGCGGGGGAAGAGGACGAATCCGATGAAGCCCCCCTCGATGAGGCTATTCCCAGTGCCGAGGACGCCGAGGACGATCTGGCGTGAGGACGGCCCCCAGTGCCATCATGCCCTCCCCCGATGCGCTGTCCCTGGAGGAACAGGTAGCGCAGATGGTGGTGGTGCGTACCTCCGGCCATTTGTTTGACCACGAAATTCGCTACCCCGCCTGGGAAGCCGACCGAGCCACCTTGCACCACTACATTGCCGACCTCGGCGTGGGCGGGGTGATTTTGCTGGGGGGCAGTGCCGCCGAAGTGGGCCTCAAAACCCAGGAGTTGCAAACCCTGGCCTCGGTGCCCCTGCTCATTGCGGCGGACATCGAGGAAGGCGTGGGTCAGCGGTTCAGTGGAGCCACCTGGTTTCCGCCCCCCATGGCCCTGGCGGAAATCGCTAAGCGAGACTTACCCCAGGCCGAAGCCTACGCCGAAGCGATGGGTGCCGTCACCGCCGAAGAAGCCCTGGCCATTGGCCTAAACTGGGTGCTGGCTCCGGTGGCCGACGTCAACAACAACCCTGAAAACCCCGTGATCAACGTGCGGGCCTTTGGGGATACCCCGGAAATCGTCGCCGCTCTGACCACGGCCTTTGTGCGCGGTGCCCAGCGTCAGGGTGCTCTCACCACCGCCAAGCATTTCCCTGGCCACGGTGATACGGCGGTGGATTCTCACCTGGAATTGCCGATTTT